>PMAD01000097.1:0-2471 GCA_003152415.1 Acidobacterium sp.
CTCCAGCATCACCGGCGCCAGATCGATGCCCTTTTCCGTAAGCCGGTAGAGAACCCGCCGCCCGTCGTTCTCGTCCTTCTCGCCGGTCACGACCCCGGACCGCTGCAGCCGTCGCAGCCGGTCGGCGAGGATGTTCGTCGCAATTCCCTCTCCCGACTCGACAAAATCCTGAAAGGTCGTGAATCCCCGCACCATCAGGTCGCGCACGATCAGCAGCGACCACCGGTCCCCAAAGACTTCGAGGGAGATGTTCACAGGGCAGCCGGATCGACGCTTCACCATGGCTTTTCCGGGCACGTCCGCTAAGCTAGCAAAGATCACTTGTGATATACAAGTGATTGTCGGAAATTATTTTCCAGACCGCCCGACCCCGTGCTTCCATCCAGCGAAAAGGCCGCCCGCAGGCGGCCTCTCCGGTTTGGCTTTCGCGGTTTTCTGCGTCCGCCCGGACGGCAAGTCCCCTATTGCGGCGGCTCGTTCACCACCCCCGTCGCATTGTTGTTCTGCACGGGCGCCGGCTGAGGAGCACGCATTGGTTGGACACTCGATGTCGCCGGGGCCCGTTCCTGAACCCCAATCGACTGGCCGGATACCACCAGTTCCACACGGCGGTTTTCCGCTCGCCCGGAATTCGTCGCGTTATCCGCCACCGGATCGGCTTTCCCGTATCCCTGCGACGAAATGTTTCCCGGCTGCACGCCCTGCGAGATCAGGAACGCCTGCACGGTCGTCGCACGCTCTTCCGAGAGCTTCAGGTTGTAGTCCTCCGACCCAATATTGTCGGTGTAGCCTTCCACCTGCAAGGTCAGGTTCGGATAGGTGGCCAGAATGCCGGAGACCCTCGCCAGCTTGACCTGAGCGTCCGGCTTCAGCTGGTATTTGTTGAACGCGAAGAGAACGTCGGACATGTTCACAATCAGTCCGCGCGCCGTCTCCTGGGTCTGCAGAACCGTATTCAGTTGCAGCCGCAGCTTCTCCCGCATCTCCTGCGTCTGCTGCGCGGCCTGGGCCGCAGCCTGTTCCGCCGCCTGCTGTTCCGCACGCGCTTTGGCAGCATCGGCCTGAGCCCGCGCTTCCTGTTGCTGCGCCGCATTCGCCTGCTGCTGCGCCGCATCCGCCTGCTGCTGCGCCGCCGCTGCCTGGGCCTGGGCCTGAGCCTGCTGATCCTGCGCCTGCTGCGCCGCTAAAGCCGATTGCTGTGCCTCGTCCTGCGCCTGCTTCCGCGCCGCTTCGATCCGCGCTCTCTCGGCTGCGTCGTCTCCGGCCTTGATCTTGCGGATGGTAATCAGGCGCGAATCCTCCGCCGTCTGCACCGCCTCGCGCGCGTAGGTGATTTCCTGCTTCATTTCTTTCTGGTGGATGTCCATCGATTGCGCATTCTGGAGATCCTGTTTCGCATTCGCCATGCTCTCGGCCGCGTATTGATCCGCGCCCGCAGCCTCGGCAATCTGCACCGCATTGATCGCCTCGTACAGTTCCAGCGGCGAACGGTCATCGCGCGTAATCGGATGCAGCACCGTATGCCGGCCCGCGGTATCCGTATATGCGCCGCGCGGCAGCAGACTGTAATGGGCGTTAATGGCCTCCAGCACTCCGGTCGTCTTATCCTGCAACACGTAGTTCTGCATCACCACCAGATCGCTCGGCATGGTGACCGCGAAATACGGCTCCGCCGTCAGGATCAGCCCGAACGACTGCAGATTCGTCGTCACCATCGTGTCCGCGTGACCGTGGGTCCACAGCACTTCGCCCAGATTCACAGGCCGCCCTTCCGGCGTGATCGCCCACAGCACATAGGTCAGGTACTCAATGCCGAAGCCGTTCGCCGGCCCCAGGCCTTCGAAGTGAGCCTTGATCTCGGTCCGCCCGTTCAGGCTGTTCACTTCCGCAGTGCCCTTGGCCAGCGGCAACAGAGGCGTTCCTTCAAATCCAATCTTCGTCGCGCCGCTGCGATGAAAGTAGTTGATCGCCGGAATATCCCGCGCCACCACAGTGATCTTGTAGACCGGAATCCCAGCGTCCGTCTGTCCGTCCGGCTGTTGCCCGGCCTTCTGCGGCCAGTGGTCCGTCGCGGTCGGATTCATTTCCTGCGCAGAGAGCCAACCGCAGCTTGCAAGGACAATACCCAGAATCCAAAGTCTCTTCATATCCCCAAATCTCCCGTTCCTCTTCATCATGAAGACAAAGGTGTGGCTATTGGCCTCACCATCGGGTGGGATGTGGAAGTCGCGGCATGAGATGGCTACGCCAGGTCGAATTCGACCGTATTCAAAAACGCAGCCCACTCCGGCGCCTGATTCCAGGGGGCACTGGCCCGCGACGGCCGCAAACGCGGTCAAAAGTGCACACCCCCTCGCCCGCGGGCAGCTGCCATGAACCGGGTATTGGCGGCAGGATCGTGGTGCAAGCCGGATTTCCAGGTAAGATGAATCTCCCATGCCCATCGCCGCCATGTTCCTTGAGCTTCGCAT
>PMAD01000097.1:2523-9418 GCA_003152415.1 Acidobacterium sp.
GGACTGATGCAGCAGGTCGAGCGCGCGGCGGTTCGGATCGCCGAAGACCTAGGTGCAGAAGTTATGGTTTCCTGGGATTTTCTGGACGTTGCCGAATCATAGGCGTCAAGCAACCCGAGCCTCATCCGGCGCATGTATTATGAGCGTGCCGCGAATTGCTCTCCCCCGCGATCCTGCGGCCACCCGGCTCCTGCGGCGATGAGCGTTTGCCGCAACGGCTCTTTTTCGATCCGAGCAGTTCCAGGAGGAATTATGAAAAGACTTATTGGCCCCACGGCAATTTTCACCGTTCTCGCGTTTTCTGTTTTCGCGCTCCCCGCCCGGGCTCAGCGCCCAGCTGAACATCCTGGCCCAGCCGCGCGTCCCGCACCCGTTGGACCCGCCCACCCCGTCAGACCCGCGGTCGGCGGCGGATACATTCCCCCCAAGGGTCCTACCACTCACACCCCGCTGCCCACCGGCGGCAAGCCCGACCAGCCCGGTCACCCCACCGCACCCCACGTTCACACCGCCACGGGAGCCTGGGTCGGCCACGTCTCCAATCCCGCGGCCTACCGCCTCGACCACCCCTGGGAGCATGGTCGTTTCCCTGGCCCCACCGGCGCAGGCCAGGTCTGGCGGATCGGCGGCGGTGGTCCTTCCCGCTTCTGGTTTGGCGGCTTCTACTTCAGCGTCGCGCCCGCCGACATCGCCTATTGCGACGGCTGGCTCTGGGACTCCGACGATGTCGTCCTCTATCCCGATCCCGACGACCCAGGCTGGTATCTCGCCTACAACGTCCGCCTCGGCATCTACGTCCACGTGCTGTATCTCGGTCCCCAATAGCGGGTGCCTGATCCTGGTGCGCGGCTTTCGCGCACCGGGATCAGGGGTGGAGGGGCGGGGTTGTTTCTGAACGCGGAACGCTGAGCGCTGAACGCTCTTCCGTTACCCTGTACGTTGATGTCCGCTCCCATCCTCTCGGTCTCTCATCTCTGCAAGCAGTACGGCACCATCGTTGCCGTCGACGGTCTTTCCTTCGCCGTCGGAACTCATGAAATCCTCGGGCTCCTCGGCCCCAACGGCGCCGGCAAGACAACCACCATCAACATGATCCTGGGGGTCCTCGAGCCGACCTCCGGATCCATCGTCATCGACGGCTGCGACTTGGCCAAGCGCCGCCGCCAGGCGCTCGGCCGTACCAACTTCGCCGCTGTCTACGCGCCCCTGCCCGGCAATCTCACTGTCGCGCAGAACCTCCGCGTCTTCGGCATGCTCTACGTGGTGCCGCATCTGCGCGACCGCATCGAAACCATCCTGGCTGACTTCGACCTCCTGCGTTTTCGCAACACCAAATGCGGCGTCCTCTCCTCCGGCGAGCAAACCCGCGTCGCCCTCGCCAAAGCGATGCTCAACCAGCCGCGCCTGCTGCTGCTCGACGAGCCCACCGCGTCCCTCGATCCCTCCATCGCCCGCGAAATTCGCGCCAGCATCCGCCAGCTCGCCGAACGCACCGGCGTCGGCGTCCTCTGGACCTCGCATAACATGATCGAGGTCGCCGAAGTCTGCCACCGCGTGCTGTTTCTTTCGCACGGCAAGATTCTTCTCGAAGGCGATCCACGGACGCTTCCCGCCGACAACGGCCACCAGACCCTCGAAGACCTTTTCGTCGCCGTCGCCCGCGAGCCCCTCACCATTCGTAACCTGCAGGAGGAGGCGTGATGCCCGTCTTCTTCCGGCGCACCTCCGCTCTGCTCCTGCGGCAGTACTATCTGCTGCGCGGCTCGCCCGCCCGCGTTGTGCCGCTCTTCTCCTGGGTCGCCATCGACATCATCCTCTGGGGATTCATCACCCGTTACCTCAACTCGGTCTCCGGCGCGCGCTTCAACTTTGTGCCCGCCATGCTCGGCGCGGTTCTCCTCTGGGATTTCATGGCGCGCGTCATGCAGGGCATCACCACCGCCTTCCTCGAAGACGTCTGGTCGCGCAACTTCCTGAACCTTTTCGCCTCGCCGCTCTCCGTGTCGGAATACCTCGGCGGCCTCGTGCTCGCCTCGATCGCCACCAGCGCCATCGGACTGGTCGTGATGGTCGCGCTCGCCACCCTCGTCTTCGGCCTGTCGTTTTTCGTCTATGGCGCGATGCTCGGGGCGTTTCTGCTCGTGCTTTTCTTGTTTGGAATCTCCCTCGGCATCTTTGGCAGCGCGCTCGTTTTGCGCTTTGGCCCCGCGGCGGAATGGTTTATCTGGCCCATTCCGGCATTCATCTCGCCGCTGGCCTGCGTCTTCTATCCGCTCTCCACGCTGCCCCACTGGATGCAGTGGCTGGCTCGCATCATTCCGCCCAGCTATGTCTTCGAGGGCATGCGCCAGATTCTCAGCAGGCAAACCGGCGGGTCGCCGCAAGCCGCGCACGCGATGGCCGTCACGCCGCTGCTGATCGGCGGCGTTCTGGCGGTTGTGTATCTGTTAGGAATGGCCCGTGCGTTCACGGGCGTCTACCGTCATGCGGTCCGCACCGGACTGATCGCGCGGTACAGCGCCGAGACGGTCAGCTAGCGCCACCTTAGCTCGCTGCTCCCTATAATGGACAAGCGTGCCCGCCCGGCTCCCTGCGTCCGGAATCCGCCGCATTCCCCATAGGTGAGCCACCCTTGAAACCCGTCAAGCGCAACCGCGAAGGCGCAAAGAAAACGAAGCGCAAAGTCCAGGCAAAGTGGAAAGCCATTCGCCGCGGACACGCTCCCGCGCCTGAAAAAGCAGGCCAGCCAAAAGAAACCCGACCACGCGCTGAGGAACGCGGCCGCCCCCGAGCTGCCCGCAAATCCAATACCGCTTCCCGTCCGTCGCCCTACGCAGGCAACGATCGCCGCCCCATCCAACGCGAGACTCACTCTACGTTTATAGAAGAGGACCCAAAACGAACCCCTGAGTCTTTTGCGGTGAAAGCACGCCCGCCTGAACGGCCAGTTCCTCCGCGCGAAGCAGTTCTGGCCATTGTCGGCCGGCCTAACGTCGGCAAATCGACGCTGTTCAACCGGCTCACCGGCAGCCGCCGCTCGATCGTTGGCGACGAGCCCGGCATCACTCGCGACCGCATCTACGGCGAAGTCAGCTGGCAGGGGCGTACTGCGCGCGTGATTGACACCGGCGGCATCGTCCCGAACGATGAAGCCCATATACCCGCGGAAATCTTTCGCCAGGCCCGCTTCGCGCTCGACGAAGCCGACGCCATCATCATGGTGGTCGATGGCCGCACCGAGCTGGCCGCCCCTGACCTCGATCTTGCGCGCCTGCTGCAGCGCACCGGCAAGCCGCTCTTCCTCGCCGTGAACAAAATCGACACCGCAAGCATGGAAGCTGCCGCTGAAAATTTCCGCAAGCTGGGCATTCGTAATCTCGTCGCGATCTCTTCCGAACACGGCCTCAACATCGGCGAACTCCTCGACGAAGTCTTCGCCGTCCTTCCTGAAACCGAACCAGCGCCCGCCGAGTCCGAACCAGAGCCTTTCCCGGAAGCCGAGGCTGACTCCGCCACGATCGAGGCGCAGCCGCCGGGGCCCGAGACCGCCAGTCTCCATAGAACCCATGGTGCATTCGAGCAGCATGAAACCCGCGTCGCGATCATTGGCCGACCCAACGTCGGCAAATCCACGCTGTTGAACGCGCTCACCGGCAGCGCTCGCGCCATCGTTTCGCCTGTCGCCGGGACCACACGCGACGCCGTCGACGAATTGATGGAGTACAAGGGCCACGAACTCCGCATCGTCGACACGGCCGGCATCCGCCGCAAAGGCAAAACGCACCTGATGGCGGAGAAGCTCTCCGTGGTCATGGCCCGTCGGCATCTCGAATCCGCCGACGTCGCGCTCCTCGTCCTCGACGCCACCGAAGGCGTGACTGCCTCTGACGCCACGATCGGTGGCTACGCCCACGAGAGTGGCCGCTCCGTCATCATCGTCGTGAATAAGTGGGACCTCGTTACGAGCGGGCGGACGGATGGCAAGCCGCCTGCCGACCGCGCCATCTTCGAGCGGCAGCTCCGTTCGGTCCTCAAGTACCTCAGCTACGCACCCGTGCTTTTCATCTCCGCCACTGAAGGCCGCAACGTCCCCCGCGTCCTCGACACGGTTCTCCGCGTCGCCGCCGAACGCCGCAAGCGCGTCTCCACCGGCCAGATGAATCGCTTTCTCGACAAGATCGATTTCCAGCGCGCCAGCGTCCCCATGTCGAAACGCATTCGCATCTTCTACATGACCCAGGCCGCTGTCGCCCCGCCCACTTTCGTCCTGTTCACCGACCGCGACGTGAAGCTGCATTTCTCGTTCGAGCGCTTCCTCGAGAACCAAATTCGTGCAGCCTTTGGGTTTGAAGGCACACCGATCTGGTTCAAGGTCCGCGCCCGCAACGAAGCTCCGGCGCACAAATAAAGCATCAAAAGAAAAATCGCCAACAAAATGTCTCGAGATCCGCCCATCTCTGCCCAAAAAATGGCAACGCGCCGCTCAGTTTCGCAATCGCACCAGATAAGTACCGCTGAAAACCCGAAGAAGGAGGATGGATGTCCAGAGTACGGACGAAACCAACTGAATCGGCAACCGAGCGCGATGTCCTGAGGGACCCGCACGCTCGCGCAGGGAGAGTGACTCGAGCTGAGTTCTCGCCCTCGGAGCCTCTGCTGGAATACAGCAGCCCCTCTGGAGGAAATCGCAAATGGTGCACCGTCTATTACGGAGGCGAAACCAGAGCGGGCGACTAAGCTTCCGGGTTGCTCACAGGGAAAACTGGTCAGGGCAAATCCGCCAATCCCTCCGAAGATTGGCCGGAACCCAAAGCCGGTCCCACGCACTGCGGAAGCGGCAGAAAGACCGAAGGGAGCCTACGCTCCTCCTCGCCGATGAGAATCGTGACCGGGCGCAGCAAAAGCCCGAGTCAAAATCGAGTGGGCTGTTCGGAAACGGACAGCCCGCTTTCATCTCCGCGCCGACGCTCCCTCAATCCCTCGATTCTTCTGTCTCCTCACGCCGCTTTTCCCATTTTCTGAAGCTCTGCCTGGCTTCGCAGAATCTAACGCCCAGCCGGGTTGGTTCGTCACAGTCGACGCAGAAATCCCCCTGCCATTCCTGTATCCTGAGTTGTTTCTCAATCGTTTTATTTCGGTGTCGTCGACCCTGGTTCGAGGTCCCTTCGTGAAGATCGCTGTGAATCCGCCATTCATCCTGTCCATCCTCGCGCTGCCGCCGCTGCTCGCCGGAGCCATCGGCTGCAACAAAGCGCAGCCGCAGCAACCGCCGGGCGCCGGCATGCAGGCGCTCCCTGTGCAGACCATAACTGTCGCCGCTATCCCGGTTGCGCAAGCCGATGAATATGTAGCGACCATCAAGTCGCGCCGGTCCGCCACCATCAACCCGCAGGTCGATGGAAATCTTACGAAGATCCTCGTCCACTCCGGCGACCACGTCAGCGCCGGTCAGCTGCTCATGCAGATCGATCCCGCCAAGCAGGAAGCCACTCTCGCCTCGCAGGCCGCGACCGAGCAGCAGAAGCTCGCCGTCTACCAGTACAACCAGCTGCAGGTGGAGCGCCAGCGCAAGCTGTTCGCCGCCGGCATCATCAGCAAGGACGCGCTCGATCAGGCCGAGCAAGCCTATGCCAACTCCAAAGCCGATTACGAATCCAGCTCCGCTTCCCGCCAGGAACAGGACCGCGAGCTGGCCTACTACCGCATCGCCGCGCCCTTCGAAGGCATCGTCGGCGACATTCCCGTTCACATCGGCGACTACGTCTCATCGACGACCACGCTCACCACAGTCGACGAAAAGAAGGACCTCGAAGCCTATATCTATATCCCCACCGAGCGCGCCGCACAGGTACGCAACGGTCTCGGCGTCCAGATCGTCGACAGTACCGATAAGCCTGTCGAGAACACTTCCATCGACTTCGTCTCTCCCCAGGTCGACGACCAGCTCCAGGGAATTCTGGTCAAGGCTCCGGTGCGCTCGCCCCTGCTGCGGAACGAGCAGCTGGTGAAAGCGCGCGTCGTCTGGGGCATGAGCCCCAAGCCCATTGTTCCCGTGCTCGCGGTCACGCGCCTCGGCGGCCAGGCATTCGTCTTCGTCGCGCAGGATGCAGGCGGCGGACATTTCGTCGCTCACCAGCAGGCGATCTCGCTCGGCGACACCGTGGGCAACAACTACGCCGTCCTCGCCGGACTCAACAACGGAGACAAAGTCATCGTCTCCGGCACGCAATTCCTCATGGACAAGATGCCGGTCATGCCTCTGCCCTCCGGACCACCGCCCGCCGCTCCACCGGGCGCCGGCAGTTGAGCCCACCCCTGGCATCACCCGGAATTAGATCAGGATCAGAGATGAACTGCGAGGCCACCCTTGGTTGATTTCTTCATACACCGCCCGGTTTTCGCTACGGTTTGCGCGCTCCTCATCATCCTCGCCGGAGCTGTCGTCATTCCTTCGCTGCCCATCTCTCTCTACCCGCAGCTCGCTCCGCCCCAGGTCATCGTCACCAGCGCCTACATCGGCGCCAATTCCAGTCAGGTTGAGTCCGCTGTCACCGTCCCGCTGGAAGAAGCCATCAACGGCGTGCCCGGCATGCGCTACATCCAGTCGACCAGCGCCAACGATGGCACCAGCGCCATCACCACCACCTTCAACACCGGCTATCCGCTCGACATTGCCGCCGTCGACGTGCAAAACCGTGTCTCCTCCGCCTCTGGCCTTTTGCCCGCCGAAGTCAATCAGACCGGCATCGTCGTCAGCAAAGCCAATACAAATTTCGTCTTCGGCGCGGGCATCTATGCCGAGCACGGGGAATACAGCAACCTCTTCATCAGCAATTACCTCGACGTTTACATCAAGGACGCGCTCAAGCGTGTCAAAGGCGTCGGCGATGTCGTC
>PMAD01000192.1 GCA_003152415.1 Acidobacterium sp.
TATCCATGGTGAGGGTGTACTTGCGAGCCTCGGCGAGGTCTGGACTGTCGGGCGCCTGAGCGGCCAGCGGCGCGGCGTGCAGGGTTGCGGACAGCGCGAGTACGGCGAGGCAGGCGGGCAGAACGCGGAGAGGCTTCATGGGCGGATGGACCTTGTGTGTGCGGATTGGAATCATGCCGGAAGAATGAGGGCAGCAGTGTATCGCAGCGGGGCTGGGGATGGCAGCAGGATTTTGGCACAGCTCTGAGGGGCGCAGCGGTCGTCAGGCGCCGCGGGGATCGCGAATGGAGAGAAGTACGCCGATGTGCTGGCGAACTTTGGTGAGGAGAGCGGAGGTGGCTCTTGAGTGAAACTCGGCGCGGCGGCTGGCCCAGTCCAGACTCTTCAGCTGATCGACCAGAACGGCGCCTTCCACTTTTCCCACGGTAACGGGCAGGGCGAAGGGGTAAGGCTTGCGCTTGCTGGCGAGCGGGCAGACGACGGCGAGGCCGCTCGCGCGGTTGTAGCGGACGTCGGTGAGGACCAGCGCCGGGCGGCGCTTGGCCTGCTCGCGGCCGACCTGCGGGTCGAAGTCGAGGAAGACGATGTCGCCGGCGTCGGGGACCCAGGACGCTACCATTCGACCGATTCCTTCGCGCGTTCCCGGCCGGCGGAGATCTCCTCATAGCGGTTTTCCGGAGTGATGCGGGAGACGAGGGCGGTGAGAGTGGGAATTTTACCTACGCGGTGAAGGTGGACGGCGCCTTCGGCGGAGACTTCGATCTCGAGGGCATCGCCGGCGCGGAGTTTGGCTTCGTCCGCGATGGGTTTGGGGATCCGGACAGCGAGGCTGTTGCCCCACTTCAGCATTTGCGCTCGCATTTCGAGCTCCCGTTCGTCTGGGTTATACGCCGCATCATCAACGTAGATACATTGTCTCATTTGTTTGGGGCGACAAACGCCCCGCGAGGGCGAGGCGTTTGGGATCGGGTCCTTTGGGTATCGACCGTGAGCGCTCGTCCGCGGCGATCAGGGGATGGCGGGTAGTTCCCCGGCGATGGTTGTGGCGGCTGAGCTGCAAACTGGGTGGCCCCAGCCGGCGGCGCTGACGCCGATGCCAAGGTTGGGCGCGTTCGTAATGTCGTAAACGATATTGTCGGGCCTGGCGTTATCGCCGCTCACTCCCGCCGGGACATGATCGAGCGCGAGGGAATGGCGGGTGCGCCATGCGATGTTGTGGTCCGCGCAGGAGGAATCGCCGCTGACGCCAAGACCGCCGAGTAACTGACCCTGGGCGTTGTAAAGGCCGAGGCCGCCGCCGAAGACGTTCACGCCGCCGATGTGGAAGCCGACCATGGGATCGTTCGACTGTCCATAGTTTCTGGGATCACCGCCATAGGCGACGATGGGATCGATGGGGTTGCTGGCCTGAAGGCCGAAGAGGCTGCCCCCTGGCTGCGTGGCGGAATACAAGTTGGCGGTGGACAAGGCGAGCTGCGGGAGGCTGAAGGCGTTAGCGGTGTTAGCCTTTTGCGCGGCGATATTGCGGCTGCCGGGCCACTGCGAGCCTCGATTAACGCCGGTGAAGGCAACGGCGCAGACAATGCCATCACGATTGACGATGACTCCCCACATATCCAGGTTGAATCCGCCGTTGGATTGTGCGCGGGCGGACGCGAGGGCGGTCTGTAACTGGTTGTGGTTGGGCAGCCCTTTGCAGGCCGAGGCGAGGCCGTCGTCGTGGGTGGAAGCGGTCTGCGCCGAAGCCGCGAGACTGACGCCTACGCCTACGACGAGGATCGTCGACAGGAATTTGATCTTGTTCATGAGTGGTTCTCCTCGTGGGTTGGGGAGCGCGTTTCCTGCGGGGCTTTTCGGATACCGGCTCCGGATTCGTGGCGGAACGGTAGCACAGTGTAGAAAGCGCGGGCAACCGTGATGGATGGAAATTTGTGCGGGCGGGAACGGCCGGGTCAAGGCGGCGTGGAAGGTGTTCCTGGACGTCAGACGCCGCCGGCGAAGATGCTTTTAGAGAGGTAGCGTTCGGCGGATGTCGTAATCAGAAGGTCACCTTCCGGATGCGGTAGTTGAGGGTGTCCGCGATGTAGAGGTTGCCGACGCCGTCAACGGCGACTGCAGATGGATAAGCAAGCTGCGCGTTAGCCGAATTGCCGCCATCTCCGGTAAATGCTCCGTAGCCATTGCCGGCGACGGTCGAAAACTGTCCGTTTGGAGTCATAACGAGGACGCGGCTGTTGTTTGTGTCGGCCACATAGAGGAGGCCGCCGAGATTGTCCACGGCGACACCCTCAGGATTGATCAACCCAACCGAGGCCTGTGAGATGGTCGAAATCACCCCGGCTGAGGTCACTTTGCGAATGGTGTTGTTGTAGTTGCCTGCGATGTAAAGATTGCCGTTGCTGTCCACGGCAACGCCCAGCGGAACCCATAGCTGGGCACTGGTTGCATCGCCGCCATCGCCGCTGTATCCTGCAGTGCCGTTCCCTGCGACCGTCGAAATCGCCCCAGCCGGTGTCACCTTGCGAATCCGGTTATTCGCGCTGTCCGCGATGTATAGGTTGCCGCTGCCGTCCACGGCGACGCTATAGGGGTGGAATAGCTCGGCGCTCGTCGCTGCCCCGCCGTCGCCGTTGTATCCTTCAGTTCCCGTGCCGGCCACAGTGGAGATCAGCCCGTCCGGCGTGACTTTGCGAATGCGGTTATTGTTGTAGTCCGCGATGTAGAGATTGCCG
>PMAD01000017.1 GCA_003152415.1 Acidobacterium sp.
TCGAAGGCCGCGGCGAGCACAAGGCCATCGAAGGCCGCGTGAAAGAACTCCGCAACCAGATCGAGAAGACCACCTCCGACTACGATCGCGAGAAGCTGCAGGAGCGCCTGGCCAAACTGGTCGGCGGCGTTGCGGTCATCAAGGTCGGTGCGGCTACCGAGACCGAGATGAAGGANNGTCCCCGGCGGCGGCGTGGCTCTGGTTCGCTGCGAGAAGGACGTCGAAGAGCTCATCAAGGTCCTGCAGGGCGATGAGAAGATCGGCGCCCAGATCGTTCGCCGCGCGCTCGAAGAGCCTCTCCGTCAGATCGTCGGCAACGCCGGTGAAGAAGGCGCGGTCGTCGTGGGCAAAATCCTTGAGAGCAAGGACCCCCACTTCGGCTACAACGCTCAGACCAACGTCTTCGAAGACCTGGTCAAGGCGGGCGTCATCGATCCGACCAAGGTGACCCGCACGGCGCTGCAAAACGCCGCGTCGATCGCCGGCCTCATGCTCACCACCGAAGCCATGGTTTCCGAAATTCCGGAACCCAGGTCCGCAGCCCCCGCAGGCGGCGGCCACGGCGGCGGCATGGNNGACTCTCAAAGGACGCCCGTTTTATTTTGTGGGCATTCGGCTAGCTCGACCCAGGAACATGAAACCCAGGCCATTGTCGATGGGTCGATCCTAAAGCTGCGCTGCGGTATATCTGTACACCTTCAAATGCGGATACCGAGCGAATGCAGCTTCGATGGCCTTGCGTGTCGTTTCATCCCACTCCGGCATCGAAGTGCTGAAAATCGAGCCGTGCGCCCCTAGCTGCTCGGCCAATTCACGATACTTCACAGCTGCCTGAGCAGCGGTCAGTTCTTTGGTTGCGAGTGAACCGCCACTCTTTGCTTCCCCGACCATCATCTTCCCCCTCATGATGCAGGGAATATCAACCTCCATAGTGGATTTGACCGCTCCTTTTTGCTTGATACTCAATTCCGGCGCGAACTGGAAGCTATCTTTCGACTCACGCCTCAGAGCGTCCAAGGTTAACAGCGTGACGTCGCCGTTGTGGCGGAGCATTTGATAGACCATTTCATCCAGCTTGTAAAACCACGATGGCTCGTTCGGATAGTGCCAGCTCGGGTAGGTGTACTGCTGATTCGTCCCGCACCTTCTACATGTGAAGTTCTGCGTAATCTCAGCGATGGAGAACCACGCGAGGTCTGAGCAGCGATTGCATTTGAGTACTAAGCCGCGATAGAACACACCTTTGGCAAGGTAATCGTCAACGATCTCCCGCGCGAAGGCTTCATCGGGAAGGAATTTCAAGATGCAAGCGAAGTTGAGGTAGCGGCGCTTGTCGCTGAGAAGAACGCCCTCATCATGCACCCTATCAGTCGGTCCCTTCTTGCTGAGGAACTCCTTTAACAACCGTGATGTCTGGCTGTGACGTACGGCAAGCGCGGCGCCCTCAATCCCACCAAACTTATTAATCGTCTCGCTCTGATACCTTCCCTTATCGGACACCTCACAGTCATATCCGCAGTTCGCTAACGCGATGCGGAATATTTTCTCCGGGCCGGGAACATAAACAGAGAGGCGCAGAATTTGCAGCTCGATATCGTCACCGCTGACCATCACTCCTGGGCATTGGAAGGCCACGCCGTCGAGCCCCGCACGGACATCGCTCAAATTCCGTCCGGAGGCGAGGTAGTCGCCTAGGGCAGGATGACGAGGCGTCTCATGATTCATGAACGATATTTCGACCAGCCATCGATGAATGTGCGGGTTTACACGTGTGAGAGCAGAGGGGACCGGTGACTCGAAGAACCCCGGCAGTCTGTCTTGCACGATCTGGTGCGTTGTGATCTGGTCAATGTTCTTCTTCACATAGACCTTCGACGGATATTCGACGATCCTCCGGATGAACGCTCCAGACTTGCCATCTTCGACAGCGAAGGATGTCATCGTCATGTGATCGCGAAGCTTGACAACAGTTTCTTGCAGAACTGCAGCCGGGATCGACGCGGATACGACGTTCATATGTTGGCAATGCTCACGTCTTCCCATTTCGTCAAGATTTCCAACAGCGGTCATCAAGCGATCTGGGTATGAATCTCGAACTGGATCAAACCACGAGGGCAGCCAAATAGCGCGGCCGTGGAGCCGTGAAAGACCGTAGTACAGGCAAAAGTCGCTAATAGTGTCGCCTTGGACGATGATCGACGGTATAGCATGCCGGCGTGCGGCCACCGCGCGAACAGTCGTCAGAGCCAACCTCGTAAGCGAAAACGGCGAATTGGGCCCCAGCGCATATCCGGGTTGAATACCCCATTGAATGATGTCGCGGTCCGACTCGGTATTCATGAATTTTGGGACGGATGTGACTCCCCTCGGCTGCAAGGCCGCCTGATAGTCAGGTGTCGCAATTCCCGACTCCGCTGCCAACCAGAGCGGGGGCGGAGCTTGTCTGTCAGGAGGCAGGTTGTTTCCTATTTCGAACATGGTGTCAGGGCTTGGAACAAATTCCACGATGTCCGCTACGCTCGTAAACGGGTACCCCGGCGACGCTCCAGCGCTAATGAAGCTGATCTGCAGTTCATTCTCGAAGTGAAACGGTGCGAGCCAAATGAGCAGTTGCTTGGCCAGCTCGGAAGAAATGGAAAACTCCTCAAGAAAGGAGTCCGCGATGCCCTTGCGGATTATTGAATCCGCTCCATCCGTGCCATAACCTCGCGTCCTTCCGAGCTCGACACGGGCGGCGACTATCTTTTCGAGCTCCTCGGGCTTAGTTCGCGCTAGATCAGCCCCTGTTTTCTGATATCGGAGGATTACATCCGGGTCGAACGACGACAGCATCGCCCAGAACACGTCGTCGATGGTCTTCCCGTCCGTGGGAACGATAAGGGAGTTGTATCCGCCCCAGATCTGGCTGAGGTACTCGATGATGGCCACGCACGTGTTCTGCCAATCCTTATCGGCACAATTCGTGAGGACGGCGATCCGGTGCGGTCGGAGTCGGGTAGTAAATGTCTGGAAGCGTTCTCCCACAAGACAGCTCTCGACGCTGTTCAATAATCATAGACGTTGTGTGGAGATTTGAGTTCCGGGAAGGCGAACTGCAGGCCCGCGTGGTTAGTAACGACGAGTCTTAGTGCTGTATCTGGAGCGCCCCGCGACGCAACCTTGCGCAGCGGCATGCTCCCAGACGGGGCGCTTCTGATACAGCGACTTGAAGGAAGCCGCCCACATAGGGAGGGCTATGTATTTTGAATCGGTCTGAGCGGTTGCGGAGGGATCAGACACCGGCTGAATTGGGTGGATGTGCCGCTTTGACGGTGGGATGATGCGGTAGAACACCGCGATGGGGTGTCAGCGGAGGGCTGAAGAGATAGCCGGCCGAGTAATCCGCGACAGATGAGACAGGGGATCTGCGAACGCGCCGAAGCACGCGCAAGGGCCGAGGATGTGAATAGCGTTTCATGCTGTGCAGCGGTCTGGTTGAGGCGGAGAGCGAAGCAGGAGTTGCGCTGCGGAGAGCCGCTCGACGACGCGCATGGTTCCGCCGCAGACTGGACAATTCCAGAGTGAGTGGGTCTGATCGGTGGACGGTGATGCCGGCGTAGTTGTGTTTTGCTGTGGTCCGCCGAGCAGTCGCAGGCACAGCGGCAGGAGCGAAGCGCGGTTGCGGTTGGCGAGGAATCCGAAGTTGCGGATGCGCACGAATCCCGGCGGCAGCAGATGGAGCAGGAAGCGGCGCAGGAACTCATCGACATCCAGGGTCATGAGCCTCTTCCTGTTGCCATGCGCGGAATCGCGCCAGCGGAAGGTGACGTTGCCATCGGAGAGAGCGAGCAGTCTGGAGTTGGAGATGGCGACGCGATGCGTGTAGGCGCCAAGATAACGCAGCACATGTTCCGGTCCGCCGAAGGGCGGCTTGGAATAAACGACCCAGTGGTGGCGGAACAGCACCCGCAGCCAGGCGGCGAATGCGCGCGGTTGGGCGAGCGGCGCGAGGCTGCCGTGGAACTGGAGCTCGCCACGATGGAATGCGTTGCGAAGCCCAGCGACAAACTTGCCGCGGAAGACAAGGCTCAGTACGCCGATGGGAAGAAAGAAGGAACGTCGGGCGGAGATCCAGCCTGAGTGGTCCGGCGCGAGGCCGCCGGCTGCAACTACGCAGTGGATGTGAGGGTGAAACTGCAAACGCTGGTTCCAGCTGTGGAGCACGCTGAAGAAACCGATCTCCGCGCCAAGGTGCCGGGGATCGCGGGCGACTTCGAGCAGGGTCTCGGCGCTCGAGTGGAAGAGCAGGTTATAGATGAGCCGCTTGTTCTGGAGTGCGAGCGGGGCCAGCTCCCGCGGCAGAGTGAAGACCGCGTGGACATAGCGAGTGGGCAGCAGTTCCCGCTCACGCGCCTGGAGCCAGCGCCGGCGCGCGTTGCCCTGGCACCGCGGGCAATGCCTGTTTCTGCAGGAGTTGTATGAGATGGTGCTCGTATGTCCGCAGCCGGTGCAGCGGTCGCGATGCCCGCCCAGCGCGGCAGTGCGGCAACGCGCGATGGCCAGCAACACCTTCTGGTGCTGCCAGTTCATCCACCTGTGACTGTGTTCCACAAATGACTGTCCCGCACAGCGAACAATGTCGGCCATCTCCAGGAGAGGCCGGTTGTTCAACTGTGCTTCTGTCCTCCTTGTGAAGTGAACGTGAGCGCATCGAGCGGGCTGGCGGTCGCGCTCAGATGCCGTTGGGACAGATGCAGGTAGACGGTAGTGACTTCGAGGTCGCGATGGCCGAGCAGGATCTGGATGGTGCGCAGGTCGGCGCCGGCTTCAAGAAGATGGGTCGCGAAACAATGGCGCAAAGTGTGGGGATGAATGCGCCTGTTGTCGAGGCCGGCGCGTTCGGCGGCGATCTGGCAGGCAGACCAGAGGACCTTGGTGGTGACAGGGTAGCTTGCCGTGTGCCAGCGGTTGCCGGGAAAGAGCCACTCCCTTGGCTTGCGCCGCAGTCCGCGCCAGTAGACGCGCAACTCTTCGAGCAGCTTCGGGCTGAGCATGACGTCGCGGTCCTTGCCGCCCTTGCCCTCGTGAATGTGAACCACCATCCGCTGGCTGTCGATGTCGCTGACCTTCAGGCGGGCCGCTTCTGCGCGGCGTGCGCCGGTGGCATAGAGCGTCATGAGAAGAATGCGATGAAAGGGGGAATCCGCGGCATCGATCAGTCGCGCGACTTCTTCCTGGCTGAGTACCCCGGGAAGGTGACGCACCTTCTTCGGATAAGGCGTCTCGGCGATGCTCCAGCCACGCTTCAACACGTGAATGTAGAAGAAGCGCAGCGACGCCAGCCGCAGGATGACCGTGTTCGGGCTGAACCTGAACTGGGTGAACAGAGCCGCCTGATACTTGCGTATGTCCTCCGGACCAAGCTGATCGGGCCGGCGCCGGAAATACTGGCTGAAGTGCTCAACACCGTGCAGGTATGTGCGGATGGTGGTATCGGCGAAGTTGCGACGATGCAACTCCTCAAGCATGAGCTGACGTAGTTGGTTCACAGAGAATCCTCCTTCTCTGCGAAACAAACTACCCCGGCAGCTA
>PMAD01000336.1 GCA_003152415.1 Acidobacterium sp.
GAGTTTAGGGATTAGGGAAACTTCCGGATAGGCGACGATACATCCGGAACTCGGAATCGCTGGCCACCGTTGGGTTGGAAACGCGGTTTGTACTGTTAAGCCTGAGTCGAGAATTGCTTCTGGTTTGCCCGTTATAGAGAGCCACTCGGCAATTTCTTAGTGCTCGACTATGACGACATACCTATTGCCGCGTTCATTCGCCGGGAACGTTGTCAGCGAGAGCCCCTACGAACTGAAGTCGCGAGACTTCCAGAAGACCGAGCGATCAATCTCAGTCAGGTGAGTACGTCCTGTCATAGCCATCGCGCCTTCCAACTCGGCCCTAAGAATATTTACTACATCGCGCACGCCATCCGCCCCAGCGACACTAAGCCCATAGATATACGGACGGCCGATTAGCACGGCGGAAGCCCCGCAAGCCAATCCCTTCAAAACGTCAGTGCCTCGCCGGATTCCACTATCGAAAAGGACCGGTAGACGCCCAGCCACCCGGTCAACAACTGCCGGAAGTACCTCGATGGTTGCTGGCTCCGTATCCAGGACCCGGCCACCATGATTGGAAACAACGATTGCAGAGACGCCTCGATGAACTGCTTCCTCCGCATCATCCGGGTTGAGGATGCCCTTCAAAATGACTGGTGTCTTGGCAAATGACTGGATCCACAAAAGGTCATTCCAGTTGAAATGCCGGCGAGATCTACTGCGCCCGCCAGGACCTGCTTCAATCCCCAAGTTTGGGAAAGGAAGCATCGGGGCCAGTGCGCGCACGCGTTCCTCCCGGTTTCGCGCATAGGGGAGTGGGTTGTCGACAGTTACACAAAGTGCCTTGCACCCCGCAGCCTCCGCTCTCTCAATCAGAGCCCGAACCGCGCTCCGGTCGTCTTCCACATAAAGCTGAAACCAGATCGGTTCGGACGCCGATTTGCAGATGTCCTCGATGCTGCGGTTCGAGACGGTACTGGCGACCATGATTGCCTTGGCCGCTGCCGCTCCACGGGCTGTGGCCGTTTCGGCATCGGGATGAGCCAGAAGATGCGAAGACGTCGGCGCCAATAAGATTGGGTGTTCCATCTTGTAGCCAAGTAGCGTACTGCTGGTGTCGATCTGAGTCACATCGACGAGAACGCGCGGTTTGAGTTGAAGAGCGTCCAGGGCTTCGCGGTTCCGCCTCAGCGTGATCTCATCGGCCGAGCCACCACTGAAGTACTCCCAAGCCGATCCAGACAACTTTCGCTTCGCTGCAGCCTCAAAATCGTAGAGGTTTACCAAGGGTGGCTGAGCGACGACCTCGCCAGTCACTGCAGAACTATGCAACTCAGCCGGTGAATCGATATCCGGCGATATCGCGCGCCTCGCTGAGATTCCCATAGCTGCTGCGCTGGCCAGGCTCGCCTTGAGTACCTCTCTTCTGTCCATAGAAACCTACCCTGGCGCGGCTCAAGATCCCCTGCGATCAAGCTCAGATTCTTGCGACGCTACCACCTCTCAGTTTGTATCACGGCTCTGCAATAGTACTCAGCTGGCGCATAATCGGCGAGGCGCGAATCGAGCGTCTGGGAGATAAATTCGAGGGTTCCGGGCGTGCAACCGGCAAACCGGAACTTTCGAGCTCCGATGACAGGTCAGGATTGGTGGTATGCCACATCGAGCAAAGCCGTGCAGAGCCGTTCGGCTCGCGCCTTCCGGCGACTCGCTCGGGCCAGGTAGTGGGGGCAGCGTGTCGGGAAACTTCCCGACGGCCGACAACATCCCCCGCAACCGGACATCGAGTGTAAGGTATGGGCGCGGCAGAAAAGCTCTCCTCTGGCGTGGTCCATACCGTGCCGGCGGACTTACGAAAAGCCCTTGTTTCCGATCCAGCGGCGCGGGCAAAGTGGGACGATATCACCCCGCTCGCGCGCAATGAATGGATCTGTTGGGTACTCTCCGTGAAGAAACCGGAGACCCGGCGGCAGCATGTCGAGAGGGTGTGCTCGGAGCTGAAGGAAGGAATGCGCAGGCCTTGTTGTTGGCCCGGTTGCCCTCATCGTGAAAGGAATTCGAGGCGGAGCCTCAGGGGCTTGCCGACAGCGCTTTAGTGTTGTGTCCCGGAAGTGAACAGTGATCAGGAAGGACCGGGTGGAGCTTATCGAGCGGTCTTTGTCGGCAATTCTTCGCCGGCGGGAGCCGGGGCGGGTTGGGCGATGGGGGCGAGGGGCAGGGTGAAGAGGAAGGTGGCGCCGGCGCCGAGCTCGCTTTCGACGCGGATGGCGCCGCCATGGGCGAGGACGATGTGCTTGACGATGGCGAGGCCGAGGCCGGTGCCACCGGATTCGCGGGAGCGGGCTTTGTCGACGCGATAGAAGCGCTCAAAGATGCGGTTGAGGTGCTCTTCGGCCATGCCGTTGCCGAAGTCCTGCACATAGAATTCGACGGCATCTTCGAGGGCGCGCGCGCCGACGACGACGCGGCGGCCGGAAGCGCCATACTTCATCGCGTTTTCGATGAGGTTGCCGAAGACCTGAGTCATGGCATCGACGTCGGCGAGCACCAGGGCGTCGGTGGTTTCGCCGGGCTCGAGAGCGACGCCGGATTCGACGACCACGCCGGCCAGCAACTCGATGGCATCGTCGACGAGTGTGGAGGCGCGGACTGGCTGCAGGCGCGGCTTGTGCTCGCCGGATTCGACCTGGGCGAGGGCGAGCAGGTCTTCGGTGAGACGGTTCACGCGGCGGGCGTTCTTGAGAATGATGGCCATGAACTCGCGGGCGTGATCGGTCAGATCCATCTCGTCTTCGAGGAGGGTTTCGACGTAGCCGGAGATGGAGGTGAGCGGGGTGCGGAGCTCGTGGGAGACGTTGGCGATGAAGTCGCGGCGGGTTTTTTCGGCGCGCTCGATTTCGGTGACGTCATGGAGGACGGCGACGGCGCCGCCATCGGGAGTGGGCGCGGCGCTGACTTCGAAGGCGCGGCCGGGCACGACCGAGATGGCGCGGCCGATGCCGATGCGGCGCTCGCGGAGGGCGGCGTCGACGCAGCTGAGAATCTCCGGATCGCGAATGCTGACGACCAGCGACCTGCCGGGGCGGACAGGCGCGATGCGCTGCATGACGGAGTTTGACCAGCTGACCTGACCCGCGGCGTTGACGGCGACCACGGCTTCCTGCATGGAGTCAAGGAGGGCGGCGAGCTCGCGCTGTTTGTCGTCGAGGGCGCGGAAGGACTGCTCGAGGCGGCTGGCGGTGGCATCGAGGGCACGGGCAACTTCGCCGATTTCGTCGTTGTCGTTTTCTTCGATGCGGGCACTGAAATCCCCGGAAGCGATGCGGCCGGAGAAATCGACGATGCGGCGCAGGCGGCCCGCGATGCGATGCGCGAGCAGTGCGGAGGCAAAGATGGCCAGCACCAAGGAGATGAGGGATGCGGTGAAAAGATCGCGGCGCAGGATGTGCAGCGCGGCGGCCTGCTGCACGGGGCCGAGGGAGGCGACGCGGGCTTCTTCGTGGAGGGAATGCGCGACGATGTTGCGGAAGGAAAAGTCCAGGACGGCCGTGGCGATGCACAGCACGAAGACAAAGGAGAGCAGGAGTTTGGAGAAGACTCTGCCGGTCACGGTGAAATCCAGCGTACAGCGTTCAGCGAAATCCAGCGCACAGCGTACAGCGTTCAGGCGGGACTTGCTGTTCGGCGGGCAGCCGGAGCGCGCGGCGCAGGCTGGAACCGGGCATTACGTCCTGCTCTGATCGTCGGCGGAGGGGCCGTACATACCGGGGATGGGGATATTGAGGAGGCGCAGATAGACGCCGAGCTGAGCGCGATGGTGGATGTGGTGATCCATGAAGACGCGGCGGAGGGCCATAGCGCGAGGCAACGAGGCGAGAGTGCGGTCACCCATCTTGAGGGACCAGATGACGGAAAGCTGGTCGTCGCGGAGGGTGAGGAGGGCGGCTCGGGCTTCGGCGCTGGTGCTCGAGAACTTCTCCAGGAGCTCGGCGGAAGAGGCGGCGAGATAAGGCGGAGTTCCGGGCTGGCGGACGTAGGTTTCGGTGGCGACGATGGTGGCGCAGCGCGCCGGCAGCTCGGCGACGTGCGAGGCGAGACGGCCGAGGGTCATGGATTTTTCGTGAGGCTGCCAGGAAAAGCTGGCTTCGGGCACGCGCTCGAGGATGCGGCGGGTGCTGGGCATTTCTTCGTCAAATTCGAGCAGGAAAAGCTCGGGGATGGTCATGGCTGCAAGCGTATGCTTTCCATCCGGCGCTGGCGAGGCTAACTGGCGACGCGTTCGCCGGCTTTGGGAATCTCGAAGCGGTAGCCGGCGCCGCGGACGGTCTTGAGATAGCGCGGGTTTTCGGGATCGGTTTCGATTTTCTCGCGGATGCGGCGGACGTAGACGTCGACGGAGCGCGGGGTGACGAAGCGCGCGTCGCCCCAGACGGCGTCGAGGAGATGGTCGCGGCTGAAGACGCGGCCAGGATGGCGGGCCAGGTAATCGAGGAGGCGGAATTCGGTGGCGGTGGTGGTGGTGAGGGTGCCGCGCACGCGGAGCTGCATGGCGCTGGCGTCGATCTCGACATCTTCAAAGGAGATGGCGGACGGAGTAGCGGGGCGCTCGAAGCGGCGGAGGACGGCCTTGACGCGCGCCAGCAGCTCGCGGGGAGCGAAGGGCTTGGTGATGTAGTCGTCGGCGCCGAGCTCGAGGCCGAGGACGCGGTCGTTTTCTCCGGCACGCGCGGTGACGAAGATGATGGGGATGGCGCTGAGGGCGGGGTGATTGCGCAGGCGGCGGCAGACGTCGAGGCCG
This sequence comes from Acidobacterium sp., assembly GCA_003152415.1. Taxonomy (GTDB): domain Bacteria; phylum Acidobacteriota; class Terriglobia; order Terriglobales; family Acidobacteriaceae; genus Palsa-343. The sequence continues at coordinate 4,781 of PMAD01000336.1, forward strand.
TCTCCACCGGGCACCATGATGTCGAGGAGGAAGAGGGCGGGGGCCTGGCGCTCGGCGTCGGGGATGAGACTCGCGGGGGTGGGGAAGATGCGGGCCTGGAAGCCGGCGGCTTCCAGGTGATGCTGGATCAGGCGCGCGATATCGGCGTCATCCTCAAGGACAAAGACGGTCTGGCTCAAGCAAAGGGTCCTTTCCGCGGCACTGCGGCGGGTGGCGCGTTCCGCCCTCAGCCTAAACGGGTACGGGCAAACAGAATGCAAAAGTTGTGTTAATTTGGGCGGCCGGGAGAGGCGAAGGCGGGGCTGTTCAGAGCGGGAGACAACGAACAGGTTCTGTGGCGAATTTTGGCGGGTTTGCGCTTGCGATTGTGCGGTTTGCGGCCTTCTCGGATGCTATCAACCCGAACCGATGGAGCACAGGATCAGTGCGCGTGGCCGTGGTGGTGATGATGCGCTTCGGGTTCCTCGAGGGAAACGAGGCAGCCGTGGGCGACCTCGCAATCCACGTGCTCGAACTGCAGGGTGGTGTGGTGGATGAAGAAGCGCTCGCGCAACACGAGCTTGATGCGATCGAGGATCAGGTTGCTCGCAGAGGGCGGGATGTCGGCGATGATGACGTGGCTGGCGAGGGCGTGGGTGTTGGAGCCGAGGCTCCAGACATGCAGGTCGTGGACATCTTCGACACCCTCGATAGCGGCGAGGGTGGTTCGAATCTCGACGAGGGAGATGCCGCGGGGCGTGCCTTCGAGCAGGATGTTGAGGGTTTCGCGCACGATGGCGATGGATGACCAGAGGATGAGGGCGGCGATGGCGAGGGAGAGCGCGGGGTCGATCCAGGTGCGTCCGGTGAGGAGAATGACGAGGCCGCCGACGATGACCGCCGCGGTGGAGAGCGTGTCGCCGAGCATGTGAATGAAGACGCTGCGGATGTTGATGTCGTGGCTGACGCGCCAGAGCATGGCGGCGATGAGGCCGTTCATGAGCACGCCGGCGGCGGCGACGAACATCATGATGCGGGGCTGCACAGGCGTGGGGTGGCTGATGCGATGGAAGGCTTCGAAGGCGATCCAGCCGGCAATGACGATCAGCGTGAGCGCGTTGAGAAAGGCAGCGAGGACGCCGGCGCGCTGGTAGCCGAAGGTCTTCTGGTCGTTGGCAGGGCGGGTCTGAAACCAGACGGCGACAAAGGAGAGCACGATGGCGAGGGCGTCAGAGGCGTTGTGGCCCGCTTCAGAAACCAGGGCGAGAGAATGCGCGCGCAGTCCGGCCAGGAGCGTGAGGACGACGTAGGCAATCGTGGCGATGAGGGAAAGGCGCAGCACCCGCTGCATGGCCGCGGTATTGGCGCCATGAACATGCATACAGGTCTAGTTTATCCAGGTCATGCGGCGGTGGTTCACTGGACGGGGGCGGAAGCTTGAGGCTTGCGCTGCTTCGTTATGGGGCGCGTGGGGACGGAGTCGGCGGTAGTGCGCAGGCCGCTCCAGTTCTCGGCGACGACGATGCTGTTTTCGGGGCGGTGGATGTCGTAGCGCACCGAACAGGGGAAACTGAGGCGCAACTCGGAGGGGTTGACGAAGTCGCGCAGGGCGGTGACTTCCTGGGAGCACTCATAAACGACGCCGCCGATTTCATATTTGTAGAGGATGAAGCGAATCTCGCGGGGGTGATCGGGCTCGCCGGGGGTTTCGAGTTCGGTGATGTCGAGGATGGTGCCGTCCATGATGCGACCGGTGCGGACGAG
>PMAD01000020.1 GCA_003152415.1 Acidobacterium sp.
CCCTCGGCGGTGAGGGAGGTGAGTCCGAGAAAGATGAAGGAGGAATAGTCGGTGGCCTGGTGGGTGGCGACGCTGAAATTGTATTTAAAGCCTGGGGGGTGAGGTTTGGAACCGCCGGAGACGGTGCGGAAATTGGGCATGAAGCCGAGAATGCGCTGGGGCTCGCGCCGTTCGAGGGGGATGGGGTTGCCGTTGGCGTCGACGGGATCTTTGGGGCGGGGTTTGGCAGGCGGGGTTGGCTGCGGNNGCCAGGGCTGTTGTTCTGGTCAAGGATGGACGGCGGGCCGGGGTCAGGCGCGGGGGTCGTGGGCGGGAGAAGGGTGGCGGACGGGCGGGGTGAGTCCGGCAGGGCCTGAGCGTGGCTGGAGGCGGCAAAGCCGAAGCCGAAACCCAGGCAGATGAGAACCACAATAAGACGCAAACACACCATCCTTAAAGAGCACGGGAAGGCCGCCAGTCCGCTATCGAAGTTCAGGGGCTTGCCTGATTAGAACAGCAAATCGCGAAGAGAGTTTCAAATATCCTATCCGCCGGGGCTAAATCCTGGCCTTCTCGGCGAGGGGGATGCGGACTTNNCTTCGGCGATGCAGCCCTGGTGGTTGGGGCGGTTGCGGAGTTCGATGGCTCCACCGTGGGCTTCGACGATCTGGCGAGCGAGGGCGAGTCCTACTCCGGAGCCGGATTTCTTCGTCGTGTAGAGGGGGACGAAGAGGTTGTCGGGATTGGCCAGGCCTGGGCCGTTGTCCTCGATGACGATGGCGACGAGGTCGGCTTCTTCGATGGCGCGGATGGTGACGGTGGGGGTGCAGGGCGCGGTCGAAGCGCCAGATCTTTCCATGAAAGGATTCGCTGTTTTCCCGGGGCCTGCGGTGGTTCCGGCAGGAAACGCAGATCCTTCACTGCGCTGCGCTTCGTTCAGGATGACAGTTGATGTGGGTGTGGGCTCGCTCTGGATGACGGCTGCTTCGGGTTCTTCTTCGACGCGGGTGAGGGCGGATTCGACGGCGTTGCGGACGAGGTTGATGAGGAGCTGCTCGATCTGGTCGGCGTCGGCGAGGAGATCGACGTCGGGGGCGGCGAGGAGGCGGACGTCGAGACGGATTTCGAGCGAGATGACGCGTTCGAGGAGGGGGAGCAGCGGGACGCGCTTGAGGACCGGGGCGGGGAGCTGGGCGAGCTGGCGATAGGCCTGGACGAATCGGTTGAGGGACTCGGCGCGGTTTTCGATGACGGAGAGGCCGCGCTGGAGATCGCGCTGCAGAACGGAGACGGCGGGAGGTTGCGGGGCAGGCGGAGTGGGCGCGGGGTTGGCGGTGATCGTGGGGCTAGCGGTGGTCGCGGGTTCCGATCCGTTGGTTGATTTAGGGAGGATCCTCGAGCGCAGGCTACCGGCGATGGATTTGATGGGGGTGAGGGAGTTGGAGATTTCGTGGCCGATGACGCGGATGAGACGACGCCAGGCGAGGCGCTCTTCTTCGCGAAGGGCGGCGCTGACATCGGAGAGAACGACGAGGGTGTGAGGGACGCCACGCTGGCGGAAGGTGGAGCGGCGGATCATCCAGCGCTGGGGCTGGCTGGGCTCGGAGCGGCGCGCGCCGGAGGCTGAGGCGCGCGGGAGCTCGAGCTGGACGGCGGCCTCGCTGGGCTCGTCGAGGAGGCCGGTGAGGTCGAGGTCGGCGATGGAACTGCCGAGGTCGCGCGCGGGGAGGAGGGAGAAGACGCGCTCGGCGGCGGGATTGAGGAGGCGGAGGCGGGCATCCTGATCGAAGGCGAGGACGGGGGCGTCCATTTCGGCGATGACGCGCCGGAGGAGGGCGACGGCTTCGAGAGCGCCGACCCGCTGGGCCTGGAGAGTGTCGGCGAGGGCGTTGATTTCCAGCGAGAGCTGGCCGACGGAGTCGTCGCGATTGGCGCCGCGGGCGCGGAAGGAGTAGTCCTCTTCGCGGAGGGCGGCGACGACGTTGGCGAGGGTCTGGATGGGGCGGATGGCTTCTTCAATGAAGGCAGCGAAGACGAGGAGCAGGACGAGAAGAAGGATGCCCAGGGTGGCGAGCATGGGTCCGGTGGTGACGTGGAACAGGGCGAGGAGGGCGGTCGAGAGACCGAGGAGAACGAGCGCGCCGACGGTGCAGAAGATGCGGAGGCGCGCCTCAAAGGAGATGCTTTGGCGTTTGGGTTTGCGTTTGTGGTGAGGATTCGCCATGGACAGTGATCAGAGATCAGTGATCAGTGAACGGTGATCCCGGGGTCGAACGCAACGGAACGCAGAGAGCGCTGCATGGAGAAGAAAACGCGAGGTCCTTCGTCGCTGTGCTGCTCAGGATGACAATCAGATGCCATATTTTTCCATCCGCCGGTAGAGGGCCCCGCGGCTGAGTCCGAGGGCTTCTGCCGCCTGGCTCACGTTGCCGTTGCAGCGTGAGAGGGCTTTGCGGATGAGAATACTCTCCACGGACTCGAGACTCATTTCTTCGAGGGCCTGGGTGGAGACGCGGGCGGGCGAGAGGCCGAGGTCGGGGACTTCGATGATGTCCTCGCGGGCCATGAGGACGGCGCGCTCGATGGTGTGGTCGAGCTCGCGGACGTTGCCGGGCCAGGCGTAGTGGAGCATGAGCTGGAGAGCGGCGGAGTCGATGCTCTGGACCTGCTTGCGGTAGCGCTGCGCGTAGCGGGAGAGGAAATGCGCGGCGAGCAGCGGGATGTCTTCGCGGCGCTCGCGCAGGGGCGGCAGGTGAATCTCGACGGTGTTGAGGCGGAAGAGGAGGTCGGCGCGGAAGTGCTGGGCTTCGACTTCGGCGCGGATGTCG
>PMAD01000098.1:0-4296 GCA_003152415.1 Acidobacterium sp.
AAAGTCCCGCAAATCCGACGGAACCAGCGCATCGAGCACCGCTCTGCGGCAGCGCTCGTAGAGAAACACATCGTCTCCCACGAGCACGTACCCAGCCCGCAGACGATTCTCCTTCACCTCTGCCAGAAACCGATCCGTCGCCGCGAACCCTGCGCCCATCCGCTCCAGTCTACGCGACCCGTCGGGTGCCCCATATCTGCCCGCTTTTGGCAGATGTGGGAATTGCGCCGGCAAAAACCATTTGCCGCGGTCGCGGGAACGAGCCACCTGCTGCAGGCTACAGGCTACCGGCTACCGGCTACCGGCTGATCCTTTACTCTCTGCGCTCCTGCAGGAAATCCGGCGCCACCGGATTCTCATACAGCGAGTAATCCCGCGTCACCACCGTCAGCCCGCTCGGCGTCACGAAGTAATTTTTCCGGTCGTCGTTCGAGTCGTAGCCGATCACCGTGCCTTCCGGCAAATGCACGTCGCGGTCGATGATCGCCTTCTTGATCCGGCAGTGTCGCCCAATGTTCACGTGCGTGAACACGATGCTCGCATCCACCTCGGAATACGAGTTCACGCGCACATCCTGCGACAGCACGCTGTTCCGCACCTCGGCGCCGGAAATGATGCAGCCGCCGGACACGATCGAGTTGATGGCCATGCCGGTTCGTCCCGGTTCGCCGAAAACGAACTTCGCCGGCGGATACTGCCTCGCTCGCGTCCGAATCGGCCAGCTGTTGTCGTACAGGTTGAAAATCGGCGACACCGCTGCCACGTCCATGTTCGCGTCGTAAAACGCTTCCAGCGTTCCTACGTCGCGCCAGTACAGCGCTTCCTTGCGGTTCTCGTCGACGAAGTTGTAGGCGAACAGTTTGTACTTACCCAGAATCGCCGGCAGAATATTGTGGCCGAAATCGTGCTGAGACTCAGGATCTTCGGCGTCCTTGATCAGCGCCGGCAGCAGCACGTCGGTGTTGAACAGGTAAACGCCCATCGAAGCGTCCACCATGGTCGGATTAAAAGGCGAGCGCAAATCCGTCTTCTTCGGCTTCTCCAGAAATCCGACCACTTCGCCATTGCGCGCCACCTCGACAATGCCGAACCGCGCCGAATCCTGCGGCTCGATCGGCAGCGTTGCCAGCGTCACGTCGGCGCCCGAATCCAGATGCTGCCGCAGCATCTTGCCGTAGTGCATCTTGTAAATGTGATCGCCGGATAGAATCAGCACGTGCTTCGGCTGCTCCGAGCCGATCGAATAGATGTTCTGGTACACCGCGTCCGCCGTGCCCATGTACCAGTTCGCGCTCACTCGCTGCATCGGTGGCAGAATCTCGATGAACTCGCCCAGTTCCTGCGCCACAACGCTGGTCCACCCTTCGCGGATGTGCCGGTTCAGCGACAGAGCCTTGTACTGCGTCAGGATGTACACCCGCCGCAGATCGGAATTGATGCAGTTGGAAAGTGTGATGTCGATGATGCGGTACTGTCCGCCAAAGGGAACTGCCGGCTTGGCCCGATCGCGGGTTAGCGGAAATAATCGCTCACCGGCTCCGCCTGCCAGAAGTACGCCCAGAGTATCTCTCATCGGCATGATCGCCTCTCACGGCTCTTGCCTGAACTTGCTGCCTTCCCGCTGCTTCGTCGGCGACCAGGGTCTCAGGCAGGCCCACGTTGGCGCTGGGGTAGGGCGAAGGCCAGATATATCACAACCCCGCCGAACCGCGCGCCCGTCGCCGCGGCTCAGCCTGCGCGCACATCACACGTCCTCCTGCTCTCCTTGTCCCTCTTCTGCCTGTTCCCCATGCTCACCCGCGATTGAAATCCGCAGCGACTTCAGGAAATGCAGATCCTGCGCGGTAAATGTGCCCTGTTCCTCCGCGTCGGCGCGCTCCCGCGCTGTCTTCGATGCATCCAGCGCACCCTCTGGCTGCTCCTCCACTTCGTTCAGCCCGATCGTCGCCTCCAGCATGAGCATCACTTCAAAACCCTGCCGGCGAATATCGGCGACCACACCGGCAATGCGCGGCGATTCCGACACGCTCTCGTGAATCGCCTCGCCCAGTTGCTGAACCAGTTTGCGGAGTTTTTGATTCAAGTCAGGACCTCGTTTTCCCGGCCTCGCAGTTCCGAGCTGCCCACGCCGATTCTCTTACCTTATCGTCTGATGTTCCCACTGGGCAATCCGAATCGTGCCCTCGCTTTTGTCACGCTGCTAGACTTTTCCCATGCAGCCGAATCGCCTCGGCCGAGCTCTGGGCATTGGCGCGCGCGTCGCCGCCGAGAAGCTGCGCGACGGAACCGCCGGGGCTGCCGCGGCTATTCAGCGATCCGCCGCTACGCAACCCGCTCCGGCCGTAGCCGTCCCTCCAAAGCCACCTGAGCCCGCCCTTCCTTCCGCGCCGTCCATCGCCGAAGGCGGCCGCCGCCTCGCTCGCGGCGCAGGACGCTTCGGCGCATCCATGTGGCGTCCCTTCGCCCACGCCACCGGCATCCTCACCCTCCAGATCACTGGCTCGTTCTTCGCCATTTTCACATTGGTTTTCGCGGTCCACTCCTGGCAGCTTTACAAATCCGCTGGATGGCACGATCACCACTTGCCGCTGTACGCCGCCTTCGCAGTGCTCTTCGCCTGGTTCACCGTCAGCTCCTTCTGGCGCGCCAGTCGCAAACAGAAGCGCGCCTGAATCGGCCTCACAGCTTTCCACTGCCTTACAATGGCCGGTTCTGATGCCAGACGATNNCCCACCATGTACCGCGGCCGCCTCTGGACCATGCGCCAGTACGCCGGCATGGGCGACGCCGAAGAGAGCAACCGCCGCTACAAATTCCTCCTCGACCAGGGAACCGCCGGCCTCTCCGTCGCCTTCGACCTGCCCACGCAGATCGGCTATGACTCTGACTCGCCCATGGCTCTCGGCGAAGTCGGCAAAGTCGGCGTCGCCATCGATTCCATTGAAGACATGGAGCGCCTCTTCGCGGACATCCCGCTCGACCGCATTTCTACGTCGATGACCATCAACGCCACGGCAAGCATTCTGCTCGCGCTCTACGTGGCCGTCGCCCGCCGCATTGGCGCCAACGTCACCAAACTCTCCGGCACCATCCAGAACGACATCCTCAAGGAGTACATCGCGCGCGGCACTTACATTTATCCCGTTCGTCACGCCATGCGCATCGTCACCGACGTCTTCGCCTGGGCCGGCGAGCACCTGCCCGAATGGAACACCATCTCCATCTCCGGCTACCACATGCGCGAAGCCGGATCGACGGCCGCCCAGGAAGTCGCCTTCACCCTGGCGAATGGCATGACCTACGTCCAGGCCGCCATCGACGCGGGTCTCGACATCGACCGCTTCGCGCCGCGCCTCTCCTTCTTCTTCAACGCGCATAACAATTTTCTCGAAGAGGTCGCCAAGTTCCGCGCCGCCCGCCGCATCTGGGCCGGCATCATGCGCGACCACTTCCGGGCGAAGAATCCGCGCTCCTGGATGCTCCGCTTCCACACCCAAACCGCCGGTTCCACACTCACCGCCCAGCAGCCGGAAAACAACATCGTCCGCACCGCCCTCCAGGCCATGGCCGCCGTCCTCGGCGGAACGCAATCCCTCCACACCAACGGCTACGACGAAGCCCTCGCCCTGCCCACCGAAGAAGCCGCCCGCATCGCGCTCCGCACGCAACAGATCATCGCCTCCGAATCCGGCGTCGCCAACACCATCGACCCCTTCGCCGGCTCCTTCTGCATCGAATCGCTGACCAATCAGATCGAGCAGCAGGTGCAGTCGTACTTCAGCCAAATTGAAAAACTGGGCGGGATGCTCGCCGCCATCGAGCGCGGTTGGGTTCAGCAGGAAATCCAGAACGCCGCCTACGAATACCAGCGCGCCGTCGATACCGGCGAAGCCACCGTCGTCGGCGTCAACCGCTTCACCCGCGAAGACGACCCGCCCATCCCCACGCTCCACGTCGACGAAGCTCTCGAGAGCAAACAAGTCGAGCGCGTCCGAGCCCTGCGCGCACGCCGCGACCCCCAACCCTGGCAAGCCTCCCTCGACCGCATCCGCGATCACGCCCGCACCGGCGCCAATCTGATGCCCGCCATCCTGGCAGCTGTCGAAAGCTACGCCACCGTCGGCGAAATCGCCTCAACCCTCCGCGAAGTCTTCGGCGAATACCGCGAGACCGTCGTCGTCTAAACGACCCAACAGCTTGCGAAAAAACGACGCCACAGCTATCGAAAAAAAAGCCCCGGCTGCCGGCCAGGTTCACCCATCACCTTTGCAACAGCCAAGATAACTGCCAACTTAA
>PMAD01000098.1:4387-4525 GCA_003152415.1 Acidobacterium sp.
TACAACTGGATTCCAGACTTCAACCCTTAGTACTGTCTCTGAAGCCAAAACGGCACACCATTACCCTGCTTGGCTTTAGCAAACTTGCGGCGTCAGGACTCGACAGCTTCCGGAAGAAAAAAGCCCCCGTGCAGCCGA
>PMAD01000098.1:4532-7496 GCA_003152415.1 Acidobacterium sp.
CCAGGTTCACCCCACAGCAAGCAGCGTAAGCTCACACGGTGCGCTGCCCGTAGAACTGGATTCCGGACGTCAACTCCTAAGTAATGTCTCTGAAACCAAAACGGCACAGTGAAACCAAAACGGGACACCACTCCCGCCCCAATTTTGCTTTGGCAAACTGGCGGCAGGCGTCAGGGCCCGAGGCCTGCTCAACTCGCGGTCAGAGCCACGACCTCATAATCCTCGACCGAAGGAATCGCAAACTCCACAGCATCCCCGCTCATACTGAACGGAATCTCCTGCTCCGCCCGCAGCAACTCCGCCCGCCTCACACTGCGCCCAGCCGGCAACTGCAATCGCACTCGCTGCTCGCCGATGGGATAAAACTCCCGCAACCATCCGCGGTGCGTATTCGGATTCGTGTAATTCAGCACATGCACGGCGAATCCCGGCTCTGTCTCCCACGCAAACGCCTCGATCAGCCCCGTGCCCTCAACCCGCACCGGCGCACCATCGCCCCCAACCCAGCGAATCGTGTTCTGCAGCAACCGGCTTAGGTCCGTGTTGCCCGCGATCCACAAGCTGTGCTCGATGTTCCCAGGAAAATACGCTAGTCGGCTCTTTCCCTGTTCCCGCAGCACCACCGCCGGTTCCGTCGTCTGCCGGACAGGGGGGTAAGACAACTCCGGCGGATACGCCACGAAGCCCGGCACCACCGTCAGCACCGGATTCTCGACCGCGACCACCGGCAGCCGATACTCCGCGCCCGGCAGCCAGTTCGTATCCGTGAATCCCTCCAGAATCGGATGCTGCCGCTCGATCCGCGCATAAAACGGATTCGAATTCCCGCGCCGCCCGATCACCGGACCGGCCGCATGAATCCCGAACACATCCGCCAGCCCAAAGTCGCCGCGCCGATGGTTCTGGTTCGAGTACATGCTCGTCTCAAACGTCGCCAGCAGCGATCCGCCCTGTTCGACGTACGCCCGCAGCTGCGCGCATTGCTCGTCGCTCAGCAACGCAATATTCGGCAGGATCAGCGCCGCATATTTCGTCAGCCTCTCCAGTTCCAGCCGATCCTCATGCACAAAATCGAAGAAGAACCGCCCTTCCAGCAGCGCGGAATACACGCCGTCCATGTCGCGCTGCATCGTCATGTCGTTCGGCGCCTGATAAAAGAGGTTCGTCCGCTGCCCGATCACCACCCCGATATTCGCAATCGTCCGCTTGTTCTGGAAATGCTCATCGTGCTTCGCGGTCCAGCCAAAATATTCCTCCCCAACCTTCTCCCACCGCCGGTCCTCGCCCATCCCCGCCTCGGCGCCGATCACGTGATAGTACGGAACCATCCCGCTGGCCGCCGTCTCGTCCAGCCACATCCGAGCCTCCGCCGGCGATTTGAAGCTCTCCCGCCAGCGCAGCGGTCCCGTCGACCACGAACCGGTGACGTTCGCCGCCAACTTTCCATCCATGATGGCCCGGCACACGCGCCCCTGCTGCGTGCATCCCCACACCGGTTCCCCCTGCCCGCCGCGCCCCTGGTTATCCGCCTGGAACCACTGGCTCGCCGCGCCCACCTGCGCCAGATTCGGCGTAGCGTGAATCCCGCCGCCCATGTTCGCGAAATAGAACGCCTCCGCGTTCTTCTCTTTCGCGATCCCGTCGTACAGCTTCCACAGCTCCATCACGCGCTCGTTGAATTTCTCCCAGTACGCGGGCGTCTTCGGCGGCGGCAGCTTCCGGCAAATGGCGCAGTAGCACACCGGCAGGTTGAACGCCGGCCAGCCATTCATGTAGAACCCGTCCACGTCATAGCGCGCGTTGATCTCGCGCATGATCGCCGGCATGTAGTCCGTCATATACCCGGTAAACATGCAGGTCTGGAACAGCTCCGGTGTATCCGGCGTCGCGATCGCGTTCCCCCGCTCATCGCGCATGAACCACTCCGGATGCGCCGCGAGTGCATCGCCCCAGTTCAGGTCCGGACTCATCCTCGCAATCGTCCGCATCCTGCGCTTTCGCGCCGCCGCGTTCAGCTCGCCAAAGAAATCGCGATCCCCGAGATACTTTCCCCTGCGATGAAACGGCACCTGCGTCGGGTAGTAGGCCAAAATGCCCGTCACGCTGACGAACACCGCCCCGGCCTTCACGCCAGCCCAGTAATTCGCCCAACCCTCCACGTCCATCACCGCGGGGTCATGCTCCGTAATGTTTGTCTGCCCAATGCGCCGCAGCGTCTTCAGCCATGGAACATCGCCCGCCGCCCTCAGCCCAGCCGCGGCATGCGCGGTCCCGCTCAAAGGGTCCGTCAGAACCGCCAGCGTCCCCGCAGCCGCGCCCGCCTTCAGAAAATTGCGCCGGTTGATCACGCAGACCTCCGCTGAGCCGCTCGACAAAAATCCCGAGGGCCCGCCGAAGAATTCTAAGGGAAGGAAAGGTCTGCTGCCGAAGTAGCGCGAGCCCGACTCAGAGGGAACTCAGCCGGTGACGCGACACCAGCGGCTCAATGGCGAAAAAGAAGCTTCGATAACTAAACGAAATCCTGAACACGCTGCCGTCGTCCAGCACCAGCTGCTGATCGTCGGGCTCGAACGCCCGCTCGCTCGAGTCGATATGGCCTTCAATCACCGGCTGCAGAAAGCTCGCCGCGCCCGGCGGCCGCGCACCCTCGCGCCTTAGTCGCACATCCGAGCCGAAACGGATCAGCTTGCGCGTTCCGTCCCGCTGGATGACGGTAGCCGTCTGCCCCGCCAGGCTCTGACCCTGCCGCGGCTGCCACTCTGCCGGATACGTCCCTGCGACCTCTGCCATGCCCCGAAGAGTAGCCCGCCTTTCGAAGACCTCGGAATCCCTCCGTGGCGTCAGCAACCCTACCCTCCGGTGACACACCAAAGGGGCATGACCACAGAGCGAGTCGCCCTGACCGGAAGGTCCTCGACCGAAAATGATCTGAATGGAGTTAGTTGGTGCCGAAGAAGGGACTCG
>PMAD01000330.1:0-420 GCA_003152415.1 Acidobacterium sp.
GAGAATGGGTGGGGCTCGGGGGCTCCTTGCTATGAGCCGTGGAGTCATCCGGCGGATCGGGCGGCGCATGGCGGCGTGCCGATGATTGAGTACTACTTACAGCAATTCAAGGACGCCGAAGCGACTTATGGGATGCGGCTGCTGGATTATGTGGATATTCACGGATACTTTGCGGCGGATTATCCGGCGGGGAGCGGGAANNTACACGGATCCTAACTACGCGCAGCCGAACTACACGACGGATGCGAACTACACAGGTAATTGCTCGACACCACTGCAGGCTCCGCAGGTAGTTCCGATGCTGCGGTCGTGGGTGGCGGCGGATTATCCGGGGACGAAGACGGCGATCGACGAGTACAACTTTGGGGGGCTCGAGCATATTAACGGTGCGCTGGCGCAGGCCGATGTGCTGGGGATCTT
>PMAD01000330.1:489-8692 GCA_003152415.1 Acidobacterium sp.
CGGTGGTGGTGATCAACAAGACTTTCGGGACGCTGACGAGTAGTTTATCGCTGGAGAATTTGACGGCGTCGACTGGAAGGGCTCAGGTCTTCCAGTACAGCGCGGCAAATTTGGGAGCGATTGTGTCGTTGCCTGGTGTTGCGGTGAGTGCGCCGGTGTCTGGGAGTAGCACAAGTACGATTGCGAACTACTCCTTCCCGGCGGGATCAATCACGTTGTTCGTGATTCCGCAGTGAAGCGTTGACGGCGGNNCGCGCGAACGGGCGGTTCCGGCTGACGCGGTTGTTTTACATCGTTTCGTGGAGACCGTGGCGATGGGTGGCGCGGCGGGTGCATAATCCGCGCAAGCGCGAGACGATGCTGAGTTTTTACGGGCCGCTGTCGCTGGTGTTTCTGATTGCGACGTGGGCGGGAGCGCTGGTGGTGGGGTTCGCCCTGGTCTACTCGGCATTTCCTAATGCGTTCGTCGATCCGCAGGGTGCGGGGCATACGTTCACGACGGACCTTTATGTCAGCGGGACGACTCTGTTCACGCTGGGGCTGGGCGATGTGGTGCCGCACACGGTCACGGTGCGCATCCTGGCGGTGATGGAGTCGGGGATGGGGCTGGGATTTGTGGCGCTGGTCATTGGGTATTTCCCGGTGCTGTATGGGGCGTTCTCGCGGCGTGAGGTGAACATCGCGTTGCTCGATGCGCGGGCCGGATCGCCGCCGACTGCGTATGAGCTGATCAAGCGGCATTCGTTCGAGGGCGGGGGCGTGGCGCTGGTGCTGTTGCTGGCGGAGTGGGAGCGCTGGTCGGCGGAGCTGCTGGAGAGCCACATTTCGTATCCGCTGCTGTGTCTTTTTCGATCGCAGCACACGAATCAGAGCTGGCTTAGCGCGCTGACTGCGATTCTGGATACGTGCTCGGTGCTGATCGCCAGCGTGCAGGAACACAGCGCGCGGCAGGCGCAGCTGACGTTCGCGGTGGCGCGGCACGCGCTGGTGGATCTGTCGCAGATCCTATCGCAGAAGCCGGTGCCGAGCGGGCAGGATCGATTGCCGGGGGACAAGTATCAGCTGATTTACGACAAGCTGTGTTCGGCGGGCGTGCGGGTGTGCCGGGACGGGCAGAGCGGGGCGCGGCTGAACGAGCTGCGGCAGCTGTACGAAGGGTATGCCGAGGCGCTGAGCCGGTATCTGGTGATGCCGCTGCCGCCCTTTTTCATGGATCATCCGACCAAGGACAACTGGCTGAAAGTGGCGAAGGTGCGGGAAGCGGCGGAAGCGGGGAATCCGATTGAGAGCGCGGTGGTGCTGCACGACGAGGAGCATCTGTTTTGAGACAGCCGGGAGCCCGGAGCCTGGAGCGAGAAACGATTAGCGAAAAGGGAGCCAAAGGCGGGCGAGAGGCGAGCGAAAGACGGGCGAGAGGCGAGCGAGAGGCGGGCGAGAGGCGAGCGAGAGGCGGGCGAGAGACGAGCGAAAGGCGCAGGGGAGCGATGCTCCACTGCGTCTTTTTTTGTGCGCGGAGAGCGGAGACCGCTGGTTGCGCTGGAATGGTCTAATTGAGTTTCAGGACGGAGTGAAGATGGGGCCGGGTTTGCGATGGAAGACGCTGCTGGCGGTGTGGACACTGTGCGCGTGCAGCGGGTTGGCGCCGGCCCAGGCGAGCAGCGCGCGCGGATCGGCAGCAACGCAGAAAGCGCTGGCTCTGGAGCAGCAGGGAGCGTGGAAGGATGCCGAGGCGGCGTGGCGGCAGGTGATGGAGCAGAACCCGCGGGATGCGATGGCTATGGCGCATCTGGGGCTGGCGCTGGCGCGGGAGACAGACTATGCGGGGGCGGCGGAGGAGTATCGGAGGGCGCTGAGGCTCGATCCGCGGATGCCGGGGGTGCAGCTGGATCTGGGGCTGGCGCTTTTCAAGCAGGGGAAGCTGGAGGAAGCGATCGCGCCGCTGAAGGTGGCGGCGACGGCGGCTCCTGCGAACGTGCAGGCACGCATTTTGCTGGGCATGAGCTACTACGGGACGAAGCGGTATACGGCGGCGATTCCGCAGTTGCGGCTTGCGCTGGGGAAGGCGCCGGAGAACGTGGAGATGCGCGGGGTGCTGGCGCAGAGTTGCCTGTATGCGAAGCAGTACAACTGCGTGCTGGAGCAGCACAAGCAGATATTGGCGGCGAATCCGGAGTCGGCGCAGGCACACATGTTGGCGGGCGAGGCGCTGGACGGGATGAAGCAGACGCCGGGGGCGATTGTTGAGTTTCAGGCGGCGGAGAAGGCGGCGCCGACGGAGCCGAATGTGCATTTCGGGCTGGGATATTTGCTGTGGAAGCAGCATCGGTACCAGGAGGCGGAGCCGGAGTTCAAGCTGGAGATCGAGAACGAGCCGATGCATGCGGCGGCGCTGGCGTATCTGGGCGACACGGAGATGAAGCTGGAGCACGCGGCGGAGGCGGAGGCGGATCTGCGGCGGGCGCTGCATCAGCCGGGGGCGATCAAGCTGGCGTGGCTGGACCTGGGGATTGTGTTGGCGGACGAAGGGAAGAAGGACGAGGCGGCGACGGATTTCGAGCAGGCGATCCAGATGGATCCGAACGGCGTGGACGCGCACTGGCGGCTGGCGCGGCTGTACCGGTCGATGGGAAAAACCGAGGAGGCAAACGCTGAGTTTGCGAAGGCGCGGGCGCTGCATGAGAAGGCGGATTCGAGTTTGGTGAAGCAGATGACGCCGTCTGCCTCGGCGCAGCCGAGGTAGACGGCNNGGCGAGCGGAAGACGAGCGAGAAGCGAGCAAAGGCACGAAAAGCGGGCGGAGAGCGGTTCGCGAGAGGCGGAGACGGGATAAGAGAGCATGCGGGTTCACCTCCAGCTGGCGACGGCCGAGGATGTTGCGGATCTGGTTGCTCTCCGGATGGCCGTCAACGAACATCTTGCGCAGGAGCACGGCAAGGGATACTGGCTGTCGAGGCCGACGGAAAAGGGGGCGCTGTTCGGCATGCGCAACGCGAAGGTCTATGTTGCCAGGCATGGGAAGAAGCTGGTGGCGACGCTGACGCTTGCAACGAAGAAACCCTGGTCGATCGACAGGGAGCACTTCAGCAAGAGTGAGAGACCGCTGTATCTGACCACGATGGCTGTCGATCCCAGGTACCAGCGAACAGGGGTGGGCCGGAGCTGCATCGAAGAGGCGCGGCGGATCGTGTCGCAATGGCCGGGGGACGCGATTCGGCTGGATGCGTATGACGTGGCCGCGGGAGCCGGCGAGTTTTACCGGAAATGCGGGTTCCGGGAGGTGGGCCGCGCGACTTACCGGGGTGCTCCGCTGATCTATTTCGAAATGCTGATGTGAGGTCAGGCCGAGGGTGAACTTGCGCTGGCTTAGCGTTCCGTGATGAAGGTGACCTGGGGGAGACGGAACCAGACGGCGTCGCCGTCGAGCTGGATGGAGAGAAGGTCGCGGAGATCGGGCGCGGCGGTGGTGAAGAGGCGGCGCAATTCGGCGACGTGGTCGGGCGGGGTTTTGGAGCGGCGAACCCAGTCGTCGAGGTCCATGCCGCGCTTGCTCTCGCTGTAGTGGTCGGTAACTTCGCGCTGGATCTTCAGGCCGGCGTTGTGCAGGAAGGCGCGCCAGGCGCTGAGGCGATAGCTGCGGACGTGGGATGGGTCGCGCAGCTTTTCAATGTCCTGGAGCCGGTCGTCGAGGGGCTCGTCTTCGGGGCCGTAGTTGTCAACGACGACGACTTTGCCGCCGGGCTTCGCGACGCGGGCCATTTCGCGGACGGCTGCGGCATTATCGGCGAAGTGATGGGAGGCGAGGCGCACGGTGACGATGTCGAATGCGGCGTTGGGAAAGGGAAGTTTTTCTGCAGGGCCTTTTTGGGTGCTGACGTTGGAGAGTCCGCGGTGGGCGGCGTTCTTCGCGGTTTCGGCGAGCATGGCTTCGGTGAGGTCGTAGGCGACGACGCGCTGGACGCGGGGCGCGAAGGCGAGCGCGGTGTGTCCGGCGCCGGTGGCGATGTCGAGGACGGCGTCGGTTTCTTTTGGGGCGGCGAGGGAGACTAGGGTGTTGAGGGCGGTTGGGTCGCTATGGCCGGCGCTGACGGAGTAGGCCGCGGCGGTTGCGCCGAACTGGGCCTGGACGGCTTCGTGGACGGATGCGTCGGGGGCCTTCGCGGTCATAAGTCATGATGCCAGATGGGTGGCGGCTTGAGGCTGGCACGGGAAGCTCGGGTTGCAGTTCACTTTGCAGCTGGACTGGGCTGGGCCGAGGGTTTCGATGCGGCGCTGTTCCAAAATGGGCGAAAGCATCACCAAGGTGTAGTGGGAGAATGCTTGGCCGTTGACGATCGAATGAGCGGGAGAGCTAGCTTCTTGCTATGGGGTGAACCTGGCTGGGGAGCATGTGGGGGTTGCCTCTGGGATTTTGTGATGGGGCTCACAGCCAAGCCTTTTGGGAGGTCGCTAGAGTTCGGATAGTCTCCGGGCCGTATCTATAAGGTTGCGCATCTGTCGAGGCCCGGATGCGAGGTCCCCATCAAGACGGCGATACAGATGGTGATTGTGCCGGGCCTGGCGCTCGGCCTGCTCGCTGCGTACGGGCAGCAGAGTGCGCCCGTGCGCGCGAACCCGAGTGTCGCGGAGTTCACGCGGTTCCTGACGGAGCATCGGGCGGACCTGGGCGCGGCGGATACGTCGCTGGGTGCGATCACTGTCGATTATCCGCGAGAGGGTTCGCTGTTTCCCGCGGATTTTGCTGCGCCGCTTTTTCAGTGGCGCGATGGGAGTCCCGATGCGGCGGTATGGCACGTCGAGGTGAGCGAGCCGGGACGGAAGCCGCGGGTGAAGCTGTGGTCCGAGGGCGAGAAGATGCAGATCGGGCCGGTGGACGCGACGCTGGTGGGCTATGTGCCGCCCACGCTGACAGCGGAGCAGGCCGCGGCGCACACGTGGCGGCCGGATGCGAAGACGTGGGAAGAGATGAAGAAGCGTTCGCCGCGCGGGGCGGTGACGGTTCGGTTCACGGGCTACAGAAATCAGTCCGACAAGCAGGCGGTCTCGAGGGGCGAGGTGACGGTGGCGACGTCGCCCGATCCGGTGGGAGCTCCGATTATGTATCGGGATGTGCCGCTGATTCCGCCGCCGCCGGAGAGCGAAGAGCGGGGCGTCATTAAGCCGCTGCCGGATTCAGTACTGCCGCTGATCAAGTGGCAGCTGCGGTACGTGTCCGACACAGAGAGTAAGACGGTGATGACGGGGCTGCCCACGTGCGCGAACTGCCACTCGGTGTCGCGCGACGGGAAGACGCTGGGGATCGATGTGGATGGGCCGCAGAACGACAAAGGGTTGTACGCACTGATCCCGATCAAACCGATCAGCACGATGAGTAACGATTACGTGATTCACTGGAGCGCGTTCAGCGAGGAGCGGGCGCAGAAGCGGTTCGGGTTCATGTCGCAGGTGTCGCCGGATGGGAAGTACGTGATTACCGGGATCGATGTGCCGCATGCGCATGGGACGCGAGTAGTGGATCGGCTGTACAACGGGTTTTATCGGAACTATGGGTTTGGGCAGGTTTTCTTCCCGACGCGCGGGGTGCTGGCATGGTACAGCCGCTCGGCGGGTGAGCTGACGCCGCTGCCGGGCGCCGATGATCCGAACTACGTGCAGACGAGCGCGTTNNTATGCGCCGGGTCAGAAGCAGGCGACGTACGCGAACGATCCGAACGAGACGCAGATTCAGTACGACCTGTACCGGATCCCGTTCAACGACGGAAAGGGCGGGACGCCGGAGCGGGTGGTGGGCGCGTCGGAAAACGGGATGAGCAACAACTTCCCTAAAGTCTCACCCGACGGGAAGTGGATTGTTTTTGTGGAGTGCAAGAACGGGCTGCTGATGCGGCCGGACAGCAAGCTGTTCATTGTGCCGTTCGAGGGAGGGACGGCGCGGCCGCTGGCTTCGAATCTGGCGGTGATGAATTCGTGGCACACGTGGTCGCCGAACGGGCACTGGCTGGCGTTTTCGTCGAAGACTCCGTACCTCTATACGGAGCTGTATCTGACGCACATCGATGGGGACGGCAACGCGAGCCCGGCGATTCTGGTGGAGAATGCGACGGCGTCGAACCGGGCGGTGAATATTCCGGAGTTTGTGAATGTGGCGCGCGGGGGTTTGGAGAGGATCGACACGCCGGCGACGGATTTCTACCGGATGTTCGATGCGGCGGTGCAGCTCTCGGACAAGAAGCAATATGACGTGGCGGTTCCAGCGTGGGAGAAGGCGGTGTCGCTCGATCCTGACGATGCGCGCGCCCATAACAACCTTGGGATTGCGCTGGCTGGGGCGGGGAAGATGAGCGAGGCGGTCGGAGAGTACAGAAAATCGCTGGCGCTGAACGCACACAGCTCGCAGACGGAAAACAACCTGGGGAGCGCGCTGGCGGAGGAGGGGAGTCTGGAAGAGGCGCGGCAGCATTTCGAGACGGCGCTGGGGATCAATCCGGACAATGCGTCGGCGGAGGTCAATCTGGGGAATGCGCTTTCGGCGGAGGGCGGACACACGCAGGAGGCGATCGCGCTGCTGACGAAGGGGCTGGAGGGGGCGCCGAATTCGCCGGATGGGCAGAACGGGTTGGGCGTGGTGCTCGCGCACGAGGGAAATCTGGCGGATGCGACGCCGCATTTGTTGAAGGCGGTGGAACTGGCGCCGCAGGACGCGGGTTATCGCTACAACCTGGGGCGGGTGCTGGCGGCGCAGAGCCGCTTTGCGGAGGCGCTGCCGCAGTTTGAAGAGGCGGCGCGGCTGACGAACCGGCAGGATCCCGCGGTGCTGCAAATGCTGGCGGCAATGGAGTCGGAGACGGGGCAGTTTGCGAATGCGGTGGCGACGGCGCAGGCGGCTCTGGATGTGGCGCGGCAGCAGCAGAATGGCACGCTGGCGGCGTCGCTGGAGGCGAACCTGGCGCGGTATCGGTCGCAGGCGCAGATCAGAAGTGAGGGTCCGCGCTAACCGCGCGGGGAGCGAGCCATGGCGGGAGAATTCCAAAGTCGGCCGCTCGAGAGCCTGGAACCTGGAGAGGCGGGGCGGTCTGCTGACCCGTTGGTGCGCGGCGAAGGTAACCAGGGGCACAGCGAAATTCCAACTTTCGATGGAGGCGGCGATGGGCCGCCAGGACTAGTCTCACCTGTTCCCCAGAGAAGAGGAGCCCAGGTGGGCGGAGGTTGGATTGAGCAGTTTGCGGACGCGCCGGACGTTCTGAAGAGCGCGGCTGACGAGAGAACGGTGGTCCGGGCGGGCGGGGTAGCCGTCGGCGGCGACGAATTTGTCACCATGGCTGGTCCTTGTTCGGTGGAAACCGAGCGGCAGCTGATGGAGACAGCGGAGCGAGTGGCCGCGGCGGGGGCTCGGGTGCTGCGCGGCGGGGCGTTCAAACCGCGGAGTTCGCCGTACGCNNCCATCGTGACCGAGGTGATGGCCGCGGCGGACGCGCCGATGGTTGCTGAATACGCGGACATCCTGCAGATCGGCTCGCGGAGCATGGAGAACTACGCTCTGCTGGAAGCCGCTGCGAAGACTGGACGGCCGATCCTGCTGAAGCGGGGGATGGTAGCGACAGTGGCCGACCTGCTGCGGTCGGCGCAATGCGTCATCAGCTACGGGAATCCCAACGTGATTTTGTGTGAGCGCGGCATTCGCACGTTTGAGACTTCGGTGCGGAATACGTTCGACGTAGGCGCGATCGTGGTGCTGAAAGAGATTGCGCGGCTGCCGGTGATCGCCGATCCGAGCCATGCCGCGGGGCGGCGGTCTTTGGTGCCGGGGCTGGCGCGCAGCGCTGTGGCGGCGGGGGCCGATGGGCTGATTGTGGAAGTGCATCCGGATCCGGACAAGGCGTGGAGCGACGGCGAGCAGTCACTGACGTTTGCGGAGTTCGACACGATGATGGCGGAGCTGGCTCCGTGGTGCGAGCTGCGAGGTGCTCGCAACTGCGTGATGGAGACGGTGGCATGAGGCGGCGCGCGGCGGTGGCGAGCGCGGTAGGCGGGATTTGGCTGGCGGCGCTGGTTCACGGATTGCCACCGCAGCAGGCACGGCGGGACGGCCGCGCGGTCGAAAAGCAAATTGAGACGGTTCCGGTGATCTTCACCGCGGCGCCGGTGTATGAGTCGCTGGCGGCGCTGCACGGAGAGGAGCGCTTTCCGCAGGGCGCGCAGCTGATGGT
>PMAD01000260.1:0-1704 GCA_003152415.1 Acidobacterium sp.
GGAATCGCATGCGCCAGCCGCATGGCCGCGAGCGCGTTCAGATCGCGCGTGTGCGTGCGGTCGTACACCATCCGCCCCACCACGGCGAACAGCAGCCCGGCGACCACGCCGTGCGAGAACATCTGCAGCACCGCGCCGTCGAGCCCAATCTGCGTGAGCGTCATCAGCCCCAGCAGCACAAACCCCATGTGGCTCACGCTCGAATAGCCGATGACAAACTTGAAGTCGCGCTGCACCAGCGCCACGCTTGCCCCGTACACGATCCCAATCAGCGCCAGCATCGCAAACACATCGCGCCACGATCCAAACCCCAGCACGTGGAAGCCCCACGGATCCATGCCGGCAGGGAAGAGCATCATCGCCACGCGCAGGCAGCCGTACGCGCCCAGCTTCATCACCACCCCGGCCAGCAGCATCGACGCCGCCGTCGGCGCGGCTGCGTGGCCGGTCGGCGCCCAGGTGTGGAACGGCCACAGGCCCGCCAGCACCCCGAACCCCACAAACACCAGCGGGAACATCNNCCGCCGGACGCCACCCACGCGGCCACCATCCCGGCCAGCACCAGCGCGCTCCCGGCAAACGAGTACAGCGCCAGCTTCATCGCCGCGTATTCGCGCTGCGACCCCGCGTTCTCGCCCGTGGCATCGTGAGGCACCGACCCCCAGATCGCGATCAGGAAATACTTCGGGATAATCGCAATCTCGTAAAACACAAACAGCAAAAACAGATCGAAGCTGAGAAACACCCCGTACACGCCGCCGATCAGCACCAGGTAAAACGCGAAAAACTCCTGCGTGCGCCGCTCAATGTTCCACGAAAACAAAATCCCCGCCGTCGCCGCGATCCCCGTCAGCAGCACCAGCGTCAGGCTGATTCCGTCCGCCGCCAGATAATACGAAAGCCCGAGCTGCGGAACCCACGCGACGTGCGCGACCGTCAGCATCTCGCCCGGCTGCCAGTGCCGCAGTGTCGTCAATCCAATCCCCAGTCCGACGAGCGCCGTCAGCAGCGCAACCCAGCGCGCAAGACTTTTCGACGGGCTCAGCCGCGCTGCCAGCGCGCCCAGGAACGAGGCGTAAATCGTCCACGCGAGCATCAGAACCGCGCCCCCATCACCCACTGCGTCACCGCGCTGTGCACCATTCCCGTGATCAGTTGTGGGTAAAGCCCCAGCACAAACATCAGCGCAATCGCCGGCAGCACCGCCACGCGCTCCGTCGTAGTCAGATCCGGCATCGCTTCCCACTTCGGATTCACCGGCCCTGAAAACACCTTCTGAATCACGGTCAGCAAAAACACCGCGGTCATCAGCAGCCCCAGCACCGAAACCGACGTCGCCCGCGGCGCGAGCGGAAACGACCCCTTAAAGATCAGAAACTCCGCCGGAAATCCATTCAGCCCCGGCAGACCCAGCGACGCGAAAATCGCAAGCCCCATGAGCCCCGAGAACACCGGCACGATCCTGCGCAATCCGCCGAAGTCCTCGATGCCACGGAGTCCACCGCTGCGCCGCTCCAGCAAAGCAATAAACCAAAACAACGCCGCCGCCGTCAGCCCGTGGCTGAACATCTGCAGCAGCACGCCCGTCAGCGCCGCTGCTTTTTCCGCCGCCAGCCCCGCATCCGCGCCGGTGAACTTCGCCGCCACGCACACGCCCAGCACACAGTAGCCCAGGTGGTTGATCGACGAGTACGCGAACGTCCG
>PMAD01000260.1:1808-9303 GCA_003152415.1 Acidobacterium sp.
TCCGCATACGTCGAAGGGAGCCAGGTATGGAACGGTACCACCGGCGTTTTCACCGCGAATCCGAAAAACGCCGCCCAGAACAGCAGCATTCCGAGGTGTTCCGGGTTTCCGGACCAATGCAGATTCTGCGAGAGCGACGTTGTCAGCTGCCCCGACCGCGCCAGTTGCGCGAGGTCCACAAAGTCGAATCGCCCCGTCGCCAGAAAGAGCGCCAGGAACGCCAGCAGCAGCGCCACGCTGCCGGCCATCGTGTAGAGGAAAAACTGATTCGCCGCCTTCGCGCGTCCCTTGCCTCCCCAGATGCGCACCAGGAAAAATGCAGGGATCAGGCTCAGCTCCCAAAAGATGAACCAATGGATGAAGTTCAGCGCCGTAAATGTACCAAATAAGCCAGCTTCCAGAAACAGCACCAGCGCGGTGTAGACCGCCCCATGCTTCTCGTTGTTCCACGAAGCTAGCAGCGACATCAACACCACCAGCGCCGACAACGCCAGCATCAACACGCCCAGCCCGTCCACGCCCACGTGGTACGCCATGCCGAGCGACGGCGCCCACGCATGGTGCTCCTCAAATTGCATTCCCGGAGTCGCGGGATCGAGTCCGTAACAGAACATCACAGCAAGGGCGAGCGCACCCGTAGCGAAAACAATCCCGATCGCCCGCGCCAGATCGCGCGAGCGTGCAAACGCCAGCACCACCAGCCCGCCCAAAATCGGTAACAGCGTCAGGAGCGTGATCATCCTCGGCGCCCCCAAAGCAGAATCGCCGCGAGCACCACCAGCGCCACGGCAATCACGCGCAGATAATTCTGTACGCGGCCATTTTGGAGGTGCGAGAGGAGCCGCCCGCCGCGCGCCACATCGCGGCAGCCCTCGTCGAAGCCGCCGTTGACGACAAATTTGTCGACGCCGGCGTCCAGCCAGCCCATGCCCGTCACCATCCAGGCGACAATCCGCACCGCTCCGCCGAAGATCCAGCGATCCAGCCACGCCGCGAACCTGGCGCAGAAGCGCGTTAGCGCGATCACCGTCACCCCGTACAGCTCGTCCACGTACAGCCGATTCGCCAGCGCATGGAAGACGCCAGGCTGAATCTTTTCGAGCGCATCCGGATCGGTCGCGTGCAGGATCGGCTTGCGTCCGTAGAACCACCAACCCAAACCCAGCCCCGCAAAAACGATCAGCGACGAAATAACCATGAGCGGCAGCAGGCCTGCTTCGCTAAACCGCCCAAAATCCAAACCCGTGCTCTCGCCCGCCAGGAACGACTGGAACCACGGCCACGCCGGCGTCCCCACAAATCCGAGCAACACGGCAAACACCGCCAGCACCACCAGCGGACGCGTCATCACCCCCGGGCTCTCATGCGGATGCTCGATGATGCATACTTCCCCGGTGCGCGCGGAAACCACGGGCTCAATCTGCTCTGCTGGAATTTCATGCGCAGCCACAGCCGCGGGCGAAACAGTCGCTTCCGCGAGCCGCCTTTGCCCGAGGAAAACGTAGTACATCTGCCGCGTCATATAGAACGCAGTCAGCAGCGCGCCCACCGCGCCCAGATAAAACGGCCCCTGCGAAACGCCCCAGCCATGCGCCGCGTGCAGAATCGCGTCCTTGCTCCAGAACCCCGCGAACAGCGGAAACCCGCACAGCGCCAGCATCCCGCACGTATACGTCGCGAACGTCACCGGCATAAATCGCCGCAGCCCGCCCATGTTGCGGATGTCCTGATCCTCCGTACAGCCGTGAATCACCGACCCGGCGCCCAGGAACAGCAGCGCCTTAAAGAACGCGTGCGTGATCAGGTGGAACATCCCCACCGCGACGCCGCCCACGCCCAGCCCCAGCATCATGTAGCCCAGTTGCGACACCGTCGAGTAGGCCAGGATCCGTTTAATGTCGTTCTGCGCGACTGCAATACACGCGGCGAAGATCGCCGTAATCGCGCCCACCCAGGCCACGACCTCGCGGGCGTCAGGGCTCATCAGTGGATACACCCGCGCCACCAGATACACGCCCGCCGCTACCATCGTTGCCGCGTGAATCAGCGCGCTCACCGGCGTCGGGCCTTCCATCGCATCCGGCAGCCATACATGCAGCGGCACCTGCCCCGACTTGCCCGCGGCCCCGCAGAAAATCAGCAGCCCGATCGCGGTCGAAACCGCCATCCCCGCCGCCGTGATGTGCGCTTCCATCCCCGCAACCGCGGTCTGCTCCAGGCATCCCGCTCCGCTGTTGTAGAACAGCAGCGTGCCTGTCTGCGCGTAAAGCCACACCATCCCGATCAGCAGCCCCAGATCGCCCACGCGCGTGGTGATGAACGCCTTCTTCGCTGCCGCCGCAGCAGCCGGGCGTTGAAACCAGAACCCGATCAGCAGGTACGACGTCAGCCCGACGACTTCCCAACACATGAACAGCAGCAGCAAGCTGTTCGCGATCACCACGCCCAGCATTGCTCCCGCAAACAGCGAGAGGAAGCAGAAGAAGCGCGTGAAGTTGTCGTCGTGCGCCATGTAGCCGAGGCTGTAAATAAAGATCAGCAGCCCCACAAAGCTGACCATCACCAGCATCACTGCGGCCAGCGGATCCAGCAGCCATCCCAGCTGTACCCACTGATCCCCAAACTGCATCCAGTTAAACGTGACCACGCGGCGCGCCGGATCCGCGAGCGCCTGCGCGAACGCCATCAGCGACAGCACCAGCGAAATGCCCATCGACCCAATGGCCAGCCCGGCTGACAAACGTCGTTGCGACCGCTTCAGCAGCGCGCTTGCCCCCGCCGCGGCCACCGGCAGCGCCGGAATCAGCCATAGGTTGCGAACGATCCAGGTCACGCTCTCGGGGTGCGTCATCCCTTCATCTCCGTAATCTCGCTCACGTCGGAAGTGCGCGCGTGCCGATAGATGGCCAGGATCAGCGCCAGGCCGACAGCGGCTTCCGCCGCGGCCACCGCAATGGAGAAGATGACAAAAATCAGCCCGGTGAGAAATTCAGGATGGGCGCCGAATCGCCAGAATGCGATGAAGTTCAGATTCGCCGCGTTGAGCATCAGCTCAATGCCGGCCAGCACCAGGATCGCGCTGCGCCGGGTCAGCGCCCCGGCCAGCCCGATCGAGAACAGCAAAGCGGAAACCAGCAGACAACCAGCAAGCGGAGTCATCAGGCGCGCAGCCCCTGCTTCTGCGCTGTGCCGTCCGCAGGCTCATTGCGCTTCTCCCGCAACGCCAGGATCACTGCGCCTATCAGCGCCGCCGTCAGCATCAGCGCGATCACTTCCAGCGGCAGAACGTAACGCTGCATCAGCGCGAAACCAATCTCCCGCATCGTCGTTTGCGGCGCTGCGACAGCCGCGCCCGCTCTCGCCACGCTGCTCGTCTCCACCGCCCACGTCAGCACTGCGAACACCGCCAGAGCCGCCACCGCTCCCGCAATCCCTGCTGGCGAAGGCGAAAAAGAGCCCTCCGGCTCGCCCTCTCCGCCGCGCGTCAGCAGAATCGCAAATACTATAAGGATGGCGATCGCGCCCACATAAACCAGCAACTGCGCCAGCCCGGCGAATTCAGCTCCCAAATTCAGATACAGAGCGGCGAGCCCGGCGAAGGAAACCACCAGCGCCAGGGCGCAATGCACCAGGCGGCGCATCGTCATGGCGGCCACACCTCCGGCCAGCGTCATGATCGCGAGAATCAGGAAAGAAAACGTCATTCCCATGCGTACAAAGTTCCGGTGCGTTGGCGTTCGCGCGACTCGAACCACGATTGCATAGCCGCGCCGGGGGCGACTGTGACTCTAATCACCATCAACCTTGGTTCGGCGCGGACGAGACCGGCTATTCCGCGTAGCGATAGACTCTCTTCTCAATCCTCCGGCCGCGCTCCAGCCCGCGCGCCAGCGTTATATACGGCGCCAAAATTACCAGTGCACAGACCAGCCAGCGTATCACACCGCCCAGCGGCATCGGCCCCACCACGGCAGCCGACAGAAACCGCCAAAGGCCCGCGGAAAAAATCACGATCAGCGTCATCGGGAGCATGAATTTCCAGGCGAAATTCATCAGCTGATCCATGCGCAGGCGAGGCACCGTGCCCCGCACCCAGATGAACCCAAAGATCAGCGTCAGCAGTTTGCCAAAAAACCAAATCCACGAGGGAATCCACCCGAGAAAGCTGAACGGCGCCGACCATCCACCCAGAAACAGCGTGATCCCGAGTCCGCTCACCGCGAACATTTCCAGATATTCGGCGAGGAAAAACAGCGCAAACTTAAAGCCGGAATACTCGATGAAATAGCCCGCAATAATTTCTGACTCGCCTTCCGGCAAATCGAAGGGGCTGCGATTGGTCTCCGCCGTCGCCGCGATCATAAACAGGATGAACCCGGCAAGGCCCCACGGCGTGAAGACATTCCAGTGCGCCAGGCCGCCCGAGGTTCGCGCCTGCTGTTCCACGATGCCCACCATCGAGAGCGTGCCCGCCATCATGATCACTGGCACCGACGACAGGATCAGCGGAATCTCGTAGCTGATCATCTGCGCGATCGCGCGCATCGCGCCCAGTAACGAATATTTGTTGTGGCTCGACCAGCCGGCCATGAAGACAGCCAGCTCTGTCGCCGCACCCACCGCGAAGAAATACAACACGCCGGCGTCCAGGTTCACGGCGGTCATGTTGCGCCCGACCGGCAGCACCGCGTAGGTAAGAAACACCACGCCCACCAGCACCAGGGGCGCCAGATAATGCACCACATGATCCGCCGCACGCGGCACCACGTCTTCCTTGGTCAGCGACTTCACCGCGTCGGCGATCGGCTGAAATACGCCGAACGGACCCACGCGGTTCGGCCCGTACCGATTCTGCATCCGTCCCAGGCCCTTGCGCTCGAAGACCGTTGTCAGCGCGAAGAGCGCGGCAAAGACAACGATGATCGTCGCGACCTCAATCACAATCGAAACCAGCGTCTGCAGCGGCGCGGGCGTGTGGAACACGATCCAGTCCTTCAGCGTGACGAAGACCTGATCGACCGCGCCGGCGGAGATCATTCGTGCACCGCCGTCGTCGGCTTCGCGGCTGCCGAAGCGCCGTTGCCCGACGCGTCGCCCGGGGCCGGATTCGCGGCCTGCGCTGCCTTCGCCGCCGCCGCCGCAGCCTTGGCCTGCGCCTCGGCTAGTTCCTTCTCCCGCCGCTCATCGGTCTCCGCGGCTTCCAGCGGATGAATCTTCTGGTAGTACTCGTTCGGCTTCGACAGCTGCTCTTTCGTCCACAGCAGCCCGCCAAACCGATCCGAAGTGCTCAGCTCATAGACCTTGTCCATCCGGATCGCGTCGAAGGGACAAACCTCAACGCAAATCTGGCAGCTCATGCACACCGCCACATCAATATCGAACACCGCCGGATACGCCTGCTGCTTCCCAACGAAATCCGGCTTCTTGTCCTTGCTCTTTTCAATGTGGATGCACCGCGGCGGGCATTCCTTCTCGCAAATCTGGCAAGCCACGCAGCGCAGCCCCGCCTCCGGATCCGTCCCGTCGTACAGCAGAAACGGAAAATTCCGCGAAGCCTCGGGCAGCGTGAGCCGCTGCTCCGGATACTGCACCGTCGTCAGCCGATCCTTCTCGACATAGCTGCCGAAAAAGTTTCGCGCCGTCTCGACCAACCCCTGAATGATCCCTTCACCCAGCATGAAAACCAGTCCTCAGTTCACAGTGCCCAGTTATCGGTTCTTCGTTCTCAGTTGCAGGTCTCAGTCTTCTGGCCGATGGTCACTGACCACCGATCACTGAGAACTCGTCTCATCTGTCCACTTCGCCCAGCACAATATCCACGCTGCCCAGAATAATTACGGTATCTGCGATGTTCTCGCCCAGGCACATATCTTCGAGAATCGTCAGATTGATCATGCTCGGCGGCCGCACCCGGTACCGATACGGATTCCCCGACCCATCGCTGATCAGGAAGAATCCCAGCTCNNGAATATCGCGCAGCGCCTGCTCCAGAATCTTCACCGACTCCCGCATTTCCAGTACCCGCATCATGTAGCGGTCGTACACGTCGCCATGCTCGCCCAGCGGCACGCCGAACTGGAACCGGTCATAGATTCCGTATTTGTCCACTTTGCGAATGTCATAATTCACGCCGCTCGCGCGCAGCATCGGCCCCGTCACGCCTGCATTGATCGCCAGCTCCCGCGACAGCACGCCCGTGCCCTGCGTGCGCGCCATCAGAATCTCATTCGCCCGCAGCAGGTTCTCAAATTCATCCAGAAACCGCGGCAGAACCCCCACCAGTTGCCGCACCTCCTCCAGCCACTCCGCCGAGCAATCCACGCGCAGGCCGCCAAAGCGCATGTAGTTGCACATCATCCGCGCGCCGCTCAGCGACTCGAACAGATCCAGCACCTTCTCGCGCTCGCGGAACGCATACATCAGAGGCGTGCCGCTCGCGCCCATGTCCTGCAGCAGGAACCCGACCAGCCCCGCGTGATTCTGAAACCGCGTCAGCTCGGCGACGATGACTCTGATGTATTCCGCGCGCTCCGGCACCGCGATCCCCGCCAGCTTCTCCACCGCCAGCACGTAGCCCCAGTTGTTTGTCATTGAGCACAAATAATCGAGCCGGTCGGTGTAGGGAATCGCCGACAGATATGCGCCCTTCTCGGCAATCTTCTCGTGGTTGCGGTGCAGATACCCAAACACCGGCTTCAGCCGCACCACGCGCTCGCCATCGAGCCGCACATCCATGCGAAACACGCCATGCGTCGATGGGTGATGCGGCCCCATCGAGACTTCCAGCAGCTCGCCCGGGCCCGCGATTGGCTCCAGGTCCATCACGTGCCCGCTCACGCCTTCACCCCTGTCACCAGAATGTCGTCGTCCGGCGGCACGTAATCCTTCCGCATCGGGTAGTCGACGAACCCCTCCCACATCAAAATCCGCCGCAGGTCCGGATGTTCGTCGAACACAATCCCGTACAGATCGAACGCCTCGCGCTCCTGAAACTCCGCGCTGCGCCATACCGGCGTCAGCGACGGCAGTAGCAGCTTGTCGACGCGATTCACGGTCCGCAGACGCAGCACCACCGGCCCGTGTTTTTTCTCCATCGAAAACAGGTGATAAACGGCTTCCAGATACCCGGGCACCTTCGTCTTCCGCGTCTCCTCGACTTCCTGCTCCTGCTCGACGCCATCCGGGCCCGCGACCATCTTTTTCACTTTCACCTTTGCGGTTGTCTCGGTGTCCGGCCAATCCACACCCGTCACCAGCGAGCAGAAATCGAGCCGCAGCTCTGCGTGATCCCGCAGAAACTCCGCCGCAGCCCGCGCGTGCTCGTGATCCAGCAGCAGCGAGTGCTGCGCCGACGGGCTCCCATTCGCGATCACCCTCACGCTCGCGCCTGGCACGCCGGCCTCAATCAGCGTCTTGATTTCTTCAGGGGAGGGAAGCGCCATTACTGAATCACCTTGAGAGGGTTCCCCTGCTCGGCGAGGAAGACCTCGTCATT
>PMAD01000260.1:9414-9591 GCA_003152415.1 Acidobacterium sp.
CGTCGCGAAACGGCCCGCCGGAGATGGCGCATGCGCCCATCGCGATCACGTACTTCGGCTCCGGCATCTGGTTGTAGAGCCGCACCACCTGCGGCGCCATCTTTTTTGTAACAGTCCCTGACACAATTATCAGGTCCGCCTGCCGCGGCGACGGCCGGAACACCTCCGCCCCAAACC
>PMAD01000144.1 GCA_003152415.1 Acidobacterium sp.
CCGTGTCGAGCGACTGATTGTGTCCGGCAGCAAAGCGCGCCTTTTCGTCCGCGGAAAGCGCAATGCCCGTGCTTTTCATTCCCAGGGGATCCCAGATGCGCGTCCGCACCAACGTTTCGTAATCCATGCCGGCGCGGCGGGCGAGCACGTGTCCCAGGAGCCCGCCGCCCAGATTGGTATACTCATACTGCGACCCAATGTCGCGGGTCAGAGTGTAACCCGAAAGAAACTGATACAGCTGGTCGACGGTGTAATCCGCATACGGGTTCGCCGGATCCTTCGGCTTGAGATTCGATGGGAGCCGCGGCAGGCCCGAGGTATGGGTCGCAAGATCTTCGAGCGTAATTTGCCGGCCGTTGCGCTCCGGCATTTTGACGGTCGGCGGAAGATACTTGGCCACGGGATCGGTGAGCCTCACTTCTCCGCGCTGCACCATATCCGCCAGCAACAACGAGGTGAAGACCTTGGTGATGGAGCCGATCTCAAACACAGTGTTGCCGTCGAGCGGACGCTTGTCGCCTTTAGCGAGATTTCCGTAAGAGACAATTCTGCGTCCCGAGGAGTCGATGACGCCGACGACGATGCCAACGCTCTGATGATCTCTGTCGATCCGGTCCACAAGAAGCTGGCGGATTTCGGAGTCGGGAGGCATCTGGGATGGCTTGGTGGGCTGAGCGAAGGCGAAGTGCATCGAGAAAATTATTCCCAGCAGCGAATTTAGCAAAATTGTTTTCATCGTAAGTCCGTATACAAACTCCGTATGCGAACGATGATAAGCGAAGTGATGCTTGCGGCGCATTTTGCCAGGGCCGTCGTCGCCGCGCGTGCTCTGTCTGCTAGAATTTTCGCGCGATGATTGATACTTTTCTGGTTCCCGATAAAACCGTAGTCACTGCCAAGGGTGACGGGCCCGCGCTCGATGTGGGCCAGGCCGAGGGCCGGGTTTTTCTGCTGACGCTCGCCATCACCAACATTGTTGAGCAGGAATCACTCGACGTCGCCATTTACGCCTCGGCCGATGGAGCTGCATGGGACGCCAAGCCAGTCGCGGCTTTTCCGCAGAAGTTCTATCGCGAGGAAGTACCGCTGCTGCTCGACCTCTCGGCGCGGCCAGAAGTCAAATTCATCCGCGCGCACTGGGAAGTCGGCCGCTGGGGACGCGGCTCCGAAATACCGATGTTCGAATTCCATGTCACCCTTCGCGAGGTTCCGCAGGAGATTCTCGCCGAAGCCGCCGGGCGCGCTCGGACGCAGTAGAGGTAAGAGGTCAGATTGCGAAGGCAAGACCGCCGATTTTCACCTCTGCAATCTGACCTCTCACCTCTGACCTCCCACAAGATCTCCGTTATATTAATTTCATGGCTCATGATTCAACGCGCGAGGGCGCGAGCGTCACCATCCGCCCGGCAAGCACTGTGGGCGGTGTCGTTCGCATTCCGGGAGATAAATCGATCTCGCATCGCTATGCCATGCTGGCGGCGATTGCGGAAGGCGTCAGCCGCTTCCATAATTTTTCCGCCGCGCGGGATTGCGCCAGCACCCTCAACTGCGTCGCGAAACTCGGTTCCGCGTGGAAGCAACTCGACGACGGGGCGATTGAAGTGCAGGGAGTGGGGCCGCGCCTGCGCCCGCCGAGCGAGCCGCTCGACTGCGGCAACTCCGGCTCGACCATGCGCATGCTCTCCGGCCTGCTCGCAGCGCAATCGGACGCCTTCACCCTCGTCGGCGACGCCTCGCTCAGCCGCCGCCCCATGGAGCGCATCCGCAAGCCCCTCGCACAAATGGGCGCGCACCTCGAACTTACCGAAGGCCACGCGCCCATCACAATTCAAGGCGCCCCGCTCACTGCCATCGACTACACCACACCCATCCCCAGCGCCCAGGTCAAAACCGCACTGCTCTTTGCAGGACTCCAGGCGAGCGGCACAACCACCATCCGCGAATCCGTCCGCACCCGCGATCATGGCGAGCTCGCCCTCCGCGCGTTCGGCGCGACCCTCGAACGCACCCTCGATTCTGTTTCCATTGCCGGCGGCCAGGCACTGCGCGCGATCGAAGCCGCCATCCCTGGCGACATCTCCTCCGCGGCCTTCTTCCTCTGCGCCGCCGCGCTTTTCCCGGGCTCCAACCTCATCTTCGACGCGCTCGGCCTCAACCCCACCCGCGCCACGCTCCTCGACGTCCTCACTGCGCTCGGCGCGCACATCGGCGTCCTCAATCTCGAGGACAAACACGGCGAGCTGGTGGGCGTGGTCCAGGTGAATGCGCCGCCGCAGGGCCTCACCGGCACCACCATCTCCGGCGCGCTCTCCGCGCAGCTCATTGACGAGCTGCCCGTTCTCGCCGCCATTGGCCCCTGGACACAGAACGGCATTCGCATCCGCGACGCCAAAGAACTCCGCGTCAAGGAATCCGACCGCATAGCGCTGATCGCCGCCAATCTCCGCGCCATGGGCGCCGACGTCGAGGAGTTCGACGACGGCCTCGACATTCCTGGCGGTCAAACCCTCCACGGAGCCGAAATCGACTCCGGGGGCGACCACCGCATCGCCATGGCCTTCTCCGTCGCCGCTCTCCGTGCCACGGGAGACACCCTCATCCGCGGCGCCGAATCCGCCGCCATCTCCTTCCCGGAATTCTTCGATCTTCTCGACCGAATCGCCGAGCGATAACCGAACTTCCGCTGTTGCTTGTTGTTTCCCTAATGGGCAAACAAAGAGCACGGCGTCAACAAGCCGTGCTCCATGGTTTTTCTGTACGCTGAACGCTATCCGCTATCCGCTACTCGGCCTCTACTCCACCGCCTTCAAAATGTCATCCAGCCGCGCCGGCATCCCATCCACCCGCTCCAGATGCGGATAACGCAATCCGCCGTGGTAATCCAGCGCCACCGATTTGATCTGATCGCGATCCTTCACCAGCAGCGTGATCGGCCCCGTATCCTTTTCCGCTTTCCTGATCGCCTCCCGAAGTTTGTCCGCCGAGTAAACCTGGCCGTTCACAGCCAGCAGTTGCATGCCCGGTACAAGCCCCGCCTTGAATGCCAGGCCGTCCCACGACACGCTGCCCAGGTTCCCTTCCGCCATCACGCTGAAGCCCAGCGAATCCGCAAAGCTCGTTCCAAACCGCGGATTCTCCGCTGCCCCACGCCTCTCGCCGGCAGGAGCCGTGTCGTTGTAGACCAGCTTGTACCCGCCCTGCGCAAACCCATTCTCGGGCACCTCGGGATGCAGCTCGTACACGCGCTCGCGCAGGAACGCGGTCCAGTCAAACGGCTGCACCTGATTCAGCGCGGCCACAAGGTCCTCGAAGGTATACGTGTCTGTGACAAAGCTGCTGCCATTCACGCTGAAAAACAGCTTCGCAAAATCGTCCAGCGACTTCTTCCCGTCGCTCAGCTCGCGAATCTTCGTGTCGGCATCGAGCCACACCAGCAGCCCCTCGGTGTAGTAGTCCTCCGGCCGCTGCCAGCTCACCCAGCTCATCGGCCTCCGCTGCGAAACCGTCGGCTGATTCGTCGTGTCCACCAGCGGCCGCCAGTCACGCCCTTTGCTGGCCTCGAATCCCGCGGCCACGCCNNTTGAAATTCGGCGTCCACAAACCCGCCGGCCTGCGGAATTTCCCGTTCCACGAATGCGTGTACTCGTGCCCTAGCAGATCGCGCCCGCGCGCGCCCGCAGCCCAGTCCGTAAAGTAGTTCGCGCGCGTCCCGTCCTCGCTCGACTGGTGATGCTCCAGCCCGTTCCCGCCAATCACGTCGCTGAGCGAAAACAGGAAGTCGTAGTGATCGTAGTGGTGCGACGCGAACAGCTTCTGCGCCTGGATCGGCAGATTCTTATGGGCCTGCAGTTCCTCCGGCGTGATCTCCAGGTCCTTCGGCTCATCGGCGAACACGTCCAGGAACACCGGATTGTCCGGCCCCGTGGAGAGATCGATGCGTTTAAAATTCGCGCCCCCATACAGCGGCGAATCCACCAGCGTGTTCAGCGTCGTCTCTTTGAAGTGAACCGTATCGCCGTCCTGCGAGTCGGTGGTCAGCGCCGTCGCATACTTCCATCCGCTGGGCAGCACGATGCTCGGCTGGAAATGAATGTCCCGCGAGAAATGTCCCGCCGGATACAGCACCACCGTGTTCCATGCCAAATCCGCAAGCTGCGAAGAGATCTCGATCCGCCCATCGGTCGACCGCACCGCCGAAAGATAATCGAAGTCCACGTCCAGCGAGGTCACACCCTTCGGCACCTGAATGTGAAATGCATACACATTCACCTGATCGCGCAACCACGGAATCGTCTTCCTATCTGCCTTCACAAACAGTCCCGCCACCTTGTCGATCGGTCCCGTCGGTGAATGATTCCCGGGAATCCACTGCGGATACAGCAGCGTCAGCTCGCCCGCCTTCACCGGAATCGTCTCGTGCACCGTCACCACGTGATCGACCGTGTTCGTCAGGTTCACCGTCAGCGCAATCGTCCCCGGATAAGGCGTGTCCACCGGCGCCACGATCGGCGGCGGCATCGGCACAGGCTGCGGCCCCGGCGAGCTTTGCGCAAAGACAGTCGCAGTCACGGCGAGAACGACAACAGAAACCCAGCCACCACGCATCATGAGCACTCTCCCAGCAGTTTTTTCGACATCGCAGACATTGCGAAAAATTCTACAGGACAACAAAGCGCCGGGTGCCCCATCCTGGTTGCGCCCGCATTTGGTGCAAGCAGGGTGGGGATCTTTCATCTANNCTGCACCCTGCACCCTGTTCCCCGCAACCTGTACCCTGAAGTGTGCCTTCCCGCCGCGCATTCCTCCAATCCAGTGCCACCGTCTCTCTTGCCTCCGCATTACCGGCGTATTCTTCCCTCATGCCGCAAGCCACTGGCAAAGGACGCATTCACCAGTCCGTTTGCCGCTGGTGCTACAAAGACATTTCTGTTGACCAGCTCTGCCAGTGGGCCGTGTCGCTCGGCCTCAAAGGCGTCGACCTGCTCGAAGTCGACGAGTACGAAATCCCTCGCCGCTGCGGCCTCATCTGCACCATGGGCTACGCCGGCGGAGGCACCATCTCCGACGCCCTCAACCGCGTCGAGAACCACGGCCCCATCGAGGCAGCGTTTCGCAGAAATATCCCCATCGCCGCCAATGCCGGCGTCCCCAACGTCATTACCTTTTCAGGAAATCGCCGCGGCATGTCCGACGAAGAAGGCGCGCGCAACACCATCCTCGGCCTCAACCGCCTCAAGCCGATCGCTGAGGCCAACGGCGTCACCATCTGTCTCGAGCTGCTCAACAGCCGCGTCAACCACCCCGACTACATGGCCGACCACACCGCGTGGGGCGCGCGCGTCATGCACGAAGTCAACTCACCGCGCGTCAAGCTGCTCTACGACATCTACCACATGCAAATTATGGAGGGGGACCTGATCGACACCATCCGCCAGAACATCGGCGTCCTCGGCCACTTCCATACCGGAGGCGTCCCCGGCCGTCACGAACTCGACGCGACCCAGGAAATTCAGTACGCCGCGGTCATGAAAGCCATCGCCGACGCAGGTTTTGCCGGCTACGTCGCCCACGAATTTCTCCCCACCGGCGACCCGCTCACGAGCCTGCGCCAGGCCGTCACCCTCTGCGACGTCTAGCTTCCCACCAGCTCCACTTCTTTCCGCTGTTTCTCGCGCTCGAAGAACCGTTCCATGAACTTCGTGTCGAATTTCCCGCGGCGGAATTCCTCATCCTGGAAAATCCGCTGATGCAGCGGAATCGACGTATGAATCCCCTCCACGATGAACATCTCCAGCGCGCGCTGCATCCGCGCCATTGCCTCTTCGCGATCCGCACCGTGCGCGATCACCTTCGCGATCAGAGAATCGTAGTACGGAGGCACCACGCCTTCCGCATACTGCGCCGTGTCGACGCGAATCCCGTTAAACCCCGGCACGTTGAACGCCGTAATCTTCCCCGCCGACGGCGTGAATTTCTCCGGATGCTCCGCATTTACGCGGCATTCGATCGCGTGGCCGCGCATCGGCACCGGCTCGTGCACGATGTTTGACAGCTTCTCCCCCATCGCGATTCTGAGCTGCGCCTTCACCAGATCGATGCCTGTGATCATCTCCGTCACCGGATGCTCAACCTGGATCCGCGTGTTCATCTCGATGAAGTAGAGCTTCCCGTCCTCGTCCATCAGAAACTCGATCGTCCCCGCGTTCTGGTACCCAACGCCTTCCATGCACCGCTTCAGAGTCTTCGCGATCTCCTCGCGCATCTTCGGCGTCACCTGCAGCGACGGCGCCTCTTCGATCAGCTTTTGATGCCGCCTCTGAATCGAGCACTCGCGCTCGCCCAGCGACATCGCCGTTCCATGCTCATCGGCCAGGATCTGAAACTCGATGTGCCGCGGCCGCTCGATGAACTTCTCCATGTACAGGTCGCCGTTGCCGAACGCGTTCGTCGCCTCGCTCTGTGCGGCCTGAAACAATCCCGGCAACTCCTCCGCCGTACGCACCACGCGCATCCCGCGCCCGCCGCCGCCCGCCGATGCTTTCAGGATGACCGGGTAGCCAACCGTCTTCGCCCACTCCAGCCCCTCGCCCTCGCTCTGGATCGTGCCCTCCGACCCAGGCAGAATCGGCACCTTCGCCCGCTTCATCGTCTGGCGAGCTTTCTCCTTCTCGCCCATCAGCCGCGTCACTTCCGGCGGCGGCCCGATGTATTTGATATTCGACGCGCGGCACACCTCGGCGAAATTCGCATTCTCGCTCAGCAGCCCGTAGCCCGGATGAATCGCATCTACGTCCGCGATCTCCGCCGCGCTGATCACCGCCGGCACGTTCAGATAGCTCTCCGCCGAACGCGGCGGCCCGATGCAGATCGCCTCGTCCGCGAAGCGCGCGTGCAGCGAGTGCCGGTCCGCATCACTGTAGATGGCCACCGTGCGCAGACCCATTTCCTTGCATGCACAAATGACGCGCAGCGCGATTTCGCCGCGATTGGCGATCAGAACTTTACGCATAGTTATCGGGGACGCACCGCAAACAGTGCCTGGCCGTACTCCACCGGCTGGCCATTCTGCACGAACCGCTTCACAATCTCACCGGCGCCATCGCTCTCAATCTCGTTCATCAGCTTCATCGCTTCCACAATGCATAGCACCTGGCCGATCTCCACCTGATCGCCGATCTTCACAAACGCCCCCGAGCCCGGCGACGGCGATTCATAAAACGTTCCCACGATTGGCGACTTCACCACATGCAGCGAAGCCTCATCGTCCGTCGCGCCGGCAGGTGCCTCGGCGGATTGCGTCGTTGCCGCCGCATGGGCCGCGGAAACCATTCCCGGCACCGGTGCCGCCCCCGCGGCCGCTTGCGCCTGCGATCCCATCATCCGCGCCAACCCTGCCAGATCGCCGCCTTCCTGCGCAAACTTGATGCGAATCTTCAGCTCGCCGCGCTCAAGATCGAATTCACCGATGTTGTTTTCCTTCAGGAACTCGATCAGTTCCTTCAGTTCTTTCATGTCTTCCGATTTCATCGTTGTTCTCGCGCGGCCTTTCACACTACAGCTCGATCCAGCTTTTAGTGACGGGTGTCAGAATCCGATGCCCGCTCTTCGTCACCGCGACCATATCCTCTATCCGTATCCCGAACTTCCCCGGCAGGTAAACGCCCGGCTCGATCGTGATCACCATTCCCGCACTCAGCGGCATCTCCTGCCCTGCGGCCACCCGTGGCTGCTCATGAATCTCCAGCCCCACGCCGTGACCCGTCGAGTGTGTGAAGTACTTCCCCAACCCTGCCTTCTTTAGAACCCTCCGTGCCGCCTCATCCACCGCGCCGCAGGTTGCCCCCGGCTTCACCGCGGCCACCGCGGCCTCCTGCGCCTCCAGCACCGCTTCATACGCGGCACGCTCCTCACGAGCCGCGCCGCCCACGTGCACGGTGCGCGTCATATCGGAGCAATAACCATTGAGGATAACACCGAAGTCTAACGTTACGAATCCCTTGCGCGGCAGCTTCGCCATCGTCGCGCGCCCGTGCGGCAGCGCCGACCGTGCCCCCGATGCGACGATCGTCTCAAACGACATTCCCTCCGCCCCCCGCCTTCGCGCCTCAAACTCCAGCTTTGCCGCCAGCGCGACTTCCGTCATGCCGCTCTCGATGCGCGGCAGCATCGCCTCAAAGAGCGAACATCCCAGCTCCGCCGCCTGGGTCATCAGCGCCAGTTCGCCCTCGTCCTTCACCATGCGCAAAGCCGAAACCAGCGACTTCCGCAGCGCAACAAAAAATCCCCGGCTCTTCTTCGTGCTCAACCCCGAGCGCATCAGAGCCAGCTCCGCAATCGTCGTGTGCTCCGGATCGAACCACGCCTGTTTCGCCGACTCCCCCAGCAGCGCAGCGCATTCCCGCAGCGCCGACTTCTTCGCGATCGCCACCCTGGCGCCGCGCGTTTCCTCCCGTGCCTGGGTCGTGTAGCGGCCGTCGGTGAACAACGCAGCTTTCGTCCCCGTCACCGCCAGCGCCGCATTCGACCCCGTAAATCCGCACAGCCAGCGCACATCCGGCAGATGCGTCACCAGCAGCGCTTCGATCTCCTGCTCCGCCATGGCGCGCCGCACCGCTCGCCGGCGCCCCACATATTGGTCCCGCGCATTGCGCATCAGCATCGATACTAAATTCTCGTTGGCGATTCCCAAATATTCTCGGGCGCCGCGACATCGGGGGAATCGCCGCAGTTACCACATTCCCAACCCCAAACTGTCCACTATTGACCTCTCCGGCCAATCCCTCCGGCGGTATACTCACTCCACAACCCAGGAGATCCACGCCATGAACGCTCCTCGCATCTTGCGGCCTGTCCATTTCCTAATCGCCGCCCTCATCTCTCTGCCCCTCGCCGCATCGGCGCAGACGCCCGGCACCATCCTCCACGCTCCCGAAGCCTCCAAACTCCTGCCCGATGCGGTTTTCTACGCGGGCAAATCCGCCAACACCCAGCTCCGCAATTCCGCTGGCGTCCAGTTCTCCGATGGCCACTACGTGCTGGCCGTGCTCGTTGACACTGCCGGCTACTCCACCGCCATCCAGGAAAAATACCAGGGCTATTTCCTCACCGAGGTCCCGCTTGAAGTCGGCGGCCATCCTCTCGTCCCCGGCGCCTACGGAGTTGGCTTTGTCGGCGATCACTTCAATGTCATGGACATCGGCAATCACGATCTTCTCCAGGCTCCCGATCACCACGACGATCGTATGCAGCGTCCCATGCCATTGCAGATCCTCGACGGCGATGCACCCGGCAGATATCGCCTCTGCTTCGGTCGCACCTGCGTCCCTTTCCATCGCCCGTAAACGCAGTTTGAGACGAATCGCGCTCCAGTTCCATCTAATGAAAGGGTGAATACTTGCCTCCGGCCGGCTGCTCCCAGGGAGCCGCGCCCGATCCATAGGACCGTTCGCCGCCGAAAGAGGAACTATGAACAGAGCCATTCGATCCCTCGCCGTTCTCGCAGCAGCACTTCTCGCCATCGCACCGTCCGCCCTCCCGCAAAACGAGAATCAGGGCCAGGGACAAGCCGTCGTCACAATAATGCCCAAAAAATCCGACGCTCCCGCTACGAATGTCTCCGAGCAGAGCATTTCGGTTGAGGTGAACGGCAAGCAGCGCCAGATCACCGCCTGGCAGCCCTTCCGCGGCCCGCAGGCCAGCGTCGAACTGGTGCTGCTCATCGACGACGGAGCGCGCGCCAGCCTCGGCCGCGAGTTCGATGACATCCGCCAGTTCGTCCAGAGCCTTCCGCCCAACGTCAAAATCTCTCTCGCCTATATGCAAAACGGCCGCGCGGTGCTCTCCGGTGCGCTCACCGCGAATCATGCGACTGCGCTTCAGGAACTCCACCTGCCCATGGGCGCGTCCGGCCAAAGTGCCAGCCCTTATTTCTGCCTCTCCGACCTGGCGAAGAGCTGGCCCTCCAATGACCTTGCTGCTCGCCGAGAAGTCATCATGATCACCGACGGCGTGGACTACTACGAGCTGCGCTACGATCCCGAGGATCCCTACGTCCAGACCGCCATCCGGGACGCGGCTCACGCCCACCTCGTCGTCTATTCCATCTACTGGCGCAACACGGGCCGTGTGGATCGCAGCGAGTATGAAAACAACGCCGGGCAGAATCTTCTCTTCGGGGTCACCGAAGCCACCGGGGGCAACTCGTATTGGATCGGCACCGGCAATCCCATCTCTCTGCAGCCGTACTTCGAGGACTTCAGTCGCCGCCTTAACAACCAGTACGAACTCGGCTTCTCTACTCCACTGCGCGGCAAAGCCGAAGTCGAGAGCCTCAAAGTGAAGGTCACTGCCCCCGACGTCAAAGTCACAGCCCCGCAAAAAGCCTGGGTCGCCCCCGCGGGAGCCCCCACCGAATAGCGCGATCCCGCATCACTGCGCGCACCAAATGAAAAAGGCGCATCCACGCGATGCGCCTTCATCGTCTGCACCCTGTAACCTGTGCCCCGTAACCTGTAACCTGCGCTTCAGCCGACCACCGACAGCTTCACCGGCAGGCTCTCCACATCGTCTGACTCAGTCCCGTCGTTCAGCCCGCCGTACCGCCGCTCGCGCCGCTGGTAGTCCTCAATCGCCTCCAGCATATGAATCCCGCTGAAGTCCGGCCACAGCCGGTCCGTCACAAAAATCTCCGTGTACGCGATCTGCCACAGCAGAAAATTCGACACCCGCATCTCGCCCGACGTCCGGATCAGCAAGTCCGGATCCGGCATTTGCGCTGTGTACAAATGCCGGTGAATATCCACTTCGCTCACCTGGTCAAGCCGCAGCCCGTCTCGCTGCACCTCCGCCGCCAGGCCGCGGAAAGCATCCACCAACTCCGACCGCCCTCCATAATTCAGTGCCAGGGTGAGCGTGGTCCCGGTGTTGTGCTTCGTCGCATCCGCCGCCCACTGCATCCGCTCCCGCACTTCGTCCGGCAATTCTGCCGTCCGCCCAACGTAGCGGATGCGCACGTTGTTGTCGTTCATGCGCTGCACATTGTTGCTCAGGTAGCTTTTCAGCAGCCGCATCAGAAAATTCACTTCCGCCTTCGGCCGCTTCAGATTGTTCTCCAGCGAAAACGCGTACAGCGTCAGCCACGGCAACCCGATGCGCGACGCGGTTTCCACCACGAATTGCACCGCCTCGGCTCCCTGCTGGTGCCCGAAGAATCGCTTCAGGCTCCGTTTACCCGCCCAGCGCCCATTCCCGTCCATGATGATCGCCA
Source organism: Acidobacterium sp. (assembly GCA_003152415.1). Taxonomy (GTDB): domain Bacteria; phylum Acidobacteriota; class Terriglobia; order Terriglobales; family Acidobacteriaceae; genus Palsa-343. Next base: position 11,267 of record PMAD01000144.1, read on the forward strand.
CATGATGCGGCAAGCGCTCCGCATCCAGACGGCGGTACGCCGCTGCCTCGTCGGCGGGCAGTTCATGAACTCGGCTGGAATTGATTGACAACGGTTCCTTTCGAGTGGCTCCCTGCCGAAACGGTGTTGGCAGGCCTGCGCCCGGCCGGTCCTTACCGCACTGTGCCGCTATGACGCGCGCGCGCCGCAGCCGGGGAGGTTGGAGCAGTTCCTCTCTGGCAAATTATACAGACCGACGGCCGCCTCGGAACCGAGTCTGCCGCGCCCATGAAGGAAAGGTAATGCGCGCAGCCGGCGCTACGCTGACCGCCGCCGGCCCATCGCCGTCTCGCGCACCTGGTTCAGGAACATCGCGCGCTGAAACGCGTCCATCTGCATCACCAGAGGAGCGATCTCCGCCAGAAATGGATCCGCCAGCACCGCGGCCGTTTCCCGCGCCCGCCGGCTGTGTCCATCCCGCAGCAGATCGCAAATGCCCACTTCCAGCGCCGTTGCCAGCCGCTGCAGTGACGAAAGCGTCGGCACCGCTTTGCCATTCTCAATCTTCGAAATGTAGGTGCGCGGCACCTGCATGCGCCCCGCAAGCTGTCGCTGGCTCAGGCAACGGTCATGACGCACTTCCCTCACTGCGCGCGCCACGTTGATGCCTTCTGCTTCTTCAACCCCCTGGGCATTCGTCGTTACCAGTTGCGGAGACAGCGCTTCCGGCTCGTCGACCTCCAGGGGTTTGCGGCAACGCCTGCATAAGGAATTAGTCGTGCGAAATTGCACCAACCCACATGAGTCGCAGCGAAGTACTTCGCGGGCCTCAACAGTTGCTAACGTAGTTGCCATAGGTTGTACGGAACGCCAGAGCAAGCGATCCGGGTTGAACCGGCTGGCGACTGCAGCCACTCCGATATCAACCTTTGAAATACATTGCCGGGAGGTTATCCTCCTTGTCAAGTGAAAACTGTGAGTCGTCCTGAAATAATCCTGGAATTGCCTGGAAAAACCGAAGAGGAATTTGCCCTATGTCCGCTGCTCTTTTCTCCCGCGAACACGCCTGGTCGCTGCTCAACGAGCACACCCAGTCGCCCAGCCTGCTCAAACACGCTCTCGCTGTTGAGAGCTGTGTCCGCTCCTGCGCCCATCGCCACGCCGATGCAACCGGCCTCAGCGGCGAGCAGCGCGACGCTCTTCTTGAAACCTGGTCCGCCACCGCGCTCCTCCACGATTTCGACTACGAGAAGCATCCCTCGCGCGAAGAACATCCCTTCGTCGGCATCGCCATCCTCACTCAGCAGGGCTGGCCTGAGGAAATGCGCACCGCCATCCTCGGCCACGCCGAGTACTCCGGCGTCCCCCGCACCACGCAGCTTGCCAAAGCTCTCTTCGCCTGCGACGAGCTCGCCGGATTCCTCACCGCCTGCTCGCTGGTCAAGCCCACCAAATCCATCCACGATGTCGACGTCGCCGGCGTGCGGAAAAAAATGAAGGACAAAGCCTTCGCTCGCGGCGTCAACCGCGACGACATCGTCAAAGGCGCAGCCGAGCTCGACGTCCCCCTCGACGACCACATCGCTAACTGCATCGCCGCCATGCGCGCCAGCGCTGCAACCCTCGGCCTCCAGGGCATTCCGCATCAAAGCTGATCAAATCCGGGTTCTCCATCCTGGGCACTTGACTGGCTGGCCCGGGTCTCGCTTTTGAGACCCCGGATCCACGTGCAGCGCCGTTTTTTCTGTGCTCGGCGCTCTCTTCTGAGTTCTGCTTCATCTGATCGCTGAACGCTGNNACGCTGCACCCTGTTCACTGTTCACTGTCCACTGCTCCCTGTACCCTGTCCCCATGCTCCTCTGGCTCCAGGGACTCATCTTCAGCGTGCTCGTTCCCGGCGTCGTCGCCTTCTATGTCCCCCAGACCCTGCGCAATGGACACGCCGCCGCCGCCGGCTGGTGGTCCCTGGGCTGGATCCTCTTCGCCGTCGGCGCAGCCGTCTACCTGTTGTGTCTTCTGAACTTCCTGCGCGCCGGGGGAACACCCGCCATTTTCTTCACGCGCCACATTCGCGCTTTCATGGGCGAGGAACCCCAACAGGTCGTCCGCAACGGCCTCTACCGCTTCTCGCGCAATCCCATGTACGTCGGCGTGCTCACGGCCATTGCCGGCCAGGCAATCGTCTACCGCTCACGGCCGATCGCCGTCTACCTTCTGATCGCCGCCATCACTTTTCATCTCGTCGTCGTGCTTCTCGAAGAGCCACATCTCGCCCGCGCTCGCGGCGATTCCTACCGCGACTACCGCCGTCGCGTCCCGCGCTGGCTCGGTCTCCCCCGCTCCTGACCCGAGCACGCGCGCAGCGCGCAACTGGCTACTGGCTACCGGCTGTCGGCTGTCGGCTGTC
>PMAD01000064.1 GCA_003152415.1 Acidobacterium sp.
AACCAAATCCCTCGGCGCCGACACCACCATCTCCCTCAACCAGGATCGCGAAGCCCTCATCGCCGCCTTTCGTACCGAAATCAATAACGGTATCGACGTCGTCCTCGACTACCTTTGGGGCCCACCCGCCGAAGCCTTACTCGCCGCCGTCGTGCAAAAGGGCCTCGACCACGCAGCGGCGCGCCTCCGCTACATCCAGATCGGCAACAGCGCCGGTCCGACCATCAGCCTCTATGCCGCCACCCTGCGCAGTTCCGGTCTCGAGCTCCTCGGAAGCGGATTCGGCAGCGTTTCCATGGAAAAAATCTTCGAGTCCCTTCGCAGCATTCTTCAGGAAGCCGCCAAACAGCCGTTCCGGATCAAACTCATCACCGCACCTCTCAGCGACGTCGAAAAACTCTGGAACACCCCCGAAGGCGGCCGTCTCGTCTTCCAGCCATAATTGGAGCGCGCCGCTGTCCGCTTTCGGCTAAATTCTTTCGGAAACGATCACCCGGCCACGCCAGTTTTCCGGCGCCGCCGCTCGACCCTCCCTGAAACCATTCACTTAGCTCAGCACCGCCAATGGCGAGCCGCTTGCTGCTTTCGTTCGCGGCGCCCTTCCCCACCCATCGTCGGAGGCCAACCCGTGATCCATTGGTTCTCTGGTATCTCAACGTCCCAGCTGAGCGCCGCGGTCACCCTGCTCGTCGTGAGTTTCTGCGGCTCCGGACTCCTCGCGGACGATTCTCTCCTCCCAAAGGCCACCGAAATCGTCGCGCGCTACGACGAGGCGCTCGGCGGACGCGACGCGATCCTCCGCCACACCTCCAGCACTATGCGCGGCACCGTCGACATTCTTCAGCCCTCTGGAGTCGTCAAGTTGCCGTTCGTCTATTTCGCCGCTGCTCCTTACCTGCGCGTAGAGAAGGTCACGTTGCCCAACGGCGCTGGCGAGAACTTGAACGGCTTCGATGGCACGACTTCCTGGGGCCTCGACCCTCGCACCGGTCCCGAGGTCGATTCCGGCGACGATGTGCAATCGGCGAAGCGCGCCGATTTCTACTACCCGCTCGACGAGCTGACCTGGTTTAAGTCGATGGAGACGGTCGGCGTCGAAGACTTCGAAGGCCGGCCCTGCTACCACCTCCACGGCGTCAACAACTGGGGCAAGTCAAACGACCACTACTACGACCGCGAAACCGGCCTGCTCACCGCCTATGAATTCCAGGCCGACCCCGGACTCGTCCACGAAATCCTCTCCGATTGGCAAAAGGTAGACGGCGTCATCGTCTCCATGAAGCAGACCGTGAAGGTCAAGTCGAAGGACGGTGACTGGAAGATTTTCTGGGTTATCACCTACTCGTCTTATACGTTCAACGACGTCGATCCCGCGGTATTCACGTTGCCGACGCCCGTTCGCGATCTCCTGGCGAAGTCGAAACTCTCACCCTGACCGACGCCGCCAGACAATGCGGCGACTTACGGAGCGCCGTTAAACGAACTCTCAGCCCTTCGCCCGCGCCGCCGTCACCCGCATAGGGGAAATCTCGAAACGGTTCAGTCCCACCAGCACGGAAGGATCGTTCTCCCCAAACGCGCGCACCTCCGCCTCGTTCTCCACTTCGAGAATCGCGATCCCGAACGCTCCCTCCTGCGCCGGCACCAGTCCATACAGCAGCAACCTCCCCGCCTCAAATTGCTCATCGAAGTAAACCGAATGCTTCTTCATGATGGCCAGTTCCTCAGCATTCGCATCCAGCGCGAAGCTCGGCCGCGGTGGAATCAGCTTGAAGTAAAAATGCAGTTTCGGCATCTGCGCATTCTACCGCGTACGTCGCACCACCCCGTCGACCGCCGAAACCTGCGGTCGGAGCCCAAATTCCTGTACCCCGTTCACGACCGAACAGCTCCGTCCGGTCCCGGACACTATTCCCCGTTCCCCATCCCCTATTCCCTATTGCCTGATCCCTGCCCTTTGGCCCATCATGTGCTCCATACCCCCACTGACACCACGACGAGGCCTCCATGCCAACCTTCCTGCAGGACCTGCGCTTCAGCGCCCGCACCCTTCGCAAATCGCCGGGATTCGCCCTCACCGCCATCCTCACCCTCGCTCTCGGCATCGGCGCCGTCACCTCCATCTTCTCGGTCGTCAACTCGGTCCTGCTCAAACCCTTCGCCTTCGCCAGCCCTGACCGCCTCGTCATGCTGCGCGAATCCGAGCCCGAACTCGGTTCGAGCCCTCTGCCCGACAATCCCAAACACTTCCTCAACTGGCAGAGCAACACGAAGACATTCTCCGGTATCTCCCTCATCCAAAACCACGCCTACAGCCTCTCCGCGTCCACTGACCACCCTGCAATCGTCAGCGGCCTCGATGTCGAACCCAACTTCTTCGACGTCCTCGGCATTCACCCCGTCCTCGGCCGCTCCTTTCTCCCCATCGAAGCCACCGACGGCCACGACAGTGAAGTCATCCTCTCCTGGAGCGCGTGGCAACGCTATTTCCACGGCGATCCCGCCGCCATCGGCCAGACCCTCCGCGCTGGTGGCNNAGGGTTTCTCCTTCCCCCTCGTCACGGAAATGTACTCGCCCACAGCGCAAAGCTCCGGAAAGCCCTACGAGATCTTCGCCCCCCTGGTCATCCCTGAGAGTCAATTAAGTGACGAGGGCGATTACAATTTCATGGCTATCGGCCGCCTTCGCGTCGGCGTCTCGCCCGAACAGGCGCAAACCGAGCTCGCCACTATCCAGTCCGCCTTCAACAAGGCGGGCCACCTGTCCACCAACCCCACCGTGCTGGTGATTCCCCTCATCGTCGACGTGGCCGGCCACATCAGCACCGCTCTCTGGCTTCTCCTCGCCGCCGTCGGCGCCGTCCTGCTGATCGGCTGCGTCAACCTCGCCAATCTGCAGCTCGCCCGCGCCGTCTCCCGCGAGCGTGAGCTTGCCATCCGAGCCGCTCTCGGCGCTGGACGCGACCGCCTCGTCTGGTCCGCCCTCGCCGACTCTCTCGTCCTCGCCCTCATCGGAGGCACCCTTGGCATCCTGCTCTCTTTCGTCGGCGTCCAGCTCTTCATCGCGGCAGCGCCACAGGATCTGCCCCGCCTCAACGCCATCCACGTCTCCTGGCCCATCCTCCTCGCCGCTGCCGGCCTCTCCATCCTCGCTGCCATCTTCTTCGGACTCCTTCCCGCCCTCCGCTCCATGCGCGTCGATCCGCAATCCGCCATGCAAACCAGTTCCACCCGCGTCTCCAGCGGACGCGAAAGCCAGCGCACCCGCCATCTCCTCGTCGCCGCTGAGGTCGCCTGCACCGTCACCCTCCTCATCGTTACCGGTTTGCTCGTCCGCAGCTTCTCCACCCTCCTCGGCCAGGACCGCAACTTCGACTCCAGCCACGTCACCATCGCCCGCGCCTTTCTCTATGCGCCGCAGTATGGCGACACCGTGCCCCATTCCGACGCCGTCCGTGCCGCCTTCGATGACCGCACCCTCGCCGCCCTTGCCCAGATCACCGGCGTGCAATCCGTCGCCATGATCTCCGAGCTTCCCCTCGGCGGCGACACATGGGTCGACAACGTGACCCGTCCCGATCACCTCGTCCCCCCCGGCCACGAGCCCACCGCCAACATTCGCTGGATCAGCCCCAGCTATGCCACCACCCTCCGCATACCACTCCTCGCCGGCCGCGACCTCACCCTCGAGGACAAGAACCACCCCACCAACGTCCTCATCTCCCAGGAAACGGCCCGCACTGTCTTCCCCGATACCAACCCCATCGGCCACGTTTTCAATCTCGACGACACCATCAAATTTACCGTCGTCGGCATCCTCGCCGACGCCCGCATCAACCAGCTCGACCACACCGCGCCGATGATCTACATCCCCTACTGGCAGAGTCCCTGGTGGCGCGTCAACTTCCTTGTCCGCAGCTCCCAGGCCACGGCCGCCCTCGCGCCATCCATTCGCCGCGCCATCTGGAACGTCGACCCTCAGGTCGCCATCCCGACTCTCAAATCTCTCGACCAGCAGGTCTCCGACTCGGTTTCCACCGAGCGCTTCCAGACCCTCCTCCTCTCCAGCTTCGGCGCCGCCGCTTTGCTGCTCGCTCTTTTGGGAATCTATGGCGTGCTGGCCTACTCCGTCTCCCTGCGTCAGCAGGAGTTCGGGATCCGCATCGCCCTCGGCTGCGAAAAATCCAGCCTCATGACGCTCGTCGCCCGCCAGGCCGCGCTGCCCGTCGCCGGTGGCATTCTCGCCGGCCTCGCCCTGGCCTTCGTCGCCAGCCGCTACGTCCACAGCCTGCTCTATGAAACCAGCGCCGCCGATCCGGCCGCCATCGCCGGCAGCATCGCGCTACTGGTGGTCGCTGCCCTGCTTGCCGCTCTCATTCCGGCCCGCCGCGCCGCCCAGGTCGAACCCATGCAGGTCCTGCGCAACGAATAGCGCTACGGCTGTCCGCTCAGGTCCACCTTCAGCCGGCGTCCCTGCCCGCTGCTCTCGCGAGCCAGCTCGATCAGCCGCGTCGTCCGCCACGCCTGCTCTGGTTTCACCACGAGCTCCGCCTTGCCCTCCACCGCATCGCGCACGTTCTCGTAGAATCCGCGATAGTCGCCGCGCAGCGTCGGAATCCTCCGCACCCCGCCTTCCACTGAGCGCAGCTCGCCCCACGCGCTCTCCGCATCCTGGCCCATCTCCGGCGCATCGTAGCCAATCCCCGCTTTCAGCTGATCCTCCTGCGGGTCCAGACCCCATTTCACAAAGCTCCCCCGCGTCCCGTGCAGAAGGAATCGCGGCCCCGGAATACACGCCGTCAGCGTCGACCGCAGCACCACCGTCACCCGGCGCCCTGCCATGTACTCCAGCCGCAGATCGAACGCATCGTCCGCCGCTCCGTTCTCGCGATCGATGCGCACATCCGCGAACAGACTCGTCGGCGCCCCAAACAACCCCAGCGCCTGATCGATCAGGTGCGGTCCCAGGTCGAAGAGGATTCCGCTCCCTGCTCCGCCGCTCTCCCGCCACACCTCGTGGCGCGGCTGCGGCCGAAAGCGATCGAAGTGCGACTCGTACGTCACCAGCCGCCCCAGCTCTCCGCTCGCGACCACCTGCCGCACTGTCTGATAATCCCCGTCCCAGCGCCGATTCTGAAACGGCGCCAGAACCAGCCTGCGCTCTCGCGCCATTCTGATCAGCTCCGCCGCCTCATCCGATTGCAGCGTGAACGGCTTGTCGACCACCACGTGCCGCTGCTCTCGCAGGCAATGCCGCGCCAGCTCGTAATGCGAATAGCTCGGCGTCGCGATCACCACCAGCTGGATGCCCGCGTCCCCCAGCAACTCCTCGACCGACCGCGCCACCTTCACGCCGGGCCAGGACTTCGCCGCCTCATCCCCGCTTCTCTCCACCACGCAAGCCAGCTCCAGCCCTGGAGTCGCCGAGACGACGGCCGCGTGAAAAAACCTTCCCGCCAACCCAAATCCAACCACTCCGACCCGTAACGGTTCGTGCATAACCAGCATTAGACCGTTGCTAACCCTAAAACAGCAACCGCCCCCCTGCATCAATGCGTGTAAGCTCGCCCGCCGTTCCCGCGTCCTGAACGCTGAACGCTGAACGCTATCCTCTGCCCTCTGTACCCTGCCCTCTGTACCCTGCCCTCTGTACCCTGCCCTCTGTACCCTGTACCCTGTACTCCCATGCTGCTCGAGCTCCGAGCCGAGAACTACGCCGTCATCGATCACGCCATAGCCGGCTTCGGTCCCGGCCTGAATCTCCTCACGGGAGAAACCGGCGCAGGCAAGTCCATCCTCGTCGACGCGCTCGCCCTGCTCATGGGCCAGAAAGCCTCCACCGGCGTGATCCGCCACGGGTCCGATCGCGCCGTCCTCTCCTGCGTCTTCGAATCCACCCCCGGCGCCGAGCTCATCCTCGAAGCCAACGGCATTGACATGGACGCCGACCAGGTCATCCTCCGTCGCGAAATCCTGGCCGACGGCAAGGGCCGCGTCTACGTCAACAACCAACCCGCCACCGTCGCCGTCCTCCGCGCCCTCGCCCCCGAGCTCGCCCTCGTCCACGCCCAGTCCGAAACTGTTTCCGGATTCGATCCCGCCCAGCAGCGCATCCTACTCGACCGCTTCGGCGCTATCTCCACCGACGCCGTTGCCGACGCCTTCGCCCGCTGGCGAGAAATCCAGGACCGCCTCACGGAGCTCGAGCACGACGAGCAGGATCGCCTCCGCCTTGCCGACCTCTGGAGCTTCCAGGCCCGCGAAATCCAGTCCGCCGCGCCAGAAGCCGGCGAAGACGAAGCTCTCGAAACCGAGAAGCGCGTTCTCGCCAACGCGGAAAAACTCCACGCCGCCGCCACCAGCGTCAACAACGTCCTCTACGATGACGACATCTCGGCCGAATCCACACTCCAGGCCGCGCAAAAGCACCTCGAAGAGCTCGCCCGCTACGACGCGGCCTTTGCCGAACCAGCCCAGCAGCTCGCCTCCACCCGCGCCATCGTCCAGGACATCAGCGCCACCGTCCGCGATTACGCCGATCGCATCGACGCCTCACCCGAGCGCCTCGCCGACATCGAAAATCGCCTCGCCCTCCTCGATCGCCTCAAGCGCAAATACGGTTCGACCCTCGCCGAAGTCATCGCCTTCGGCGACGAAGCCGCGCGCAAGCTCGCCGAAATCGAAAATCGCGACGCAATCCTCAAAGCACTTCGTGCGGACCTCGAAAAGGCGGATGCTTCTTATCAGACAGCCGCTCGCGCCGTCACCGCGGACCGCGCCGCCGCTGCAAAGAAACTCGAGAAGCTCGCCGAATCCCAGATCAACGACCTCGCCATGAAGGCCCGCTTCTCCATCGCCGTCACTCCCAATGAAGACCCGTCCGCCTGGACCGCGCACGGTTGGGATCAAGTCGAGTGCCGCATCGCCACCAATCCTGGCGAGCCGATCCAGCCTCTCGACCAGATTGCGTCCGGCGGCGAAATGTCCCGCGTCCTCCTCGCCCTCAAAGTCAGCGTCGAAGAGGGCGCGAACCGTGGCCGCTCCCGCAAAGCTCAGATCCCCCGCACCCTCGTCTTTGACGAAATCGACATCGGCATCGGTGGCCGCGCCGCCGAAGCCGTCGGCCAAAAGCTCAAAGCCCTCTCGCGCGTCCAGCAGGTCCTCTGCGTCACCCACCTCCCGCAGATCGCCGCCTTCGCCGATCAGCACCTTCTCATCGAGAAGCAGGAGAAGCAGCGCCGCACCCAAACCTCCATCCGCCTCCTCACCCCTCAGGAACGCGCCGAAGAAATCGCCCGCATGATCTCCGGCGCAACCGTGACCGAAACCTCCCTCCGCCACGCCGAGCAAATGCTGAAAAGCAGCCTCTCATCCTGAGACCCACTACTACTCTCTGACTTGCTTCTTTCTTCGCCGCTCGAACCACCCTAAAAAAGGGGTCGCCCGATGAAGAATGAGAATCTGAGGAAAACTAGCCTCGGGCTTGTAGTTCGCGTCGATGTACTGATCCAGAATTGTCACGCCGCTGCTGAAGCGGCTCTCGTTCGGCTCCGCAACCGCATCCCAGGTGAAATTGCGGATCACGTAAGTGACGTGATGGGAGTCCAGATCCTGGATCATCTGCTTCTGAATTGCATATGTGGTCTCCAGGCCAGGTTCGAGATAGTACCATTTTGTAGGAGCTTCGCGTTTGGATATGAAGTAGAAAAGAATGTCATTTAGAAATAGCTTGTCGTGGCGGCCTGCACCGGAATAAACGTCCTCTCCAGGCCTGGTGTGCTGCTGGATATACTCAACCTCTTCCTCCTCGACCGAACCCACTTGCATGCACCTGACACGCTCCAGGCCCGCAGGCGGATGGCACAAGGATAATAACGAGCCGGGCCTTCCCGGATGAGCGAGGAGGGCTACGGTCGCTTTGGCCCCACGACCCGCACGCCGAGCCTGCACCGTAATACTCAGCAGGGTGCACTACACTGTTGCCCCCACGATGATCGCCTGGCCAACACGTGTCGAAAGATTCCACCTCGCGGCAAGTGACGCCAGAAGAAGTGAATCGATGAGTAAGGCCGATACCACATGAGCAAGATCGGGGCGAACGATCGCGCCGATCGGCATCACCAGCGCAAGGCACAGGAGCAGAACATAGCCGCTAACCTGCCAATGCGACTGTCGTCCTTTCCATTCCTTCTGCACGAGGCAGCTTGCAGCCGCAATGGGAACAAGAATCGGAACCAACACGAAGCTCTGGTCTACGCCGTACCTGATGCGCCCCGCGAAGCTGAGCCCCGGAGTGAAGTCAAAGAATGGCAAGTGCCGCATGCCCGGATATATCTTCGAAGGGATATAAAACATCTGATAGCGAATGTCCGCGACAGGTACATGCTGAAGCAAAAGGAGAATAACGGGTCCGGCTACGATGAGAATACATCCGGTTAACACACTTACATCGCGCAGAAGCTCCTGGTATCTGAACCGAATGGGTCGGCCGCTGGCTCCTAAGTGGTAAAAACCTTCGCCGGCGCATATTGCCAGAACTGAGTACATGGCCATGTCGTGACGAAACAGAACCGTAACCCCGATCAGAACTCCGGCAATAGCGATCCATCGCGTCGTTCCCCGTTGCCAGTGCCGAACGAGGCAAAGCGTTGCCATGAGAATGAGGCAAAGAGCCGGATGGATCGGGTAGAGATACGTTCCTGCCGCTGCAACCCAAACTAGCGCAGTGAGTGCGGCGAGCAGGCCGAACAGTCGGCGACCTCCGAGCAACCATGCCAGCTTGACTGCGACCAGCAAGCTCACAAGCATCGTTGCAATGAAAATTGCCCTGCCGAGAAACGCAAATACTCCAAAAATGTGAAATAGAAGAGCGAGCAAATAGTATTGCCCTGGGCCATAGAAGCTCCAAAAGTCGCGATAAGGAAGCTCGCCATGGAACACCTTGAGGGCCCCGTACAAGACTAGCCCTTCGTCGTAAACGGTCATTCCAGGGCCCATCGACAAAACTAGGAGCACCAATATCATGAACGCTGATATCAACCAGAACCACGCCTCGGATATTCGACGNNGAAACGCCTCTCAGAAGGCCAGCTCAATATTGGAATATGTCGAATCGCGGAAGGTTTCATGGAGTGCCTCCTTGAGCGGCGTCGCGCGGATTGCGAAAATTCCGGGCCAGTCGATGACTTCAAAAAGATCGGGAGTGACGAGCGCCTCCAGTTGCTTGACTGTGAAGGCAGGGTTCTTATCGATCAACGAATTCACTTTCAGAATTGCCCAAAATAGAGAATATGGGATTCGCTGAATACGTGTCTTTGCATTCACAGCTTCCTTCACTGCATACATTAGATCGATATAATCAATCCGCTCCAAACCCGTAATGTTATAGTCTCCGGTCGTTTCTCTCTCGACAGCAGACACGATAATGTCGCAAAAATCGCCCGCGAACAGCGGTTGCCGCAAATATCGCCCCGTGCCCGGAACGGGAAATACCGGAGTTCTCTTCATAAAGCGAGCCAGCCAGCCGATATGCTTGCGGTCAAACCATCCGAACATCAGGGTAGGCCTTAGAATGACTTGTTTGATGCCACTGGCAGCTACCAACGCCTCTTGCCTTTTCTTCGTTTCAGTGTAATCGTCGATCGCCATCGAGTTGACAACCGACGAGGAAATATTGACCAGGTAAGGGACGCGGTGCCTGAGGGCGGCCTCGATCAATCGCTCCGTCGCGCTGACGTTATTTCTTACAAACTCCGCTGGATTGGTTCCTCCGATCTGTGCGTGGGCAATCACGACTACCGAAGCCTCAGCCAATTCCCGGTCCCAGCCACTCCCAACAGTAAGGTTCTCCTGGAGGACGCGGATATCGGGGTGAAATTTCCGAAGAATGTCAGTGTTCACCGGATGTTTGTCGACGGCTGAAATCTGGCTGAAGCCCCGCCGCTTGAGGCGAGGAATGAGATTTTGACCTACTAGCCCGGCTGCGCCGGTTACGACGATTCGCTTTGCCATGCTTAACACATAATTTCGCACACCGGTACGGCTACCACTCGGCAGGCTATTGTCTCGGTGATCGGGAGAGGGAGATGCAAACTAGGCGACGCCTGCCTGCGCCACGAAGGGTGTCTCAACAATCTCAGCAGCTGCTGCCCGCTCAATCGATGTCGCCATTACGGATCCAACCCGCACGCTTTCCGCGATGCCCCGATCCTCCGGATAGTAATAGCAGGTGTCAGCAATCTGTAAGCCGGCAATGGGCGTCTGTACCGGCGGAATCTTCGCGGCGAATCCCGGCTCGCAAATCGGCTGACCGTAACGAAGCCGCACCACCTTCGTAGCGCGGACATCGCTCTCGGCAATCGCCGGATTGATGCGCTGGAGACAGACGAGTGCTTCTTTCAGCAGTTGGTTGTCGGACCAGGAAAACTTCATATTGGTGACCGGCATATAGTACGGGACATACACGACGGCGTCATTGCCCTGCGGCCGCAGGTTTGTGAACTCGATCACGCCTGGAATTTCAATATCCGGCTCCGATACGTTGATCCAGAAATGCGGACTCACCGAACGGCTTAGCTTAAAAATGACACAAATGACCCCGATATTGTGAATCGCCTCGTAGCGGCGCCGCCATTCCGGAGGCAGATCGGGGACCAGAGCAGTCACAAGCGGCGTCAGAACCGTCGAGATTACGGCGTCCGCGGGGACCGTCCTCTGCGCAGTCCGGATGCCCGTTACTCTTCCCGATTGCACCAGCACCCGCTGCACACCTTCACCCAGGTGAATCCGGCCGCCATATTTTCGGATTCCTTCGCACAGTGCATCAATCAGGGTTAGCGAACCGCCTTCGATATAGCCCAGTTCCTCCTGAAACATGCTGCGTCGCGAGCGCCCGATGCGGCGGATGCGCGTCCAGATCCACGCCGCCGAGATGTTATCGGCATACTCGTAGAACTTGTGCCGGAACAGTGGACTCCAGAACCGCTCGTAGATATCCTCACCGCACCATCGAATGATCCATTTCCGGGCATCTTCCGTCTCGATCGACGGCCACTGGTCGCGGCGCACGCAAATGAATGCAAACAGGCCGTAGCGCAGCTTCTGAATCAACGTGAGATACGGAAAGCGAAACAGCGCCAACGGGTCTCCCCAGCGGAAAAGCCTCGCCCGGGTGACGAAGCCCATCGAGGTTTCACGCCAGCGCATTTTGTCACCGATGCCCAGTTCCTCCATCAACTCGAAGGTCGGCGTGTCAGTCTTGCAGACAAAGTGGTAAAACCGCTCCAGCGAAATCCCGTCGAAATCGAAGTGGCCCGCCATGCCGCCGGGCTCCGGCGCCGCCTCGAACAGATCCACACTGTGTCCGTTCTTCGCCGCGCGGTACGCAGCCGCCAGACCCATCGGCCCTGCTCCGATCACGACAACTCGGCTCATATCGGCTTGCTCCAGTTACAAGGTTTAGCGCGGTCGGAAAAGGCCCTGAGGATCGCGGCCTTCAAAATAGTATAGGGGCTTAGGACGCAAAGT
>PMAD01000184.1 GCA_003152415.1 Acidobacterium sp.
CCTGCAGCAGCTTGTCCAGCGGACCCTTCACCGCGCCCATCTCGCGCGCCACGTTCCACGACTGCTTCACCTGCCCCAGGATTTGCGCCTCGCCCACCACCATCGAATCGAGGCTCGACGCCACGCGAAACATATGCCGCACCGCTTCTTCATCCTGATACCGATACAAATGTGGTTCCAAAAGAGACCGGTCCAGCCGGAAGTGCTCCGCCAAAAATCCCGGCAGCTGCGGCTCCAACCCGTTGTGCGAGACCAGCAGCTCCACCCGGTTGCAGGTGGAGAGGATCATCGCCTCTTTCACCCCCGGCTCCCCCAGCAACGCCCGCGTCGTCTCCGGCAATGCCTCTTTGGCAATGGCCAGCCGCTCGCGCAGCTCCACCGGCGCAGTGGTGTGGTTCAGACCTGTGACCAGGAATCTCATTTCAGTCCAAACCTGTGAGCGGAAGAGTGAACGGACCCCAGCAGATTCGCGGCCCAAACGCAAAGGATCAGTACAAAAACACCCGACGTCAGCCACGCGGCCCGGCGCCCGCGCAGTCCCGCGCTCCGCCGGATGAACAAAATCACAACGTAAAGCCCCCACATTACGAAGGACAATAACACCTTGGGATCGGCGAAATACCCTATGCCCACATCCTCTTGCGCAATCAGTGATCCGGCGAACAACCCAACCGTCATACACACGAAACCGATTCGTAACGTGCTGGTGGCAATCTGATCCATCGTCGCCAGCGGCGGTAGCCAGGTCAGAAACCCACGCGGCCGTTTTTGCGGCCGAGGCAGCACACCCGCCTTCGCCCAGTCCTTGCCCTTCAACCGCTTTTCCTGGATCAGATACAGGAAGCTCGACAGCATGCTGAACAGCAGCGCCGCGTACGCCGCCAGCAGCATCACCACGTGGAACGCTATCCACCCGTTCCGCACCATCGGGGAGCTGAATGTGTACCGCTCCGGCCCGATCGCCGGTACCACCGTCAGCAGAAACGCCAGCGGCAGGGCGAATAACCCAAATGTAACCGTCCGATAAACGAAAAAGGTAAACAGGAAGACTGCGACAATCGCCAGCGCCAGCGTCGAGACAATCTCATCCGCCATCACCGGAATCAAATGGTGTGCCGACCACAGCATCTCCACCGAAGCCACCAGGTGGAAGAACCACGCCCCCAGCGCCACTGGAATGCAGTACTTGTGCCCCTTCGGATGGTTCCCCAGCACCGCCGGAATCGCCAGCAGACTGGCGACCCCGTACAAAACTGCCGCGATTCGGAGCCACAGGAGAAACATGGGGAAATCTCAGAGAGGAGCCGTAACCCGAGGATTAACAAAAGTATAAATAACCTCGGGATGCGCAACCCATCGAACCCCATTATCCGAACCCCCGCCCACCCCCGAATGTGAGCCACATCACACCAGGCAGAAGCGACCCTTCGGTCTCCCACCACGCCGGGTGGCTGTTCGCTCGCCTTTAGCTCGTCGTTCGCTCGCTCCTCGCTAATAGCTTCTCGCTAAAAGTCTCTCGCTAAACGTTCTTCGCTAATAGTCTTTCGCTACCAGTCACCAGCCGCCCTACTGCACCCGCGCCGGAAACAGCCTCTGCCCCTTGCCCCCGCCAAAATCCACCTGGCTCCCCAGCAGCCGGTTGAACAACGCAGCGTCGTTGGCCTCTATCACCCAGCCCAGCACGTGTCCATTCACCGCCACCGCCGCCGCCCCGATCACCTGCTCCTCGCCCGTCTGCAGGTCGGTCATCGTCACCGGTGTCCCCTGCGCCGCGCTAAAGTGCATCCGCTGTCCCTCGAGGTCATAGAACATGGGCGGCTCGATCGGCATCATGCCCATCTCGGTCGTCCCCTGCTGCACCAGTTTGGTCAGCGTGGTGTCCATCACCTTCTTGTTCCGCAGCGCCTGCGCCGGCAAACACCGTACATCCACCTCGAACAACCCAACTCGCGCCCAGCTCGTGGCTCCGCTCCCGGCGCCGTTCTCGCCCACCGCCAGCAGCACCTTCGTGCACTTGTCCGCCCTGGGAGGATCCCCTTCGGTCGCAGCATCCGCACCGTAAATCATCTGTCGTTCTGCTGCCAGCACCGTTGCCGCATCTCGCGGCGTCAGCTCCGCCGGATACGAAAATGTCAAATGCAGTTCAGGATTCGTGTAGACCCGCATCGGCTCGCCCGCCGGCGGCGGAGCACTGGCCGCCTGTCCGAAGGCAGCCACCGACACCAGCAGCACCGCGATCAACCCGGGCTTCATCCTGGCCAGCCTACCACCCCGCTTCGGGAATCATCACAGCGCGTGCCAGGGCTGCCACGGCGCTGGGGTAGCCGGACTCTCCGCACTCGCTGGACTCGCCGGACCAGACGCGGCTGCGGACACGACCGCGGGTACGGGCTGGCTCTCGCCCAGCTCCGCGAAGTGCGCGCAGTTCCGGCCTGCGGCTTTTGCCTTATACAGCGCGTTGTCCGCTGCAACCAGCAGTTCCTCGAGGGACGTTACAGCGCGGTCCGGCCGGAACGCCGTCACGCCAAAACTGCAGCTGGCCCGGATATTCTTCCCTGCGCTGGTGAAAGTATGCTCGTGGATGCTCGCCACCAGCCCCTCCAGCCTCGCCGTATTCTCCACCGGATCGCACCCCGGCATCAGGATCAGAAATTCCTCGCCGCCATACCGCCCGATGAAATCGTAATCGCGCAGGCAGCCAAGCAGGCGCTGCGCCGCCTCGCGCAACACCTTGTCGCCGCACAAGTGGCCGCGTGTGTCGTTGATCTGCTTGAAGTGGTCCAGGTCCGCCAGCACCACGCCCAGAACCGTCCCCTCGCGCCGTGCCCGCCCCACTTCCCGCTCCATGTGCTCCAGAATCGCGGCTCGGTTCCACAGCCCCGTCAGTGAATCGTGGGTCGCCTGCAGTTCGAGCTCTTCGCGCGCCTCCGCCAGAGCCAGCGTCTCGCTGCGCAGTTGCGCGGTGCGCTCCGCCACCAGCGTCGCCAGCTGCTTCCGGTTCCGTACCAGGCTGCGTGTGCGCAGCCCCACAATGCTCCATGTCAGCAGGATGGCGGCCAGAATCCACAGCAGCCACGCCGACCGCGTGCGGTACCACGGAGGCAGGATGCTGAACTCCACCACGCCCGCGCTGGGGGTCCACTCGCCATTGTGGCGCGCAGCCTCCACCACGAAGGTGTAGTTGCCCGGCGGCAGGCTCGTGTATCCGGCGCTGCGCGTATTGCTCGCCTCAATCCAGCCGCGGTCGTAGCCCTCCAGCCGATAGCGAAACTTAATCGTCCAGGGAGCGATAAAACTCGCGGTCGTGAAGCGGAAGTTCAGCCGGTCCGATCCCGGTCCCAAATGCAGGCTTCCGGTGATCGGCACAACCGTCCCTCCAAACATCACGCTCTCGATTCGCACCCGCAGTGGTGGATCGGGCAGCACTGCCATCCTCGGGTCCACCACCGCCAGACCGTTCAGCGTCGGCATCCAGATCCGTCCATCCGGACCCATCGAGCCCGAACCGGTCCCGCCTTGCATCGTCTCCCGCGAGCGCAGCCCGTCGGAAGTGTCGTACCCGACGCTGTGAATCGCGGAGATTCTTCCCTGTGCGAACGAATTCAGCTCCTGCTTCGCGACGCGGAAGATTCCGTAATCGGAACCCATCCACAGGTTGCCAAGTTTGTCCTCTACCAGGTTGCCGACCGTCGAGTCGAACAACCCCTGCGCTGGCGTATACGAAGTCACCCGCCCGTTTTCGATTCGATTCAGCCCGCCCGAGCTGGTGCCCACCCACACCACTCCATCGCCATCTACCAGCAGTGCGATCACGTGATCGTTGATGAGCCCGTTCGTCTTCGAGTAGAGGGTCGTCGCCCCGTTTTGCATTCGCAGCAGGCCTTCGCCATCGGTGCCCACCCACAGCGCGCCATCGGGCCCCTGCGCCATCGCCGGCACATCGCCCGTCGTCGTTAAATGGTCGAACTGCCCGTCCGCGAAACGCGCCACTCCCGACCCGTACGTGCCGATCCACAACTGGCCGTCTGTGTCTTCCACCAGCGCGTCGATCGCATGATTCGTTGACTGAGGATCCTGAAAATGATCGAAGTGCCCGTTCTGGTAGCGCGTCAGCACCCCGTGCCGCTGCCCGATCCAAATCGTGCCATCGTGCCCCAGCAGCATCGAATGGATCCCTTCCGCTGGCAACCCATCCTTGCTCGTGAACGTGTGCAGGCTGCCGTCCGGCAGCATCTCCGTGAGTTCCCCCGTCGCCGTGGCCAGCCACACCGCTCCGTCCGGCGTTTCCACTGAGCAGCAAACAACGGCCGACGGAATTCCTTCCGGCTTCCCATAGACGGTGAACTTCCCATTCCGCAGTTGCAGCAGGCCGCCGTCGAAGAAACCCACCCACACGTTGTGTTCCGCGTCCTCCAGCAGAGCCTCAACCGATTGCCCCGGCAGTCCGTTGTGCGAGTCGATCTGCGTCAGCACTCCATCGTGCAGCCGCGCCAGTCCCTGATTCTGAAATCCGATCCAGAGATTGCCGTCCAGATCGAACAGCATCGCGTCCACATCGTTGTGCGGCAGCTGGACCGGCGCCGCCGTCACCGTACCGCCCGTCTCACGCGCCAGCTGTCCGTCCGTCGTAGCTGCCCAAATCGCTCCATCCGGCGCCAGCGCCAGCGCCGACAGCGCATTCCCCGGCAGCCCGTTCGCCGCTGTGTAGGCCGTGAACTGGGTGCCGTCAAAGCTCGCCAGTCCCTCTTGCGTCGCGACCCACAAAAGACCCTTCGCATCCACCTGCAGCGCCGTCACCTGCTCGCCGGGCAGCCCGTCCGCGCCGTGCCACACGCGAATCTTGCCGTTCTGCCATCGGTCCAGACCCTGATCGGTCCCCACCCACACGCTGCCGTCGCTGCCTTCCGCCAGCGCCCCGACATCGTTGCCGGAAAGTCCTGTCGCGGTCGAGTATGTCGTCCAGACCCCGTCCTCGAGATGCGTTAGCCCCGCGTCAGTGCCGATCCACAAGCTCCCGTCGTGCGCCCCCAGCAGCCGATGCACGTAATTCGCCGGAAGCGCCGGCGTGTTTTTCCGGTTGAATACAACGAAGCGCACCCCATCGAAGCGCGCCAGCCCCTGCTCCGTGCCCACCCACAAAAATCCGTCCTTCGTTTGTGCGATGGAATAAACCGATGTCTGCGGCAGCCCCGACTCCGTGGTCCAGTTCGTCTGGATGTACTGCGAAAAAGCTCGGCCGGGATCGAGCGCGAACACACGCCCGGGCCATCCCACGACGAGCAACACCATCGTCAGGCAGGCCCACCGCGCCCTGGCGCAACCACCCTCCATGCTGTGTTTTCCCTCCGCCAACCCCGGCCGCGGCCAGGCGTCGGCGACCCCTCAACCCTGTATCGGAATCTCGTTCCCGAGTGTGAACCAGCGCAGAACGGAAGTGGATACCCCGAAGGAGCCAGATGCAACGACAGTAACTGTCAGATGGGGCCCAACGATGAACCGAAAGATGATAGCCGGACCGCCCCGGCTCGATCTGAGACCGGGATGGCGTAAGGCGCTCGACCTGGATTTTCGAGCCAAGCTCGTGAACTGAAAAGCGCCGGGTCCTAACTTAGCGAAAACCGCCCCGCAAGACAAGAGGCTTTTCAGCCCCGGCGCCTTTCGCTCCTGGCGCTTCGTTTCCCTGAGAGGTGATTGTCCAAAACCCCTGACACGGGCCCAGTGCGTCTTCCCGGCGATTTCCTGCGTCGCGGGGAAGACCCTGGAGCGATCAGAAGGTCCGCGGAGATCCCCAGCCCCGACCGGACCTTCCGGATCATATCGATGGTCAGCTTTCGCCTTCCTGTCAGCACTTCGGACACGCGAGCGCGGCTCCCGATCATTCGTTCCAGGTGCTTGCGCGTCAATCCCTGCTGCTCCATGCGAAATTGAATCGCCGTGATCGGGTCAGGAGCATCGATGGGGTGATTCTTCGTCTCCCACGCCTCGGCCAGAGTAGCCAGCACATCCAATTCGTCACCCTCCGGCGTGCCGGCCACAGCTCCCATCAATTCGCCAATCCTGGCAACTGCGGCGTCGTGGTCCTCTTCATTTCGGATTGGGCGAACCCGTATACCGTTCCTTGTCATATCGAACCCTCTCGACACTGATCTTGTCGTATTCCTTATGTGTTCCAATCCAGATGATCAAAACGATCTGGAATTGATAATTGATCGCTGCAACAAGTCGATAATCGTTGCCCTTGATGTTAAAAACCACCCGCTCCGAGGAAACGATGCTCGCCGATGCGAACTGCTTCTTCAGCTCCGCCGAATTCTTCCAGGGTGCCTTCGCCATTTCCGCATACCACGCATCCAGTTGTCCCTTGACCGCTGCCTGAAGACTTTTCTCGACCCTGTTCTGCACGAATAAACGGAGCGTGCCGCGCGCGATCGCTCTCACCTGTCCAGAATACTGTGTTCCCAAATTGGGAGCAAGCTGGGGTTTTAGGGCTTGACAATTATCCGTCTCGCAGCAGTTCCCCTTGACACCCCTAAAACGCCAGGGCTAGAGTCCTCCCATCCCAGGAAGTCAAGGCGTCATTCCAGCCATGGCCAAGAACGCCGACGCCGCCCTCACCCTCGACAGCCTCGGCCGCGACATCCGCTACGCCCTGCGCCAGCTGAAGCGCTCCCCAGCATTCGCCGCGACCGCGCTGATCACCCTCGCCCTCGGCATCGGCGCTAACGTCGTCGTCTTCGGCGTGCTCAACGCCGTCCTCCTGCACTCACTCGAAGTACGCGATCCGCAGAGCCTCTACCAACTGCGCCATCAGGCATGGGCGAGCTTCCGGCTCATCACCACCTCGTACCCCGACTTCGAAGATTTTCGCCGGCGCAACACCACCTTCACCGGAATGGCCGCCATTAACGCATACTCCAGCGCCGCTCTGTTTTGGCATAACGCGGCCATCGAAGTCCACGGCGATGAAGTTACCGGCAATTATTTCGATCTCCTCGGCGTCGAGCCGCAGGCAGGCCGCTTCTTTCACGCCGCCGACGAGCACGGCCCGAACTCAGCGCCCTGGGTGGTCCTGAGCGATGCGCTCTGGCGCAGCGCGTTTCAAGCCGATCCCGGAATCATCGGCTCGACCGTTGAACTCAACAAGCATCCCTTCACCGTCATCGGCGTGTCGCCCGCGCAGTTCCACGGAACCGAGCGCTTCGTCTGGCCCGACTACTGGATCCCCATGCTGAACGAGCAGCAGCTCAGCGGTTCGGACTACCTCCATAGCCGCACATCGGCCGCCGTCACCGTCATCGGCCGTCTGAAACCCGGCGTGACCCCCGAGCAGGCCACTGAAAATCTCAACGCCATCTCGGCCCAGCTCGCGATGGAGTATCCCCAAACCGACGACGGCCAGCCCCTGCGCCTCATCCACCCTGGCCTCTTCGGCGACGACGGCGAAGTCATCCGCGGATTCCTCTGGAGCGTCACCGCCCTCGCCTTGCTCGTACTCGCAGCCGCTTGCGCCAACCTCGCCAGCCTCTTCGCGGCCCGCGCAGCCGATCGCAGCCGCGAACTCGCCCTCCGCATTGCTCTCGGATCGAGTCGCCGCCGCCTCATGCGCCAACTCCTCACCGAAGCGGTGATCGTCTCGCTGATCGGCGGAGCCGTTGGGTTCGCCAGCGCAAGCCTGCTGCTTGCCGCGCTGAACCGCTGGCATTCCCCCTATGGCAATCTGCCCGTGAGCGTGGATGCGCGCGTCTACCTGGCAGGCCTCGCCTTTACTCTCGCCAGCGCGCTCCTCTTCGGCATGCTTCCCGCACGCCGCGCATGGCAGAGCAGTCCCCTGCAGGCCATGAAGAGCGGACCGGCGGATTCTCCGCACCTCCGCCGCTTTGCCCCGCGCGACCTGCTGCTCGGCGCGCAAATCGCCATCTGCACGTTGCTGGTTACGGCATCTCTGGTCGCCGTGCGCGGCATGATGCGCGAGCTCCACGCTCCGCTGGGTTTCCAGCCCCAGGGCGTAATGCTCGCCGATCTCGACCTCAGCCACTCGGGATACGCCGCCGCCGACGTCCTCGAGAAAGAGAAAGCCATCATCGAAGCCGCGCAGCACATTCCCGGTGTCACCGCCGCAGGCGCCGTGAACCGCACGCCCATGACCGGCGGCATGCGCGGGATCCCCATCTTCCCTCCCGGCACGACCGACTTCACCCTCAACAATTCCGTCCTCGCCCCCTACGTCTTCACCCTCTCTCCGGGATACCTCGAAGCCGCCGGCACGCGCCTCCTCAGCGGCCGCGATGTTTCCTGGCAGGACACAACTGACAAGCCCTCCGTCGCCATCGTGAACGCAACCTTCGCCCGCAAAATGTGGCCCCGCACCCCGGCCATCGGCGAGCGCTTCATTCTCTTCGGCCACCTCACCGAAGTCGTCGGCATCGCCGAAGACGGCAAATATCACGACCTGCAGGAGCCGCCGCAACCCGTCGTCTACCTGCCGCTGCCGCAAAGCGACTTGAGCGAAACCATCTTCGTCGTCCGCTCGCGCCTCGCGCCCAACCAGATGGCCGCCGCGCTTCAGCGCGCCCTCAGCGCCATCGACCCGGACGTCCCCATCACCCTGCAGAGCTGGCCCGAATCGTTGCGCCCCACTTTCTTCCCCGCGCAAGCCGCTGCCGTCGCCCTCGGCGTTATGGGCCTCCTCGCCGCCATGCTCGCTCTCACCGGCATCTTCGGCATGGCCGCGTACAGCGTCAGCAAGCGCATGAAGGAACTTGGCATCCGCGTCGCTCTCGGCGCCCGCCGCACCCAGATCATGACCGCAGCCATCGGCCGTCCCATCGTTCTCCTTGCTGTGGGCTCGGCCCTCGGTCTGCTCGCCGGAATCTTCTTAAGCCGTCTCCTCGGCCACATCGTCTATCAGGCCAACCCCCGCGATCCCCTCGTCCTCCTCGGAGCCATCGCCACCATGGCCCTCCTCGGCGCAGCAGCCTCCGCCATCCCAGCCCAGCGAGCGCTCAGCGTTAACCCTTCCACCCTCATGCACGAGGATTGCTGAGCGCGCCTGCCCGTGACGGCCAGTCACCGGGGTTCCCCGGCGCGCCCGTTGCTGGTGCCCCAGGACCGCTCTAAAATTCCATCGCGTATTGCGGCGACAGCGCACTCATGGGAGTCGCCTTAGCCTCGCTCGCCAGCTCCAGCACCAGCCGCTCCAGCACCAGCCGCTTATCCGGAGGCTGCGACCGCAACTCCAGGTCCGCGCGCGCAATCAGCCGCAGCGCCCGCGTCAGCTCCCGACGCGACTTGTACCGCCGCGCCTGCCGGATCACATCCTCCGCCGCAAACGGCGGCATTCGGAACCCCTGCCACAGTGCCTGCCAGATCGCCCGCGAGTCCCGCACATTCCTCTCGAGAATCACCAGCATTTGCCGGAACGTCCGCGCCAGCATATATAGATGCCCGATCGCCGAATCCTCCCCGCCATCCGAAGCATTCAGCAGCCCATGCAGCAGGCTCAGCGCCCGCGCCCGATCCTTCGCCGAAATCGCGTCCGTCAGCTCGTACAGCGACCGCTGCTTCGCGGCCAGCACCATCGTCTCTACATCGCCCAGCGTCACGTGCCGCTTCGCTCCGGCATACAGCACCAGCTTCTCCATCTCGGACGCAATCAGCATCATGTCCGCGCCCAGCGCATCGGCCAGCTCCCGCGCCGCATCCGGCTCGAACACCACCTCGCGCCGTTTCGCCTC
>PMAD01000094.1 GCA_003152415.1 Acidobacterium sp.
ACCGTCCTGGTCAGCGGAATGCCGCGCACCGGGAACCGCGGCTCCATCGCCGCGTCCGCAATCAGCAGAGGCTCAGGTTCAAGAATGGTGTACTGATCCGCAGTCGCCAGCCGGGGAATCTCCGTCCCCTGGAAGCCAAACCGCGACTTGAACCACAATCGATTCGCGTCGAGGAACCCGAGATACGCGAAAGGTGCGCCCGTCGCCTGGGCCGCGACACGAACTATCTCGTCAAACGCCGGGTCCGCCGGTGTGTCGAGAATGTCGTATTCGAGCAGAGACTTCAGCCTTTCGGCTTCGCTCCACTGCGCGCTGGTGGCCAGGTAACTCATCCCTCTCCGCAGACTCCGGCGAGCCCGGGACCCCTGTCTTCAGGCATATGTTGTTGCCAGGGCAAAAGTGCAACCGTAGTCCAGACGCCGGAGCGTCACAAGCATTGTCCCAGAGTATTTTCGCCCCCGCCCTGCCCCGTTCGGGTGATCCCAAGTCCTGTTATACGTATCGCTTACGGTACTTTCCGGTAGTAACGGAACGGCGCGCCTCATTCAGGCACTACGGTAACATAACCGCCCTATTTTGCCTCAGAAATCGTTCACTTTACCCGGCAACAGTCCTCCGCAGGCCCCTCGTTGCTGGCGTCCAGGGCCACCTTCCAGGACCCGCCCGGTTGCTTTTTCCACACCGTCATGTACCGGCCCGTCGTCTTCGCCGTGCTTCCCTGGGCGTCCTTCGACATCCCCTGGTAGTGCCCCCAGGTAAAGCCCATGTCCCCCGCAGGACCCATCCGCGCCCCCTCCGGCGTCCACGTCAGTTGATAGGCGTCCGGTGACCAGGTCGCGGACGCGGCAATCGCATCGTGGCCCACCACCGGCGCTTTGCCGTTGCCCAGCGTCACCGCATCTGGCGCGAACCACGAGCTGAAGGCTGCGCCCCCGCCTTTCGCCGTATCGGCGGCGAATTTCACCTCCAGCTGGTACAGGAACTCAACCTCCGGCGACAGCCCCGGATTCGTGAGCGCATTGCCGTTCTGATTCTCCGCAGGCTTCGGCGCCAAAGGATCGAGCGTCTGCGCCGTCGCCGCGGCTGCCAACATCAGCGAACAGGAAAGCACGACAGAAACAAAACTACGCATGCCAGCAGGATAAAACACTGCCGGGTGCCCCATCCCGGCACGCTCTGGCTGGCCCGGCTCTCGATCTTGAGACCCGGGATTCGCGCCCCAGCGCGCCGCTTTTCCCTGCGCCCCGCGCCCTGTACCCCGCTTCCAATGAAATACGCGCTGTGTCGAGGGGTTGCTTTTCCTGAACGCTGATCGCTGAACGCCGAACGCTGCTTTTCTATCCGCTGTCCGCTGCCTTTCTCTCCGCTATCCGCTGTCAGGTACCCTGTTTCCCTGGCATGAAAAAGCCGAATGCCTCCGTCACGGTCCTCGCCGGCCTCGTACTCTACGGCGCCGCAGCCGCAGCGCAGCACNNTCCCTCACCGGCTGGATCTTCGTCGGCATGCTCGCCGGGATCGAGCTCGGTGTCGACGCTCCCCATGTCGCTTTGTCCAGCCGCGTCTTTGGCGACATCTTCCTCCGCCTCATCCGCGTCATCGTCGCGCCGCTCATCTTCGGCACCCTCGTCACCGGCATCGCCAGCCACTCCGAAGCCAAAACCGTCGGCCGCCTCGGACTCAAATCCCTCCTCTACTTCGAAACCCTCACCACCATCGCGCTCTTCATCGGCCTCGTCGCCATCGACATCTCCAAGGCTGGCGTCGGCCTCAATATGAGCGCGCAGACCCACATCGCAGCGGCCGCCTCGCTCCCGCAGCAAACCGCCATCTCCTGGCAGCAGTTTCTACTGCATGTCTTTCCTGAAAACATCGCCAGCGCCGTCGCCGACAACCAAATCCTCCAGGTCGTCGTCTTCGCCATCTTCTTCGGCCTCGCCCTCAGCCGCGTCAGCGAGACGAAACGTGCGCCCATGCTGCGCCTCTGCGAATCGCTCACCGAGGTGATGTTCGCCTTCACCAACTTCGTCATGCTCTACGCGCCTGTCGGAGTCGCCGCCGCTCTCGCCTTCACCGTCGCGCAATCGGGACTCGGCGTCATGCTCAACCTCGGCAAGCTGGCGCTCACCCTCTACATTGCGATCGTCGTCTTCGCGCTCGTCGCCATGCTGCCCGCGCTGCTGCTCGCGCGCCTGCCGCTCCGTGAATTCCTCCGAGCCGTCGCCGAGCCCGCCACCATCGCCTTCGCCACCAGCACCAGTGAAGCCGCGCTCCCCCGCGCCATCGAGGCCATGGAAGCCTTCGGCGTCCCGCGCAAAATCGTCGCCTTCGTCATCCCCACCGGCTACACCTTCAACACGGCAGGATCGGCGCTCTACTGCTCCATCGCCGTCATCTTCACCGCCCAGGCTGCGGGCATCCACATGAGCCTCGGCCGCCAGCTCACCATGCTCGGCGTCCTCATGTTGACCAGCAAAGGCGTGGCCGGCGTCGCGCGCTCCGTGCTCGTCGTGATTCTCGCCACCGCCTCCATCTTCGCGCTGCCAGTCGAGCCCATCCTCGTCATCCTCGGCGTCGACGCCCTCCTCGACATGGGCCGCACCGTCGTCAATGTCGTCGGCAACTGCCTCGCGTCTGCCGTCGTCGCAAAGTGGGAAGGCGAATTCCGCAGCGAAAAAGCCTCACCCGAAGCCGTCGCCGCTCTGCAGAGCTGATCCAGCGGTTCTTGAAATAAGATGGGTTCGTCTCCCGGGAGCCAAGTCCGTGAAAATCACCCTCAAAATGACGATGATCACCCTGCTGGGGGTCGTTATCCAGTTCGGGCTCGCGGTGCTCGGCTGGGGCGGATGGTCCGCCTTCTTCTCTCATCCGCCCCTCGTTGCCCTTGGGATTGCAACCCTCGCACTGACCATCGTTTCCCTCTTCACCCAGGGCAACCTCAGCTCCGGTGAACAGGAAGACCGCGGCAACCGCTGGGTCCTCCTCGCTTTCACCCTCATCGCGATCCTCGTGGCCTACCTGCCTGCCTGGTCAGATCGCAAGGGCCTCTTCGTCTTCGGTGGGGATACCATTCGCTGGTTGGGCGTCGTGCTCTTCTCCGCCGGCGCCGCGCTGCGTCTCTGGCCCGTCTTTATTCTCGGCCGCCGCTTCAGCGGACTGGTCGCCATCCAGCCGGAACATACGCTGGTCACGACCGGCATCTACAGCTTCATCCGCAACCCCAGCTATCTGGGCATGCTGATCAGCACCCTGGGATGGGCTCTCGCTTTTCGATCCGCCATCGGCGTGCTGCTGACGGCGCTGTTGATTCCTCCGCTGGTCGCGCGTATGCGCGCCGAGGAGAAACTGCTGCACGAGCATTTTGGCAGCGAGTACGACGCCTACTACGCCCACACCTCGCGCCTGATTCCCGGCGTCTACTAAGGCGAACCGGCCGCCACCGTCCCGACCACGCTGAACGCTCAGCTAATTACCGATCACTGATTTTTCTGATCGCTGCCTGCTGAACGCTGAACGCTGCACCCTGAACGCCGTGCCGTCGCCCACTTCGACAGCGTCGTGTGAAACCGATGCAGCCGCATGTACTCCACCCGCATCCCGCCCACCGTCATCGGCATCGACTGNNGCCACACTCCGCTCCACCGCCGTCGCTCCTGCCAGCGCCGCGCTCGACAAATTTAGCCCCGGCGACAGCGCCGGCATCGTCGGAGCCGTCCCGCGCGCTACCGCGCCAGCATCTGTCACAACAACCTGCGTCCGCATCCCCTCAATCGTCTCCGGCACCGTCGCCGCAGCGTGATCGACATAAACCACCACCGCCGGATCGCCCGGGCTGTCCAGGCTGTGTCCTGCAGCGGTTCCCAAAATCCCGTTCCCGCGCAAAGTATCCGCAGCACCCTCGGCAATCGCCTGGGCCCGATCCAGCGCCGCAGGCCCCACGTATGGCGGCTCCGTCGGCACCGCGGGATCGTAGCGCAGGCACGCAATTGAATGCGGCGTGCTCGTCCCCACGAGGCTCAGCGGAGAGCCCGCCTCCGTACTCAGCTCGTGCAGCACATCGCCAATGGGATTCACCACGCTCAGCCCGTTCCCATCCCCATCGGTACCGCCTGCGAAATACAGCCCCACCGCCTGCGCATTGCTCGCGTCCAGCACCAGCGCGCCTGAATCGCCGCTGTCGGTGAAGTGCGTGCCCCCAATCCCAATCTGATTCTCAAATGTCTTTGTGGTATACGGCTGCGTCTCCGCGCAATCCTTGTAGTAGTCCACCTTCACCGTCAGCGCCACCGCGTTAATGCTCGAACAGGTCAGCCCCGTCGTGCGTCCGCTCTTCGCCACGTTCATCGCCAGGTTCGCTGCCGTCAGCGTCTCGCCGCTCCCGGCCATCGGCGGCGCCCCGCTCAGCGCCTGATCCCGCCCCGGCACGCCAAGCCCCAAAATGCTCCCCGTCGGATCCACCGCACCCGGCGACGCCAGCGCCAGCGCCGCATCCACATTCGTCTGCTGCGAAGCCAGCGGCACAAAATACTGCAGCGTCCCGATCGGGTGCAGCGTCGATCCCGGCCGGCTTAGCGGCGTGCACGCGCCGTCAATCAGACCTGGCTGATCGATCGTGTCTCCCACATGTCCCTGGTCGCTCTCCGCCAGCACATGATTGTTGCTCAGGATGTACTGATTCTTCTGCTCGTCTTCAACCAGCGCACCCAGCGTGCCGCCACAGCAATCCGCAACAAACGAGTCGCCTTTGCGGTCCTCCCAGGTGTCGTAATCCCCGTCGTTCCCGCCCGACGCGCCCAGCAGCGCCGGCCCCGTCTGGATCGCCTGATTCACAATCGGATTGCTCACCACCCCGCGACTGTTCAGCAGCACATGCAGCGGCGACCTCACCGTGCTCCCATTCACCGCCGCCACCACATACACATCCTGCTGCGGAATCGCGCTCGGCGCCGTGTACGTCGTCATGCACGTTGTGTAGTGGTCCGAGCTCCGCTGGCACGATGAACCACTCACCGAACCCAGCGCTCCTGTCGTTGAATTCTGCTCGCCATTCGGCGCGCTCTCGAGCGACCACTTCACGCTGCCGGCATCCACTTCGGCAATCTGCGCCGTCACCTCGGCCGTCGCGCCCGCCGTCAACGCCACATTTTGCGGAAGCAGCGGCTGCACGAATCCAGGATGCACCGCGATCGTCAG
>PMAD01000177.1 GCA_003152415.1 Acidobacterium sp.
GCGTTGGTGGATTTCCATACGCCGCCGCCATCGGTGCCTGCGTAGACGGTGTTTCCGGAAGTGTCGGAAGGATCGGCTGCCAGGCTGGTGACCGGACCCGTAACCAGATCCCAAGTTGAGGTGCTGACCTGGGGCGGCCCAACAGGTTGCCACGTGGTCGAGGGCGATGCTGTGGCCTGGGCGCGGACCATGGCCGCATGAGCGGCGCGGGCGCGCACCAGGACGAGGGCGGGAACTGTATTCCGAGGATGCCGACGCGCCGAAAAGGGGGTGGTGGGGCGATTTGGTTCTGTTTGTGACGATGCCGGACGCTGGATTGAAGGCGCGGGTTGCTCAGCCCGTGCGGCTGCCCTTCCGGCAGCATTGATGGCGACCAGCCCCGCACAAAAGAGGATGATCGCTGTCAGCGTGTCATTGCGGAACCATCGACGACCGGCTGGCTTGCCGGCGGTCCACCGTTTCTCTGGGCCCAAAGTAACGCCTCTCCGCAATCCCGGCACACGAGGTCATCTCTCCACACCCCGAAGAGAGGGCTCGATCCCGCGCGCGTTGCGCCAACGGGACGTACCTATTATTCGGCCGAGGGGCCACGACGGGGACGTTACGTTCGTCAGCGACGGGGTCCCCAGGTACCGTGAGAAACCGAGATGGGAATGCGCAGAGTGAGCGTGGCGGTTCGGGAAGGGGGTCAGGGGGCGGGGCGGGGCCCGGGGCGCGCGTGGGCCGCCCACGGGTGGTCACAACGAGAGGATTGGCTCTTTACAGTTCCGGATTCAGCCCCGGCGCATACGCGCCCTGGGGCAACACGGGGTGGCTCTCGGAAGTTTGCCAGCGTTTTCCGAACATCACCCGCGCGGCCTCTTCATACTGGGTGATCGTCTCGGCGGATTCTGCCTGCGAATCCTCCGTAGCAAACAGGCACGCGCTTGCGGTGCGCCAAAGGACCTTCAGGTCGCTCGCCAGGGTCGCCGTGCGCATGTATTCCAGGTCGAGCTGCGCTTTGGCCGGCTTGACGAACATCTCGTAGAAAGTCTCCAGCTGATCTTCAGGAATCTCGGAGAGAAATTCCTCTTCCTTACGAAAGGCCAGCGTGGCCACGCCGGTAATACCAGGACGGCAGGCCATGTGCAGCGCCTCATGGTGAGGGAGCTTGGGGCGCGGGCCCACGAGCGACATATCACCACGCAGAACGTTCCAGAACTGGGGCAGCTCATCGAGCTTATAGCGGCGCAACAAGGCCCCCATGGGGGTAATGCGGACGTCACCGCTCACAGTAATGGAGGAGTTGCTTCCCTTTTTGGGACACATGGAGCGAAACTTGTAGAGGATGAATTCCCTGCCATTCCGGCCCATGCGTCGTTGCCGGAAAAGGATGGGGCCCTCTGAGCCGAGGCGAACAAGGATCGCAGCGCAGGCCATCAGCGGCATGAAGCCGATGAGAGCGAGGGAGGCTAACAGGATCTCCAAACCACGGCGCAGCGAAGAAAGCGCCCAGGGACTCGCATCCCCGGCTGTCCGTGCGCGTGCAGCACCAGCGCGCACGGAATCGCCGATGTGAGCGACCGATCGCGGAGTCCGCCCGGTTGAAGGAAGATGCGCAACCGCTTCTGCTCTGTCAGCGGAGTCCGGAGTAAGAATATTTTCGAAAGAAAGCGAGCTCATTCCACCCATCACAACGAATGCGGTATTCTTGACCTTCGCAAACCTAAGGGAAGCAGATCAGATTCCGGCGGGCTGATTTTGCTGGTGTGTTGTTACTAAACTGTAACCAACGGGGTTGCGTGTTTCTATGCTTGCAGTATACCAGGGATGCAAGTTGTTCGATCATGCTTTTTGGACTCGCGCGCACTATTGTCACGCCAGTGTCATTACGACAATAACCTTCCCAAAAAGGGCAGCTCAATCCCCCAAAGGTATACGTAGGTACTCACCCTCCGGCAGCATGCTAGACTGTCCCCACAGGGATTACCCCGCACGAATCAATGAGACAAACCGCTTCGCGGCGCCATCCGTGCACTCTCTCCGCTTCGCACATCAACCCCGTATGATGAATCGACTCGCTATGCTTGCGGCGGCCGCGTGCATTACCGTGGTGCTGCACGCTGGTGCGCAGGACAATGTCCCCGGCACTCCGCAAAACCCGTCCGGCACCCCGGATTGCACCGATCCCCTCCTGGCGAACTCGTCACAGTGCGCGGCTCAGAATCAGAACCCAATTTCGCTGTCTCCGGGGAATCCGTCGGGGCAGAATGGCGGTCAGGCGCCCCTCAATTTCAACTACACCGACAACGAGAATGTTGGCCGCCAACCGGCGATCCGGCCTCAACAGCAACCAACGCTTCCCCCCGAGCCGCTGACCGAGTTCCAGAAATTCGTGGCCTCCACCACCGGTCAGGTCCTGCCTATTTATGGAGAGAGCCTGTTTCGCCAGGTTCCGACCACATTCGCGCCACTCGACATGGTTCCCGTGCCCTCCGACTACGTGATCGGCCCGGGCGATGAGCTGCGCATACGGGTGTGGGGACAGGTGAATTTCCGCGCCGATGTGCGCGTCGATCGCTCCGGCGAGATTTACCTGCCACAGATTGGGGGAGTGCAGGTCGCGGGGCTGCCGTCCTCCGCCCTTGACGCGCACCTTCGCGCGGCGATTGGAAGGGTTTATAGAAACTTCGACCTCACGGCAGATGTCGGCCAGATCCGCGCGATACAGGTGTATCTCGCTGGCGAAGCGCGCCGCCCAGGCGTGTACACGGTGAGTTCGCTCAGCACTCTGGTGGACGCGCTCTTTGCCGGCGGCGGTCCGTCGGCGGCCGGATCGTTCCGCCACATCGAGCTGCGCCGGGCGGGCACTGTGGTCACCGACTTCGACCTGTACTCGCTGCTGGTGCACGGCGACAAATCGAAGGACGTGACGCTGCAGAACGGTGACGTGCTGTTCATTCCTCCGGTCGGCCCGCAGGTGGCCCTGACCGGCAGCGTGAAACACCCGGCGATCTATGAGCTGCGCGCCAGCGACGCGCTGGCCGAGGCGCTCGCCGATGCGGGAGGCGCCTCTGTCGTGGCCGCCCAGGCACGGATTTCCATCGAGCGCACCGACGAACATCGCGACCGCTATGCGATGGAGGTTGCCTGGGATCAGGCCGGCCTCGCGACGGAGCTCGCCGACGGCGACCTGGTTCGTGTTTTTTCCATCGTCCCGATGTATCAGAAGACGGTCACCCTGCGCGGCAATACCGCGAATCAGGGCCATTTCGCCTGGCACTCGGGCATGCACATCAGCGATCTGATTCCGGATAAGGATTCCCTGATTACGCGCAATTACTGGTGGAGACGCGCGCAGCTCGGGCTTCCCTCTCCTGAATTTGAGCCGCTGCAGAGTTTTCCGGATCTGCGCCAGCCCTCTTCTCCGACGGAATTGCCGCGACGGCAGCTGATCCAAGCGCCTGCCAGTGGCGGGGCGACCTTCGGAGCGAACACGGGCCAGCCTTCGTCGGGGTACAACGAACAAAACCCCGGCGAGAATCCCGCTGTGACCAATCAGGATCAATCCGGCGCTTCCAGCACGATCACGGGGTCCACGAGAAACCTTTCGGCTGCTCAGCGGGCGGGCAGCGCCAGCCTTGCCGCTGAACAGCCCACATACTCGCAGGCTCCCGCGGCGATGCGCACCGAGGTGGGTCCCTTCGCGCCGGAAATCGACTGGAACTATGCCGTGATCGAACGGCTGGATTCGGCGACTCTGAAGACAACCCTGATCCCCTTCGACCTGGGCAAGCTGGTGCTCCAGCACGATGCTTCTCAGGACCTCGAGCTGCAACCCGGCGATATTGTCTCCATCTTTTCGCAGGGCGACATTCGCGTTCCCATCGCGCAGCAGACCAAGTATGTCCGCCTGGACGGGGAGTTCGCGCACGCCGGCGTGTACACGGTCCAGCCAGGCGAGACCCTGCGGGATCTGGTGCAGCGCGCCGGCGGGTTCACGGCCGCAGCTTATCTGTACGGCTCGGAATTCACGCGCGAATCCACCCGCGCGGTCCAGCAGCGGCGGATGGACGAATATGTGCAGACGCTGGAGATGCAGATGCAGCGGGGCAATCTGGCGCTGGCATCATCGCCGGCGACTTCGACACAGGATCTGGCCAGCGGCGCGGCGGCCCAGAACAGCGAACAGGAACTGCTCGGACGGCTGCGCCAGATCCGCGCCACCGGCCGCATTGTGCTGGAATTCAAGGCCGGCAGCAGCGGCCTCGATGTCCTGCCGGATATCTCTCTCGAAGACGGGGATCGTTTCGTGGTTCCTCCTGTGCCCGCGAGCGTGAATGTCGTCGGTGCGGTCTACGACCAGAACTCCTTCCTCTACGAGACCATCCGGCGGGCGGGCACCTATCTCCATCTCGCGGGCGGCCCGAATCGCGACGCCGACCGGAAACATACCTTTGTTATTCGCGCCGACGGATCGGTGATCAGCCGCGAGGCCGAAAAAGGAATCTGGGGCAACGAGTTTGACAACCTGCGGATGAATCCGGGCGACACAATCGTGGTTCCCGAGAAGACCTTTAAACCCTCAGCGTTGCGGGGCGTTCTGGACTGGTCGCAGCTCTTCTCGCAGTTTGCCCTGGGGGCCGCGGCGCTCAGCGTGATTCAGTAGGAGGCACGGGCGCGCTGTTTGAACCTGTAAGATACAGGTAAACAGGCACCGCCCTTCCCGGGCCTTCGCACAATTCATGGCAACAGAAACACGCTATCCCGATCTGAAAGAATCACCCGGCGCTCCGACGTCGCCGGCACCGAACTCTCCCCGCAATCGTGAAGAAGAGATTTCGCTGCTCGATCTGCTGATCGTTCTGGCGGAACGCAAATGGACGATCGTGCTGGTCACGGCAACGTGCGCCATCCTGGCGCTGATCGTCTCCCTTCTCCTGCCGAAGCGATACACCGCTACGGTCATCCTGCTGCCGCCGCAGCAGAGTTCGTCTCTCGGCGCCGCGCTGAGTTCGCAGCTCAGCAACCTGGGCTCGATGGCTGCTCTGGCCGGGGGCAGTCTCGGCATCAAGAATCCCAACGACATGTATGTGGCCATGCTGACGAGCCAGACCGTGGAAGACGGCCTGGTGCACGACTACGAACTGCAGAAGGAGTACCACAAGCGGCTGGTGTCAGACGCCCGCAAAGCGTTCGAACAGCACGCAGCAGTAGATGGGAGCAGTAAAGACGGTTTGATTCACATCTCGGTCGAGGACCATGATCCCAACCGAGCGGCGCAGCTCGCCAACGGATATGTGGATGAATTTCGCGAACTGTCGAAGCATCTTGCCTTCACCGAGGCACAGCAGCGGGCTCTCTTCTTTGAACAGCAGCTGGAGCAGTCCAAAGACAATCTGGCCAACGCCGAAGAAGCTCTGAAGCGCACTGAGCAGACCACCGGGCTGATACAGCTGGACAGCCAGGCGAAAGCTCTCATCGAATCGGCAGCCGGCCTGCGTGCGCAGATCGCCGCCAAAGAAGTGCAGATTCAGGGCATGCAGACCTATGCGACCGGAGAAAACGCCCAGCTGGTTGAGGCGCAGCAGGAGCTCGAGAGCATGCGCGCTCAACTGGCGAAACTGGGCGGCTCAGATGAATCCGGGGACTCTCTGATGGTCACCAAGGGGAAAGTGCCGGAGGCGGGCCTCGAATATGTGCGGAAGCTGCGCGACGTGAAATATTACGAGACCATCTTCGATATTCTGGCGAAGCAGTTCGAGATCGCCAAGCTCGACGAAGCAAGAGAGGGAGCGATGGTTCAAGTTGTCGATCCCGCGATTCCTCCGGATCGGAAGTCCTTCCCAAAACGAGGTCTCATTACGATCATTGCCACCGTCGCGGGACTCTTCCTCGGCGTGGTGGCGGCGTTTTGCCAGGCAGGCTGGACCCATTTGAAGGAGGATCCTGAAGCCGGCGCGAAACTGGCCCTCTTCCGCCGCGCTCTTCGCAGCAAACAAACCTCGGGATCTTGAACCTCCGGTGCGCGTAGCTCCTATTCCGGCAAATCCGACGAGCCTGTGACGGCGAGTTTCGCCGAGACTCCTTCTGCAGCCGCGCCCGGCGAACTTCCTCCGACAAATATTTCGTATTCGCCGGCGCGAACCGCGCGATGGCCGCTGTCGTCCACTTCGCTCAACCGCCGCGCATCCAGGTTGAAATGCACAACCGCGCTGGCGTGAGGCGCAAGCTGCGCGCGCACGAAACCCTCCAGGCTGCGCAACGGGTAGCCCTTTCCTGCCGGAGGAATCAGGTAAAGCTCGGCTACTTCCTCTCCTGCACGGCTTCCTGTATTCGTCACGGTTACTTCGGCACTTAGCGGGTCGCCTGCCTTCAGCGATGAGGAGGATAACTTCAGGCCGGAATATCGAAACGTCGTGTAGCTCAATCCGTAGCCGAAGTTATACAGAGGCTCACCGTCAAAGTAGCGGTAGGTCCGGTTCTTCATGCTGTAGTCGGCGAACGGAGGAAGCTGGCCGTCGGACGCATAGAAGGTGACCGGCAGCCGCCCCGAGGGATTTGCTTTACCCGTGAGGATGTCCGTGATCGCTTCGCCACCGGCCTCGCCCGGATACCACGCTTCCACGAGCGCGGCCGCATGATCCTTCGCCCAGTTCATGGCCACGGCACTGCCGCTCATCAGGACCACGACGACCGGCTTGCCNNCCGGCAAATCCGTCGACGTGCACGGGCATCTCTTCGCCTTCGAGATTGGGGGAGATGCCGACGAAGGCCAGCACCACGTCGGAATCCTGCGCCGCACGGATCGCCTCGTCGCGCAGTGCTGCTGCCGGGGCCTGCCATTCCAGCGCGACGCCCGCGCCAAGGAGCGGGGCTTTGAAGACGTAATCGACGCGGATGGTGTGCTCCTGGGTATCGCCGAGTTCGACTTCGACCGCTGCTTCACGCTCTCCGCGCCGGTTGGGCGCGGGGTGCTTCGTGCTGTCGTAAACTTCCTTGCCGTCAAACCAAAGCGCGTACGTCTCCTGATCCCCGCATCGATAGCAACCGCTTCGCCGCAGCGCCAGCGTATATTTTCCAGGCGCAGGCGGCGCGAACACTCCCGTCCAGCGCACGCTGTAGCCGGTCTCGGGCACCTTCGGTCCCGGGCTCGCCCCATTCCAGTCGAAGTCGATCTGCTTATCCACGCGGGTGAGGACCGGAGTGCCGGAGAAATCGGGATTATCGAAGTACTCGCCTTTGAGGCCTGGCTCTTTCGATCCGGCTACGGGGTGCAGGGCGGTGCGGGGGATGGCTATGGGCAACTCCGCAACATAGTTCGATCCCTGCGCGTAGGCGACGGCGGCTTTCCCACGGAGTGCGTCTTCGATGCCATCGACCGGCAATGACGGGTGCGAGGGGATCGCGTTGTAGTTGCCTTCGATGGCGGCGAGCGATGCCGCGTTGGGGCCGATGACGGCGACGCGTTTGAGTGAGGGCGCGAGAGGCAGGGTGCCGTCATTTTTCAGGAGGACGATGGATTCCTGCGCGGTTTTGAGCGCCAGGGCGCGATGCTCCGGCGAGTCGACTGTGGAGAAGGGAATCTGCGCGTACTTTACTTCGGCTGACGGATCGAACATGCCCAGCTTGAAGCGGGCGGTGAAGAGGCGGCGCACCGCCTGATCGATGCCGGACTCGGGAATGAGGCCCTGGTGAACCGCATCGACCAGCGCTTTGTATTCCTGGCCGCAGCTGGTTTCGGTTCCCGCCTCGACGGCGACAGCGCTGGCGTGCGCGGCGTCAGGAGAATAATGATGGCCGCTCGCGGAATAGAAGTCGGAAATGGCTCCGCAGTCGGAAGTGACGAAACCCTGAAAATTCCAGGCGCGACGCAGAATCTTGTCGAGGAGCATGGTGTTGGCGCAGGCGGGGACGCCATCGATGGAGTTATAGGCGCACATCACCGAGCCGGCGTGGGCTTCGGTGACGGTGGCGCGAAAGGCGGGAAGATAAGTGTCCTCAAGATCGTGCGGGGTGACGTCGACGTTGAACTCGTGGCGCAACGACTCGGGTCCACTGTGCACCGCATAATGCTTCGGAGTGGCAATAGTGCGGAAATATTTCGGATCGTCCCCCTGCAAGCCGGTCACGAAGGCCACGCCCATGCGGCTGGTGAGGAAGGGATCCTCGCCGTAGGTCTCCTGGCCGCGGCCCCAGCGCGGATCGCGAAAGATATTGATGTTGGGCGACCAGATTGTAAGGCCGTAGAAGATGTTGTGCAGGTTGTCGCGCATGGCCTGCTCGTACTTGGCGCGGGCTTCGATGGAGATGACGGTCGCGACCTGATGCTGGAGCGGGGTGTCCCACGTCGCGGCGAGTCCGATGGCCTGGGGAAAGAGCGTGGCATAGCCGGAGCGGGCGATGCCGTGGAGACCTTCGCTCCAGTAGTCGTATTCCGGCACACCGAGGCGCGGGATCGCAGCGGCGTGGTTCTCCATCTGCGAGACTTTTTCCTCGAGCGTCATTGCGGAAACGAGCGCGTCGACACGCTTGTCGAGCGGCTGCGAGGAGTCAAACCAGATTTGGCCCGTGGGGGCTGGGGCGGACTGGGCGACGAGAGCCGGAGCGATACCGGCGCAGAGGATCACGAACGAGCGCTTCACAAAATTCAACACAGCTTTGCTCCTGCTGGGGAAAATTTGGTTCGGGTTGCTTTGGGGTGGATTGATTGGCGGTTCGTCTCCCATCAACCCGCCGATCTTACCAATCCCACAACGTTCCATCGAGTTTGCGCAGGACGGGCAGGTACGCGCGCTGATAGGGATATTTCGCGGCGAGCTTCTTGTCAAGGTCGACCCCGAGTCCAGGGCCGTCGCCGGGATGCATGTAGCCATCGTCAAAGCGATACGCGTGCGGGAAGACTGCGTCGGTTTCTTTGTTGTGCGGCATGTGCTCCTGGATGCCGAAGTTGTGAATGGCGAGGTCGAAGTGCAGCGCGGCGGCCATGCAGACGGGCGAAAGGTCGGTGGGGCCGTGGCAGCCGGTGCGGACGTGGTAGAGCGCGGCGAAGTCGGCGATCTTCTTCAGTGCCGTGAATCCTCCAGCGTGGGTCAGCGTGAGGCGCGCGTAGTCGATCCACTGGTTGCGGATCAGCTCGTGGACATCCCAGATGGAATTGAGCACTTCACCGGTCGCGATTGGGGTTGTGGTGTGCTCGCGAATCACGCGAAAACCTTCCTGAAGTTCAGCAGGAACCGGATCCTCCATCCAGAAAAGGTGGAACGGCTCGATCTCCTTGCCGAGGCGCGCGGCTTCGA
>PMAD01000314.1 GCA_003152415.1 Acidobacterium sp.
GCGGAGCCGATGCCGACGGCGGAGCTGTTGACGACGGACTGCGAGATTCTGATTCCGGCAGCGACGGAGAACGTGATTACGAGCAGAAATGCGGAGCGGATCAGGGCGCGCATTGTGTGCGAAGGCGCGAACGGGCCGACGACCGCGGTTGCGGATGAGATTCTGGCGGACAAGAAGGTGTTCATCATCCCGGACATTCTGGCCAATGCGGGCGGAGTGACGGCGTCGTACTTCGAGTGGGTGCAGGACCGGCAGGGCTACTTCTGGAAAGAGTCGGAAGTGAACGAGCGGATGGAGGCGATCCTGGCGGAGAGCTTTGACGACGTGACGCGGTACGCGGAAGCACACGCGGTGAACAACCGGATCGCGGCGTATATGCTGGCGATCGACCGGGTGGCGTTCACGATCAAGCAGCGTGGGATCTACGCGTAGGCGGAGCCGGTAGCCGGTAGCGCAGAATCGGTTAGCGAAAAGGCGGTCAGCGGGCGGTTGATGTGGCTTGCACCGGCTCGGCCGATTGAGCCTTCGGCGCGGGAACGGGTTTGCCCATTAAGGTGGCGAGGACGCCGGCGAGGACGAGGGCGGCGCCGGCGAGTTGCAGAGGGGCGAGGCGCTCGCCTGCCAGGACTGCTCCAAGGATCAACGCAAAAACCGGATTGACATAGGCGTAGCTGGAGACGCGCGTAGGGGAGTCGTGCGCGATGATCCAGACGTAGGCGGTGTAGGCGACGATGGAGGCCGCGACGACGAGGTACGTCATGCTGACGAGGACGCGCGGGCTGAGAAGGATCGCGGCGGAGGGGAGGCGGCGGAATTCTCCGGCGGCGGCGGAGAGGATGAGGAGAAGAAAGCCGCCGGAGAACATCTGCCATCCGGCATTGGCTTTTTGAGGACGCGGGAGGGTGAGACGGCGGGAGAGGAGGGTTCCGGCGGACCAGCAAATTGTGCCTGCCACGGTGACTAATACGGCGAGCGTGGAGGTGTGGGCGGGAGCGGCACCTGGGGAGGAGCGCAGGGCGAGGAGGGCGACTCCGAGGAAACCGAGGGCGATGCCGGTGAGGGAGAGCGCGGTGGCACGCTGGGTGCGGAGGAGGAAGACTTCGCCGACGAAGATCCAGACGGGGATCATGGCGGAAATGACGGCGGCGACGCCGGAGGCGATGCGGATTTCGGCCCAGAAGAGTCCGGCGTAGAGGCAGGTGAACATGATGAGGCCGAGGATGGAGGCGCCATAAAGCTGGCGTGGGCCGAGCGAGATGGGGCCGGTGAGGCGGCTCCATATTAAAAGGATGAGACCGGCGAGGGTGAAGCGGAATCCGGCAGCGAAGAAGGGCGGGACGACGGCAACGATTTCGCGGATGGCGAGGAAGGATCCGCCCCAGAGGACGTAGATAGCGGCGTAGGCGAGGAGTTTGCGGGCCCGCATACGACAGGGTACAGGGAACAGGTTGCAGCGTACAGGGAACCGGAGGCGGGTTAGCTTGCGACTTCGACGACTTCGTAACGAACCGGCGACGGAGAGATCGCCTGACCGGTGTTGCGCATTTCTTCGAGGTAGAGGGCGATGGCCTCGGCAATCATTTTGCGGGCTTCTTCGTAGTCGCGGCCGGTGGAGACGACGGCTCCAGGCTGCAATTCAGGAGCGTAGGCGCTGACAGTTCCGTCGTCGCCGCGCTCGTAGATGACGAGATAGCTACTGGTCATCGCTTGATTCCCGCCTGCTTCATTATTGCAGCGAACCAAAAGGCACAGGGGCTAAAGCCCAGACATTTTAGAAAACTTTACGGCACGACTGAAGTCATGCCCTGATACAAAACCAGAAAGGCTCCGCGGCCTTTGAAGCGGACGTCTGGAGAATCTGGCGAAATGGTTCCCAGAGAATTCCAGACGTGCAAGCTGGCTGGTACACTCAGGCTTCCCCGAATCCTGTCGGAGGGAATTCCTTTGGCAACGACGCATAATCCACAAAGTTTTCAGCCGTTTGTTGCTCCGGGTGAGACGCGGCCGGAGCTGACNNATCGTGCTGGGGTGCATTTTCGGGCTGATCTTCGGCGCGGTCACGGTATACGTCGGCATCGAAGCCGGGCTGACCGTTGCGGCGTCGATTCCGATTGCGGTGCTGTCGATCAGCGTGCTGCGGGCGCTGGGGCGGGCATCGATCCTCGAGAACAATATTGTTCAGACGACGGGGAACGCGGGGCAGTCGATCGCGGCGGGCGTGATCTTCACGCTGCCGGCGCTGATCTTCCTGGGGTTCGACCTCGAATACTTCCGTATTTTTGTGCTGGCGATGCTGGGCGGCTGGCTGGGACTGCTGTTCATGATCCCGCTGCGGCGGCAGCTGATTGTGGAGGAGCACGGGACCCTGACGTATCCCGAAGGCACGGCGTGTGCGGATGTGCTGCTGGCCGGGGAGCGGGGCGGATCGTTTGCGAGCCGCGTGTTTCTGGGGCTGGGGCTGGGCAGCCTGTACACGCTGTTCCAGAACAGCGACATTTTCGGGGCGTGGCCGGACACGCCGAACTATGAGCCGGACCTGGGGAAGCAGCACATCCTGAAGGGCAGTGCGGTGCGGCTGGACGCGGTGCCGGAGTATCTCGGAGTGGGGTACATCATCGGCACGCGGGTGGCGGGCACCATGTTTGCGGGTGGCGTGTTTTCGTGGCTGGTGCTGATGCCAGCGATCTACTTCTTCGGGTCGCGGCTGGCCGGGCCACTGTATCCGGCGGTGAAGCCGGTGGCGCAGATGTCACCGGGCGAAATGTGGATTGCGTATGTGCGGCCGATGGGTGCGGGGGCGGTGGCCGCGTCGGGGCTGATCACGCTGATCAAGACGATTCCGACGATCGTGGGGGCCCTGAAGGCGGGGCTGGGGAACTTGCGAAAGAGCAAGGAGGTACTGGCCAGCGAGGAAAGGACCGATCGGGATCTGCCAATGTGGGTGGTGGTGGGCGGGAGCGTAGCGCTGGTGGCGCTGATGTGGATTTTTCTAACATTCAAGCCGGTGCCGGGCGCGCAGACGGGGATGCTGGCGAATCTGGCGGC
Source organism: Acidobacterium sp. (assembly GCA_003152415.1). GTDB lineage: Bacteria > Acidobacteriota > Terriglobia > Terriglobales > Acidobacteriaceae > Palsa-343. The sequence continues at coordinate 3,046 of PMAD01000314.1, forward strand.
TTCGCTGCTGATTGTGATTTTTGGGTTTTTATTTGTAACCGTGTCGTCGCGGATTGTGGGGCTGATCGGGAGCTCGGCGAACCCGATCAGCGGGATGACGATTGCGACGCTGATGGCAACGGCCGCGATATTTCTGGTGAAGGGATGGACGGCGCCGGCGTATGGGGCGCTGGCGATTACGGTGGGCGGGGTGGTGTGCATCGCGTCGGCGAACGCGGGCGACACGTCGCAGGATCTGAAGACGGGGTATATTGTCGGGGCAACGCCGTGGAAGCAGCAGCTGGCGCTGATGATCGGCGTGTGCGTGTCGACGTTTGCGGTGGGCATCACGCTGAGCATGGTGAACCTCGGCTACGAGGAATTCCACCCGATGACGAAGACGTGGGACGTCTCGGCGGCGCATGACGGGGTGCAGAATCAGGGGACGTTCACGCGGAAGGAATTTCGGGTGACGGAGCCGGACAGGACCCAGCAGACGCTCGAGGGGAGCAGCTACGTACTGCTCAACGCGGTGGGATCGCACGAGCTGGCGGACGGTAAGTATCTCTACAATCCAGCGACGAAGACGATTGAGGTGGAGTGGACGCCGGGGATCGGGAGCGAGAAGGCGGCGGCTCCGCAGGCGCGGCTGATGGCGACGGTGATCAACGGAATTCTGCAGCAGAAGCTGCCGTGGGGGCTGGTGCTGCTGGGTGTCTTCCTGGTAATTGCGATTGAGCTGATGGGGGTGCGGTCGCTGACCTTCGCGGTGGGATCGTATCTGTCGATTGCGACGACGTTCGCGATCTTCCTGGGCGGCGTGGCGCGGTGGATGGTGGATCGCGCGGCGGCGCGCGCGGGCGAGACGAGTGAGGAGAGCGAGATCAGCCCGGGGTCACTCTACGCGAGCGGCTTGATTGCGGCGGGCGGCATCGTGGGGCTGATGGGGGTGGGGATGAAACTGCTGGAGCGGGTCATGCATCGCGACAATCCGGTGCAGTTCCCGCACACCTTCCTGTCGCACGACTGGGTTTCGGTGCTGATGTTCGCGCTGCTGGCGGGGTCGCTGTACTACTTTGCGCGGAAGCCTCTGGAGAAGTAGGAGGGGCACAGCGAAACTATTTTTTGGATGGCGCGTCTTCCTGGACAGCGNNTCTGGTTCGGCTTTTCATGGAAGATTTTCTGCTTTAGTTTCCTCTCTGCTGATCGCGATTTTTCTGATTCCCGCTGAGGCGCTGGCTGCGCCGAAACCCCTCAATGCCGTCACGGTGCAGGACAAGATCGTAAAGCGCGGCGTGAATGGGTGGATCTGTGTTGAGGAGAATTCGGGGGTTGCGCTGGTGGGGCGGATCATCGCGATCGATCCTGATTCCTTCACAATGCAGCTGCCGAACGATCCGGAGCCGGTGACGGTGAGGTACGCGGAGGTGATCGATCTGCGCACGGGGCCGTCGCGCGGATTCTGGATTTGGACGGGAGCTGGTCTCGCCGCAGTCGCCGGAACGGCGGTGTGGGGATTTGTGCACGTGCACAATCTGGCGCAGCAGAATCAGGAGCAGATGGGGAATCCGCAGCTGCCGTAGACAGCAGAAAAGCGTTCGGCTAAGGGCCGGTTAGCGATGAAACGGCTAGCGGAGGGCTATTCGCGAACCTCTTAGCGAAAAGCTTTTGGGAGAGACCGTTCGCGAAAAGCGAGTAGCGAAGCGCCTGGCAGCGGTTATGCTTTTGGGCGTGGGAGCGAAACAGAAATTTGAAGGCGTGCTGCGACCGGATGGGACCGGCCTGATGTGGACCGTCATCACGGTTCCGTTTGATCCGAAGGAAGTTTGGCCGCAACGAAAGGGGCTGCGGGTGCGGGGCA
>PMAD01000274.1 GCA_003152415.1 Acidobacterium sp.
GGCGACATCCTCGCCTCCGACTCCTACTGGCACGGCGTCATCCTCAACCACTGGGCCGAGGACTGGGTCCGCATCCATACTCACGACCAGGGCCGCTTCGTCATGACCGCCATGGAAGACTCCGGCATCGCCGAAGCTCTCACCCGCCTCGACCACATGCACCGCGCCGACTTCCGCCGCTTCCTGGCCCTCCGCACCGCCTCCAACTACTCCACGCAGGCCCCCGGCCACTCCGCCGCCGAATCCCTCACCGCCCCCTACATCGGCGGCATCCCCGCGCTCGAATCCGCGTACCGCGTTGGCTCGCCCGTTGTGCACGTGCTCCTGGCCCACTGGGATCTCTACCGCGACCACCTCCCCGGCGACTAGACCCGTTTACTCCCCGTGCATCTTGATCTCCGGCCCGACTGCCTTGACACTGGCTCTGCACCTTTCGCTTCCAGGAACAACATGCTCCCATCCCATCCGCTCCATCGCCGGCTCCGCCCATCCCTCTTCGCCTTCATCCTGACAACTGCCTTGCTGGCAAAGGCCCAGACCCCTCCGGAACCCGCAAGACCTTCCGCCCAGTTCGTGCAAACCCTCCATGCCGAATACGAGCGCGGCGAATATCAGCCCCACGCTCCCCGCGAAAGCCGCTGGCTCGATGAGGGCGAGCGATACACCGTCCTCGAGGATTCCGCGGCCAAACCCGGCGCGCAGGACCTGGTCGCTTACGACACAGCCACGGGCAAGCGCTCCATCCTTGTCTCGGCTGAAAAACTGATTCCCGCGGGACAATCCTCTCCTCTGCGCATCGATGGCTACCAGTGGTCCACCGATGGCGGCCAGCTGCTCATCTTTACCAACGCGCAACGGGTGTGGCGGCAGCGCACGCGCGGCGATTACTGGGTGCTCCACCTCTCCGGCGGCCAACTGACCAAACTCGGCGGCGACGCCCCTGCCTCCACACTCATGTTCGCGAAATTCTCCCCCGACGGCCGCTCTGTCGCGTATGTGCAGGCGAATAATATCTACGTTCAGGATCTCGCCGGCGGCGCGATCCGCCAGCTCACCCACGATGGTTCCTCCGAAATCATCAACGGCACCACCGACTGGGTTACAGAGGAAGAGCTCGACCTGCGCGACGCCTTTCGCTGGAGCCCTGATTCCGCCTCCATCGCTTATTGGCAGTTCGACCAGTCCGGCGTTGGCGAATACACCCTTATCAACGACACCGATGCCTCCTACCCCACCGCCTTTCACTATCGCTACCCACAGCCTGGCGGCACCAACGCCGCCGTCCGCGTTGGCGTCATCGGCGCCCAGGGCGGCTCGACCCAGTGGATCGATGTTCCCGGCGACGCGCGCAATCAGTACATCCCACGCATGGAGTGGATCGGCGACTCCGACGAGCTGATCCTCGAAAGCCTCAACCGCCTTCAGAACACTAATCGGGTTCTCGTCGCCAGCGCCAGCACCGGTCAAACCCGGCTCCTCTTTGAAGACAAGGACCCTGCCTGGGTCAACATCGTCGACGAATTCCAGTGGCTCTCCGGCGCCGGGTCCGGGACAGCAGCCCATCGCAAAACCGACCTGCTCTGGCTCAGCGAGCGCGATGGCTGGCGCCACGCGTATCTCATCTCGCGAGCCACCGGCCAGTCCCGCCTCATCACCAACTTTGACGCCGACGTCATCGAACCCGTCCTGCTCGACGAAGCGCATGGCTACTTCTACTTCCTCGCCTCCCCTGGCGATCCCATCCGTCGCTACCTCTATCGCTCCCGCCTGGATGGAACCGGAACTCCGGAGCGCGTGACTCCCGCCGACGAGCCAGGCACCCATGCCTACCACGCATCTCCTGATGGCAAGTACGCCCTCCACCTCTACTCGAGTGCCACCCATCCGCCCAGCTACGATCTCATCAGCCTCGACTCGCATCGGGTCGTGCGCACTCTCGTCACCAACGACGATCTGATGAAGAAAGACGCCGCCATCGATCCGGAGCCGGTCGAGTTCACGGAAACGCCCGTGAGCGATGGAGCCAGGCTCAGCACCTATGTGGTCAAGCCGCCCGGCTTCGACCCGGCAAAGAAATATCCCATGCTCGTCTACGTCTACAGCGAGCCCGCGGCCTGCCAGGTCGAGGATATCTGGCGCTTTACTCACCTCAAAGCCATCGCACGCGAAGGCTACGTCGTTGTCAGCTTAGATAATGAAGGAACGCCCGCTCCCCGCGGCCGTGCCTGGCGTAAATCCATCTATCGCCAGATCGGCCTGCTCAATTCCGCCGAGCAGTCCCAGGCCATCGCCGCCTTCGAGCGGTCCCATCCCTTTATCGATACCAGCCGCGTTGGCATGTGGGGGCACAGCGGCGGCGGCTCTGCCACCCTCAACGAGATGTTCCGCTATCCTGGCCAGGCGCGCGCCGCGGTCGCATCCTCACCCGTTCCCGACGAGAGGCTCTACGACTCCATCTACCAGGAACGCTACATGGGTCTGCCTTCCGACAATGCGAAGGGCTACCAGGACGGTTCGCCTATCAGCGTCGCCGACGGTCTCGCCGGCCGCCTGCTGATCATTCATGGCTCCGGCGACGACAACGTCCACTTTCAGGGCACCGAAATGCTCGTCAATCGCCTCATCGCCCTCGGCAAGCAATTCGACTTTATGGATTACCCCAACCGCACCCACGCCCTGCGCGAAGGTCCCGGCACGCAGGTTCATGTCGATACCCTGCGCTTCCGCTTCCTCGAGGAGCACATCCCTCCCGGGCCCCAATAATTCGGTGTCCGGCTTCTCACTCGTTCTCCCCGCTGCGCCCCTGCTCGCAGTTCACTCGCCTCTTGCTCGCCGTTCACTCGTCTTTCGCCAGGAGTTTTAGCTACTCGCTGCCAGCTACTGGCTACCGGCTATACTGGTTGCTGCACCCAGGAAATCCGCCCCTCCGCGCGCCCTGGCCCGCGAGAGCGCCGCCACAGAAAAGGCTGTCACCCATCCCATGATTCGCTTCCTTCAGCAAAAAACACACTTCACCAAGTACCTCTTCATCCTCATCATTGGCGCCACGTGCGTCTTCATGGTCATCTTCCTCGTGCCCGGCATCTTCAACGACCAGACCACCGCCTCCGACACCTACGCCACCATCCGCCACGGCGGCGTCTTTGGGCGATTCCTCCCCGCTTCGGAGACCATCCCCATCGTCGACGTGCAGCAGACCGCCCGCCGTATGATGCGCGGCCAGCAGATTCCCGACGCGCTCATGCCCATGCTCATGCAGCAAGCCGGCCAGGTCGTCATCCAGCAGCACATCATGCTCGAAGAAGCCCACCGCCTCGGCGTCACCGCCTCCGACGACGACGTCCGCCGCTTCCTCCACTCCGGCATGTGGGGCCAGTACCTTTTCCCCGAAGGCAAATATATTGGCGATGCGCAGTACGCCGAGTTCATCTCGCAGAACTTCAACATCACCACCGACAAATTCGAGAGCGAAATCAAGCACCAGATCGTCTCCGACCGCCTCCGCGACCTCATCACCGGCGGCGTTTCCGTCTCCGATGCCGAGGTCCGCGATTCCTGGCGGAAAGACGGCACCAAAATCAAGTTCGACTACGCCGTCCTCAGCGCCGACGATCTCCGCAAGACCATCAACCCCACTGACGCTGAGCTCCAGGCCTTCTACACGCAAAACGCCGCGCGCTACATGAACGCCGACCCCGAGACCCGCAAAATCCAGTTCGTCAACATCACCGATACCGATCTTCCCGGCGGCAAACCGCAAATCACCCAGGCGGAGATCCAGCAGTACTACACCCAGAATCAGCAGCTCTACCGAGTCGATCCGCAGGTCAAAGTCCGCCACATCCTCATTTCCGTCGATCCCAACGGCGGACCCGGCGCCGACGCCGCTGCAAAAGCCAAAGCCCAGGACATCCTCAACCAGCTGCGCAAAGACAACGGCAAAAACTTCGCCGACCTCGCGAAGAAATACTCCGACGATCCCGGCAGCAAGGATCAGGGCGGCGAACTCGGCTGGATCAAGCACGGCACCACCGTCGCTGAATTCGATCAGACCGCCTTCGCCCAGCAGCCCGGCCAGATTTCCGATCTGGTTCGCTCCCGCTTCGGCTATCACATCATCCAGACCGAGGAGAAACAGGACGCGCACGTCAAGTCGCTCGATGAAGTGAAAGCTTCCATCGTCGACACCCTCACCAAACAGAAGGACGCTCAAATCGAGCAGGCCTTCGTCAATCAGCTCGCCACCGATGCGCAGAAATCCTCGCTCGCCCAGGCTGCTGCTGCGCATCATCTCCCCGTTCTCACCAGCGACTACGTCGCCACCGGCGCTACTCTGCCCGGCATCAGCGACAGCTCGAAGCTCCTCACCGCGGCTTTCGCCACCAAACCAGGAATCGTTCAGGTGGCCGGCACAAGCGACAACAGCTTCGCCGTCTTTGTGGTTGCCGACATCAAGCCCGCCCACACCCCCACCTTCGACGAGTACAAAGCGCACGTCCTCGACGATTTCCGCGATCAGCAGGTCACTTCCCTGCTCGCCCGCAAAACCAATGAGCTCGCCGATCGCGCTCACGCCGAGCACGATCTTGCCAAAGCCGCCAAAGAAGTGGGCGCCACCATCAAAACCAGCGACTTCGTCGGACGCGACGCGCAGGTTCCCGACATCGGTTCGCTCGCCAGCTCCGCGCCCGCGCTCTTCGATCTCGCCGTTGGCCAGATCAGCAACCCCATCAACAACGGCGCCACCGGCATTGTCGCGAAGATCGCCGACAAGCAGCAACCCTCCTCCGACGACATGACCAAAAACTTCGACGCTACCCGCGATGCCCTCCTCAACCAGCGTCGCGATCAGATGTATTCCGTCTTCGTCTCCAGCCTGGTCTCCAGCTACGAAAAGGCGGACCGCGTCCTCGTCAACCGCAAGCTCCAGCAGCAACCCGGCCCCCTCAGCGGAACCTAGATTGTTGGATCATTAAAGGCAACAAGGCCCGCTCGATTCGAATCTTTCCGAAACGGCGGGTCTTTTCGTTGCACACTATTCCTGACAGGTTTTCTTCATGCCCTTTGAGCGCTCTTCGGGACTCCTGCTGCACATTGCTTCTCTGCCTTCGTTGGGTGGCATCGGCGATCTCGGGCCCGCCGCCTATGCGTTCGCCGACTTCCTCGCCGCATCGAAGCAGCGCCTCTGGCAGGTTCTTCCCCTCGGCCCCACCGGCTACGGCAACTCGCCGTACGCGTCGCTGTCCGCCTTCGCCGGCAATCCCCTGCTCATCTCTCTCGAGAATCTCGCCGGCCGCGACTGGATCAAGCGCGATCGCCTCGCCAGCCTGCCTGGAACCAGCGGCAACATCGACCACGAAGCCGTCTTCACCCAAAAACTCCCCCTCCTCGAAGAAGCCGCCCGCAACTTCATCCACCATCACTCCGCCGAAGAATGGTCCGCCTTCGAAACCTACCGCCGCGACAACGCCACCTGGCTGAATGACTGGGCTCTCTATAGCGTCCTGCGCCGCAAATTCGGCTACGCCTCCTGGAGCGACTGGCCCAGCGACGTCAAACACCGCGATCCCGCTGCCCTCGACCGTCTCCGCCTCGAACACGGCGAAGAACTCGCCGTCGCCCAGGCCCTTCAGTTCGCCTTCGACGAGCAATGGCGCGCCCTCCGCGCATACTCCGCTGCCCGCGACATCCGCTTCATTGGCGACATCGCCATCTTCGTCAACTACGACAGCGCCGACGTCTGGACCAACCCCGAGCTCTTCGAGCTCGACAAGGAACTCCTGCCCATTCGCGTCGCCGGCGTCCCCCCCGACTACTTCTCTCAGACCGGCCAGCGCTGGGGCAATCCCCTCTATAAGTGGGACGTCCTCCAGCAGTCTGGCTTCGCCTGGTGGGTCGACCGCATCCGCCGCGCCCAATTCCTCTACGACGTCATCCGCCTCGATCACTTCCGCGGCTTCGAGGCCTACTGGGCCATCCCCGCCCAGGACGAAACCGCCGTCAACGGCAAGTGGGTCAAAGCCCCCGGCACGGCCCTTTTCCAGAAGCTCCACGACGAGCTCGGCGAGCTCCCTTTCATCGCCGAAGACCTCGGCCTCATCACCAAAGAAGTGGATGCTCTACGCGAGCAGTTCCACCTTCCCGGCATGAAAGTATTGCAGTTCGGGTTCTCCAGCCGCGGCGCTCATATCCACCTGCCCCACAGATTTGTCACCAACACAGTAGCGTATACGGGAACCCACGACAACGACACCACCCGCGGCTGGTGGCAGAACGGCGCGACAGAAACTGAAAAGGACGCCGTCCGCAACTACCTGGGCGTCACCGGCAACGACGTCGTCTGGCCCCTCATCCGCGCCACCGCCTCTTCCGTCGCCGACCTCGCCCTCTATCCGGTCCAGGACATCCTGGAACTCGGCAGCGAAGCCCGCATGAACGTCCCCTCCCGCCCCTCGGGCAACTGGAGCTGGCGCTGCCGCGAAAACACCCTCACCCCGGAATTAGCGCAGAAACTCGCCGCCCTCACCGAGGTCACCGACCGCGACAAGCACGATCCGCCATCCTGAGCGGGTGCCGATCACTGGTCACTGGTCACTGTTCACTGATCACTGCTCTCTCGCAAACAACGCCACCGGAAACTCCGCGAATACCGCCCGCAGCGGCACGCGACCGTCCGCGTCCACGCGCAGCCACTCGCCCGTAAACACATTCTCCAGCGAAGCACCCGCCATCTCCGGCACGATCAGTTCGCCCCGGCCCCACGCGCCATTCAGCGGCAGCCGCGTCTTCCCATCCATCAGCGTGTAAGCAAACCGCGGAACCACCGCCAGCACCCTGCTCCCGCGAGAAAACGCAATTACGTGCTCGGCCTGGTCTTTTGTAACCGTCACCGGCACATAATCCCCGCGCCGGAACGTATCCGCCATCCGGTTCCGTAGCTCCAGCGCCCGATGGGTAGTCCACAGCTTCACCCGTCCGTCGCCCAGCCGGTCCAGCACCTCGCGGCACACCGCCAGCTCACCCTGGCGGGTCGCCTGCTCCTGCATCGCTTCCAGCGCCTGCCGTCTCACCTCGTAGTTCACCGGCCGCCGATTGTCCGGGTCGACCAGACTCAAATCCCACATCTCCGTTCCCTGGTAAAAATCCGGTACCCCCGGCGACGCGATCTTCAGCACCACCTGCGCCAGCGAGTTCACCGCTCCAAACAGCTGCAGCGCCGGCAGAATCTCGCCTAGCGTCTCCACAAACCGCGGCTCGCGCCCGCGCTCATCCGGCATCAGAATGCTCCGCAGGAAGCCGTGCACTGCCCGAACGTATGCCGGGTTGGGATTCGTCCAGCTCAGGCTGACCTTCGCTTCGCTGAGCGCCTTGGTCATGTACTGCTGCATTCGCCCTAAGAATTCCTCGCGCTCCCCCATGGCCCCCAACACGCCGGCTTTTGGCGCGCTGGAGTGGTCGGCCTCGTCCCTCATCCTCCACGGCCACGCGCCCGCCAGCGTCTGATAGATGAAGTACTCTTCGTTCAGGGTCGGCGCGACACGCCCATCCTCCAGCGTGCGCTTGTGCCGCGCATTCAGCCGCACCCACCGGCGCACGTACGATGGCCACAGGTACGTCATCTCTGAAAGCACATTCAGCCGGTTGCGCACGTCCTCGCTGCGCTTCGTGTCGTGGCTCGAGGTCGCCAGCATCGCGTCCGGCGCTCTCTGCAGTCGTTCCCGGTTGCCCTCATGAAATTCCTCCGGCACGATTCCGAACGCCTCGATCGAACCACCCACGTCGTTCGACGAGAGGAACCGGCTGTACACATAAAACGCCGTGTCCTCCACGCCTTTCGCCATCACCGGCCCCGTCAGTTGCTGGAATTTCAGCGCGAAATACAGCTCGCCCGGATCGATCTCCACTCCGCTCCTGCCGTGCAGCAGCAGCGTGCTCTCCAGAAAATCGAACACCGATTCGTCCGTCTCGCGATTCCTCTGCTTCGCTCGCCCGATCGCCTGCCGGATAAACGCCTGATCCCCCTCCGTATACTGCCCGCGATCGTCGATGTACGTCCGATACACCGGAAAGCACGCGATCGTCTCGCGAATCGCCGACTCCAGCAGATCGTCCGTGAAATCCCGCGCTCTGCGATTCGCCGCAGCCAGCCGGCTCAGCAGATTCGTCAGCACGTACGTCTCGCTCGACAGCGCGTTGCGCATCACGTTCAGCTTCGACTCGTAAATCAGCGTCTCCGGATCCGTCGCCTCGCCCGTCAGCTTCGCGTAGAACTGGGTAAACCGCTGCTCATTCTCCTTGCGAATGAAAATCTGATTGCCCTGGTACACGAAGTCGTATCCCGAGGTCCCGCGCACCGGCCACTCCCGCGGCAGCAGTTCCCTCGGTTCCAGAATCTTCTCCACCACGACGTACAGCGGCCCCTGCGCGGCAGCCCAGTCGCATCCGCGCATCGCGTCCCGCACTTCCACTTCGATCCCGTTCGGCGCCGTCGGCCCTTGCGCCGTTTCCCCACAGCAATGCGCCGCCACGTACAGCAACTGCAGCCGGATCAGATACTGACGCGGATTGAACATCCCGTCGCAGTGGTCGATCCTCAGCCCCGTCACTTCCCCGCGCGCCAGCAGCCTGCGGATCAGCCCGTGCGTCGCCGCGAAAACCTCCGCGTTCTCCATGCGCAGCCCGGCCAGATCGTTGATGTCGAAAAATCGGCGGTAATTGATCTCCTCGCTCGATACGCGCCAGAACGCCAGACGGTACGGCTGCTGCTCCAGCAGCCCGTGCAGGCGATCGAAACTCCGCGCATCGCCCTCCACTCCCCCCTGCAATCCATTGATGCGCTCCAGCGCCCGCCGCAGCGCCGGCTGCATCTCCTCGCTCTCCAGCGCCTCCCTCAAACGCGGTCGCAGTTCGGTCAGCTGCTGCCTGCGCTGCGCCACCAGCGTCGCGTCCATGGTCTCGTGCGGAGGAATATGCGCCGTGTCCCGCAGAATGTCGCGAAAGAACTGCGGCACTCCCAGTTCGTCCAGTTCTTCGTCCGGAAAGATCAAAGGGATCGACCGCGGCGCAATCGGCATCAGATGATCGAAGTACTTCACCATCAGCCGCCCGTCGACCACCACCACCTGAATCCGCTTTGCTTCCAGTTCATCGCCGTACTGCGACCCCAGGATCGGCAGCAGCAGCTTGTCCTTCATATCCGGATTCAGCGGGCTCCAGTCGATGTCGAAATAGCTCGCGTATTCCGACGCCCGCCCGTTCTCCAGCACATCCTGCCACCACTGCGAATCGTTCCCCACTCCCATGTGGTTGGGCACGATGTCCAGCAACAGCCCCATGCCCAGCTCCCGCAGCCGCGCCGCAAATCGCGTGAATCCGGCCTCGCCGCCCAACTCCGAATTCAGCCGGTCGTGCCGCGTCACGTCGTAGCCGTGCATGCTCCCCGGCCGCGCCTCAAAAATCGGCGACGCGTAGCAGTCCCCGATGCCCAGTCTCTTCAGGTACGGCAGCACCGCTTCCGCGGCCGCGAAGGTGAACCCCGCGTGCAGCTGCAGCCGATACGTCGACAGCGGCGCGCGTGCTTCCATCCGCGGCGTCCGCTCGATGCAGTTTTTCATTTCCCCAATCGTCAACCGTGACTCGGTTGCAGGTACGGGCGCCTGGACGCCGACGATCCCGGCGGGAGTTTCTATCGTGGTCACTCGCTGCCTCCGTGCAGAACAAAAATCCCCGCGCCCCAGCGGAGATCTCTTGCAGGTAGTAACCAGGCAGCTGATTAGCTAAATTGGTACCCGGCGATCTTACACGAAGTGATCGCCGTCAGCAGAGGCGTGCTCATCACGCCCTTTATTCCGCAATACGTCCAGTCCCGCTCGCAAACCGTTCAGCACCGCGCCCACCTGGCGCACCGGACCCGATACCGCCTTCTGCACCGCCTCCGTCGCGTTCGCCACGCTGTTCAGCGTTCCCGTCACCATCTCATCCACGCGATCCGCCTGCACCGATGCCTTCTTCAGCAGATCGTCCACCGCGCTCGCCACATGCGTCGACTCGGTACGCACCGTTTGGCTCACTTCCTTCAGCGTCTGGCTCACTTCCAGTGCGTTCTGCGCAGCAACCTTCAGCTTGGGAGAAACCTCCTCCAGCAGGCTCCGGCTCGTCGCCAGCAGGGGCAGCGCATTCTCTTCCGCCTTCTTCGTAACTTCATCCAGCCGGCGCAACGCTCCCTTGACCGCAAACAGCATCCCCAGCAGTACGAGCGCCTGCATCAGCAGTGCTCCCGCTGTCACCGCAGTAATCACGTAGATCCACACCGGTATGTTGTGATCCATCGACGTGCTCCCTGGGCCAGGCTCTCAAAGCCCTCCGCGCAATCGCAACTCTCCTGTCGCTTCGCGGCCGGCCCGTCTCTCCGTCAGGCCGATTCTGCGTGGTCCGAGGGCGAGTTGCCGCTGCTGCTCTGGTACGCCTGCCGTCCTGCGTCCACGGCCGCCGATACCCGGCTGCCCTGATCGTTCACGTACTGCTTTCCCTGGTTCACGAATTCGTCCCACTGCGCGCGGCCACGCTCCACATATTCCTTGCCGCGCCCCACGTATTCGGTCACCTGGCTCTTGCTGCGATCCACCAGATCGCCCACCTGATCGACGGCGTCCCGGCTCTTCTGCTTCAGAAACTCGGTTCCTTCGCGCGCACTGCTCATCAGCTCCTCGCGCGTTTCTTTCCCCGCCTTCGGCGCGTACAGCACCCCAATCAGGGCGCCAAGCCCTAAACCTGCAAGAAACCAGCTGAATCCGCTGGACTGTTTTTCCTCCGACATGACTTTATCTCCTTCTGAATAAACCAATTCGCCGGACAATGTATCGTACCGGGAAGCACCCTCCGGCGCAATGGATACCTCGGGTATCTCCGTTTGCCACTTCAACGCTCCCGGCTCCAGGCTCCCCGCTCCTGGCTACTCGCTACAGGCTACCGGCTACAGGCTGCCTCTCCAGGTCCACCAGCTCCACCCCATCGATCTCCTGCCCCAGAAACCGGCTCCCCAGTGCTCTGAACTTCGCCACCGAATCCGTCGCGAAAAATCGCGTCTTCCCCCTCCGTCCATCCTTTGCGACCTTCAGTATCCCCGCCACCTGCTCGGCGGTCACCTCGGCTGAATCGATCACCCGCAGCGACCCCGGCACCGCCTGCTCGATCTGCGCCCGCAGCAGCGGATAATGCGTGCACCCCAGCACCAGCGTGTCTGGATTGAGCTCCGCTCCCCGCGCCTGCTCCATCAGCTCTGCCAGATAAATCCGCAGCACCTCCGCCGTCACCGG
>PMAD01000334.1 GCA_003152415.1 Acidobacterium sp.
GCGGCTCGCGCAATTACATCGAAACGAAAAAGCTGATGTACCAGCAGACTGACGCGTGGCGCATGCTGCTGGACAAGCTTTGCTTCGTGTTGCGCGAATTTGCGGCGCAGCAGGTCGCCGCGGGCGCCGACGTTATGCAAATTTTCGACAGCTGGGCGGGCGCGCTCAGCGTTGAGGACTATCGCGATTTCGTTTTGCCCGCCACGCGGACGCTGGTGCGCGAGGTGCAGGCACTGGGCGTGCCGGTGATCTACTTTGGCGTCGATACCGCCAGCCTGCTTTCGGCGATGCGCGAGACCGGCGCCGATGTGCTGGGCCTCGACTGGCGCACGCCGCTCGACCAGGCATGGCGCAGTCTCGACTACGCCTGCGCGGTGCAGGGCAATCTCGATCCCATCACGCTGTTCGCGAAGCCGGAGCTGATTCGAACGCGCGTGCATCAGATTCTTGCGCAGGCCGGCGGCAGGCCGGGGCACATTTTTAACCTCGGGCACGGCATCGTTCCCGGAACGCCGGTCGAGAATGTCCAAGCGGTTGTGAAATTTGTGCGGGAGTATATTCCGCCGGCGCCCGCGCACAGGGAGGCTCGCCGTGGCTGACGCAGTTTTGTTGCTCGCGCACGGGACGGCGGATTCGGTCGACGAGATTCCCGAATACCTGCTGCGCGTTACCGGCGGACGGCAGCTTCCTGAGGCCGCTGTGCAGGAAGTGCGTCATCGTTTCTCGCTCATTGGCGGCAGCCCGCTCACACGGCTGACGCTGGAGCAGGGCCGGCTTCTGGCCAACGAACTTGGCGTTCCTGTTTACGTGGGCATGCGCAACTGGAAGCCGTACATCGCGGATGTGGTGCGGAAGATGCGCGACGACGGGATCAGCCGTGCCGTCGTGATTTGTCTTGCGCCACAAAATTCGCGGACGAGCGTGGGGCTGTATCGCCGGGCCGTTTTCGCAGCGGCCGAGGGGGCACTGGCGCTGCGCTTCCTCGATGACTGGGCGGACCACCCGCTGCTTGCCGACGCATTTGCCGAGCGGCTGCGCGCGGTGCGCGACTCCCTCAGCGCGGAGGATGGCGCCGCGGTTCCGATTCTCTTCACGGCGCACAGCGTACCGTGCCGGACCGTGATTTCGGCGCCGCAGACGAGTCCGGGAAACCCGCCGGAGCCGCCCGATCCGTATCCGATCGAAGCCAAAGCGACGGCCAGTCTGGTCGCGAGCCGCATTGCGGGGCTCACGCCCGACGACTGGTTTTTCGCGTTTCAGAGCCAGGGCATGTCGGGTGGCCCGTGGCTGGGACCCTCCGTCGAGGACACGCTGACGGCGTTGCGCCAACAGGGCGTCACGAAACTGATCATCCAACCTATCGGATTTCTGTGCGACCACGTCGAGATTCTTTACGACATCGACATTGGCTTCCGCGCGTTCGCCGCGAACCTGGGAATCACTGTGCGGAGGCCTGCATCTTTGAACGATTCGCGTTTACTGACCCTGGCGCTGGCCGATCTGGCGCGCAGGGGTCTGGCATCATAGCCTAAGGATTCCGGTCGAGTGGGAGGATTCGGGAATCGAGGGCCTGCGGCGTGCATCAAAATATCCTGAGAAACCATGAAGACCTGGCAAAAGCTCGCCCTGATCGTTCTGCCCGCCATCCTTATCGCCGTCATCGGCATTTGGCGCATCCACGTGGCGCGGAATCAGCCTGGTGTTATGCCGCAGACTGTGGAGCGCCATCTCTCCGACGAGGAGATGGTGCAGCCGCGGAAGCTGTACATCGACGACATGAAATCGGCGCGCGATCTGATTGGCAAGCCAGTCTGGATTCAGGCGGGCTACGAGTTGGACTATTATCTGTACGCCGCGCATCGCGTGGATTTCGCGCACAATGCGGGCGTGCTTCCGAGCGTGCAGCGGCTCGACATCCGCGACATCGTCACGCAGAAATTTCCAGCGAATCTGGCCACGCGGGTCCCACGCGGCACCGCGCAGGCTTTCGCCGTGTTCACGATGCTAGGCGATGCGAAGGAATATGCAACCGCCATCGGCACAATACAGGGCGCCGATTCGACCTGGTACTGCGACAACGTTCTTTACTACGACGATCCGCACCAGATGTACAAGTTCTGGCCCGCGGATTTGTGGCAGGCGATCGATCAGCACCAGCCCAAGGCGGGAATGACGGAGCTGGAGACCGCCATGGCGCTGGGGGTGATGCAGCAATCGGACTCCTCGAATTACGGCAGCCGCACCGTCGAGTACGATGCCGGCGGCAAGCACTGGAGCGTGACCTTCGAGAACGACAAGGCCACCCAGATCGAGCAGGAGCCCGCAGTTCCCGCCGGAGGGTAGCCCCGGATCGGGAGGCTACCAGAGAGCGGGACCGCGGCGCCTAAGCCTGCTCAGAGAATCGCGCCGGCGAAGACAGAAATCTTTGCCGCAACAGGGTCAGCCAGTTTCCCAGCGCGGAATTCGTTGGCTGAGAGAATAGTGCGACGTGGGCCGGGTTCGGGGCGGCTACTCCGCGCCGCTTGCTGCCGGATTTCGCTGTTGCCGGCTGCGCCGTCTTTGGATGAGCCGGTGTTGTTCCGCCGGACAGGGCGCAGTGCCGCAGCCATGCGGATACGGTCAGGCCTGCCAGAGCTGCCTGCTTCTCAATGCGGCGCTGCTCGGCGGGAGAAAACCGCGTCGTGATGCGTTGCGTGCGATCCGGCGTGGCTTCCTTTCCTGGTGTGGGTTTTGGCGCGGCGGGTGGTTTTGCCCGCAGCACAGTTTTTGCCAGCACCTGCCGGAATTGCGGTTGCCTCACGATGAGAGCCTTCGCAGTCGAGAACGCGGCGCTCGTTCCGGGAGCAGCGCTTTGAGCGGCAGCCTTCGCCGCCGTCTTTGGCTTTCTGCGGAGTGCAGGCTTCAAGGGCGGCTTGGCGGTAACCGCGGCGCGAGTGGTAATCGTGGGCGCCGGAATTGGCGTTGCTGCCATCGCTGTCGGCTTCGGTCTGAGTTCCTGGCGGGCGCTGTGAAGGATGGGGCGAGGTACCGGTCTGAGGGGTTCCAACAACGCATTAGTGATAAGCGCGCTGGTTGCCTCGGCCGAAATGAGCGCAGGCTTCTCAGTTGCTGCCGGAGGCGCCGTTTGAACACGTTTGGCCCGTGGTGTCCGTACCTTCGCTGCACTCGCGACTGGCTCTACCACGACTCCGATTGCGACTTGTGCCGGATCGTGCGGCACCACCTCCTTGCTCAACGGCGACGCCGGTTCGAATTTGGTCGTTGCCGCGACTTCGGCGATCTTCGCCGCCGCAAGGTCAACGGCCGAAGGAGACGGAACCTCCGCCACCGGCTCCGCCTGCAGGTCGGGCTCGCGTGGCAAAACGGACGAAACTGACGCATGCGGCGGGACTGTGCGCCGCTGTCCCTGCGCTGCCCGGCGACCGCGGTGTTGCCGCATCGCCTCTTCGTAGGGAATCTCGCGCACCCCTTCGAGGGCGGCGGCGCCGTTCTTATGCCCGTTCCCGTTGCCATTGGCCGGTTGCTGCTCGGCCCAGGTCTGAAAACGGCTCAGGATCGAGTGGATGTCTTGAGGATTGGCTGCCGGCTGCATATGAGATTTCCTCCATGCGCCGAGCGTAAAAGGGAACCGTTGCGGAGGGGAGAGGAAAGATGAGAATTCTCACAGACGCGTTACGGAATCGGGACCTAACGCGGACGCCTTCCATTTCGGGAACCGAAGGTCGCCGGGATCACCCAGTATTTCGCAGCCCCGCCGCGATGCCACTGATCGTCCCGGCGATCGCGCGGTTCACCTCGTCGGTGTCTTCGCCCGCGCGCTTGCGGCGCAGCAGGTCGACCTGGATCAGGCTCATGGGATCGACATACGGATTGCGCAGCCAGATGGACCGCGCTAGGACCGGGTTCGATTCGAGCAGCTCACGCTGCCCGGTGACGGCCAGCACCGCTTCACGCGTGCGCTCGAACTCCGCCTTCAACAGGCCGAAGACGCGGTTGCGCAGCGCGGCGTCGGGCACGAGCGAGGCGTACAGCGACGCGATGCCCAGGTCGGCCTTGGCCAGCGCCATCTCCACGTTGCGCACGACATCGGTGAAGAGGGGGAATTCACCCATCATTTCGCGGAGCAGATTGGCGCCGCCGGGTTTGTTCGCGAAGGCGGCGAACGCAGTGCCCACGCCGAACCACGCAGGAACCAGCAGCCGGCTCTGCGTCCATCCGAACACCCATGGGATGGCGCGTAGAGTTTCAAAGCTGATTTGCCCGGGCCGGCGTGCAGGGCGCGAGCCGATGCGCGCATGCTCCAGCTCGGCGACAGGGGTTGCGACTTCGAAGTAGTAGAGGACATCGGGGTCCGCAAGGATGTGCTCGCGATAGAAGCGGAACGAAATGTCGGAGAGCTCCGCAAACGTGCTCTCCCACTCCGGCCGCATGACGCCGGAGTAGCGCCCGTTGGGGAGCAACGCGTTCGGCCGCGCCAGCGCATCGAGCGAGGCGGCGATCATCAGCTCCAAATTGCGCTCGGCGAGGACGACATCGGAGTACTTCCAGTTGAGGACTTCACCCTGCTCCGTGATGCGAATCTGCCCGTCGAAAGCGCCAATAGGCTGCGCGTAGATCGCGCGATGGGTAGGGCCGCCGCCGCGCCCCACCGTCCCGCCGCGCCCATGGAACAGCCGCAGGCGGATGCCGCATTCGCGCGCCACTTCGTGCAGAGCCCGGTGCGCGCAGAAAATCTCCCACGTGCTGGTCAGCATGCCGCCGTCTTTGTTGGAATCGGAATACCCGAGCATGACTTCCTGGGTGTTGTTCCACGAGGCGAGCAGCTTGCCGTAGCCGGGGGAACTCCAAAGCTCGCGACAGATGCGCGGCGCGTTGCGCAGGTCCTCGATGGATTCGAAGAGCGGCACCGGCATCAGGCCAGGATCGCCGCCGCGACCGGCGACTTCCACGCCGCCCAGCCGCGCCAGCCAGACCACCGCGGTCACGTCTTCCACAGAAGACGCGCCGCTGACGATGTAGTGCCGGATCGCCTCGGAAGTGCATCCGGCCTTGATTTCCGCGATCACGCGGAAGGTTTCGATCACGTCGCGCGTGCCGGGGCTGAGCGCCTCCGGCGCCGCCACGCCGTTTTGCGCACACCACGCCGACGCCTCTTCAAGCGCTTTGCGATGAACGTGCGCGTGCTGGCGGATGTCGAGCGTGTGCAGGTGCAGCCCGAAGGTGCGGATCATGAGCAACAGAGGGTCGATGAGCGTCTCCGCGAGGCGAGCGCCGCGATTGGCGGCGAGGCTGCGGCGCACGACGGCGAGGTCGTCGAGGAAATCGCGCGCGGAGCAATACGCCGGTAGCCCAGCCAGCGCGGACTCGAGCATTTCCGGATCGGAGTCGAATTTGCCCGCCGTGCGTTGGATGCGGGCCCGCACACAAGCCAGGTAACGGCGGTAAGTTTCGAACTCAAAGCGCGCGCCAAAGGCTTCGGCGATGGTGTTCAGTTCGGCCTGAAATCTTTGCAACCGCGCCTGCAGCTCGTCGCTCACCGGCAACTGCTGTGCCGAAGTGGTGAGCAGATCGATGGCCTGCTGCAGCCGCTCATCGTAGTAAGCGAGCAGCCGCGTGCGCGCGGTGAGAATCGCCTGCCGCGTCACGTCCGGCGTGACAAACGGATTGCCGTCGCGGTCCCCGCCGATCCACGAACCAAAGCTAAGCAGCAGCGGCAACTCGGAGAGTTCGAGCTCGAGGCCGTACTCGCTCTTCAGCGCGGCTGCAACTTCCTCGTACAACCGCGGCAGGGTCTCAAACAGCGAGACGTCGTAGTAATCGAGCCCCATGCGGATTTCGTCGGTCACCGCGGGCTGGCGGCTGCGCACCTCGTCGGTCTGCCACAACGCGGTGATTTCCGCGACGAGCGCTTCTTCGAGAGCGGTCAGCTCTTCATCGGGAACCGGAATGCGGTCGAGCTTCTCGAGGAACTCGCCCATGCGACGACGTTTCATCAGCACGGAGCGGCGGGCGATTTCGGTGGGATGTGCGGTGAACACGGGGACGACGAGGATGCGGTGGAGCCACGCCAGCGCCTTGTCCGCGCTGATACCAGCCTCGCGCATGGCGCGCAGCGTTCCGCGCAACTCGCCGCGTTGCGCCTCGCGCTTCGAGGAGTCGCCGGTGATCTGCAGCGAGAGCCGGCGCCGTTTGCGGTGGTTCGTTTCGGCGAGGTTGATGAGCTCGAAATAGAAGGCGAAGGCGCGGCTGAGCTGGTCGGCCTGATCGACGGGCATGGAGTTGACGGCGAGAACCGCCAGCTGCATCAGGTCTTCGGCGTCGCGAATTTGCCCTTTGGCCTGCAGTTCGCGCCGCCGGATCGCCGGCTGGCGCAGCTCCTCGACCTTCTCGTAGAGCTTGTCGCCGGCCTGCTCGCGCAGCACGCGCCCCAGCAGCAGCCCCAGCGAGCGCACATCGCGGCGCAGAGGGGCTTCCTTCAAATCGCCAGAGCGCGCTTCGAGCTCAGCGAGGCGCTCGGACCAGCTCTCGGGTTCCCACAGAGACGGCATCTGTTCTGATTAAATCAGAGTGCGATGCGACGGCGGCCGACGCGGAGTTGCGGGCCGACATTTTGCCGAGGTTGATTCCTGTGCGCGATACGACTGCTGGGGCGGTCATGATCCGGGCTGCCGAGGCTTGCGACGTTTCTGCGATGGCCGCGATTCGCGCGCTGGAGTGGGAGACACAGGCTTATTGGGAACGGCGCATCGGCAACTATGTGCGGGGGGAAATCGGTGCACAGCAGGCGCTGCAAGGACATGCTGCAGCTTTCGTGGCCGTCCGCGAGGGAACCGTGATTGGGTTCATCGCGGGTCATCGCACGACGCGTCATGGATGTCAGGGCGAGCTGGAGTGGATTGACGTGGTCGCGGCGCATCGTCGACAGGGTATTGCCGGTCAGATGATTGTCAAGCTGGCTGGATGGTTCGTGGAGCAGGAGGCGCTGCGGGTCTGTATCGACGTGAAGCCGGAGAACACCGCCGCGCGCGGGCTTTAGGCGAAATATGGCGCGCAGCCTCTCAATCCCCACTGGATGGTTTGGGAAGACGTGCGCGTTGCTGTGGTCGTCCAACGCGTGTTGCTCCCCTCGGGAGTCCACAATGATGTTCCCGGTAAGTTGCCCGTCCTTTAGCCGCCGCAGGCGGAGTTCGGGAAACGCGTGGTATGCTTCGGTTGCCGGTATCTTCGAGGCGATTTCGAAACCACCCATAACGAATTGATTGACGTCCGGGACCCGCCCCGAAATCACAAAAATGTGGTCTCCCACTTGGAGAAGACGCCTTACGTCAGGGCGGCATGCTCCTAATGTAGGGCGGGGGCCTAG
>PMAD01000127.1 GCA_003152415.1 Acidobacterium sp.
ACCATCGCCGACTACGTCCGCACCGAAGCCCGTAGCCTCAAACAGCACTGCGAATCCCTTCAGCTCGCAAACGAGAAAGTCAGCTAAGCAAAAAGGACCCTCCGCCGGAGTCGTTGATTCGCGCTATGCTTTGCGTCATATGCGAAAAAAGAAAGTATGTTTCGTGGATGATGATCCCGCCGAAATCCAACGATTCGAAGACGCGTTCAGAGACATTTACATAGTTGGCGCGGGGGGCAATCTGGCAGCTGCGCTGGAAACGCTTGGAGACCGAAGGCCATAAAAGGCCGGATCTATTCTTGCTGGATATGTACTATGGCCCTGGGATCCCGCCTGCGCAGCGGAAAGAGATCGCCGACGCGGATGACGCGGTCTCGAACGGCGAAAGGACGCTCCGTCAACTCCTAACGAAAGCCGGCCTCTCACCACAAAAGGGCTTCGAGCTTGCCGATTCAGCAGGCAAGAGATTTGCGGGAGTGCCAAGGGTCTTCTTCAGCCGAAAGGCCTTCCTCGAAGACGCGCTAAGAGCTCAGAAGGAGGGCCTGCCCGTGGTGGAGAAGCCCGACCCCATCGAGTCGGATAGGGGAACCCCTGAGCAACGGTATGACAGTGCCATGAAGAGGAGCACCCAGAACCTTTCGCTCGAATTCGATCAGATTTTAGATCGTGAATCCTGGTGGGGGCGGCACCACGTTTGGCTCAGTGGAGTGGCGCTGGGGTCCTTCTTCTTTTTCTTCCAACTTCTCTGGCAAACACTCGAGGACACGCCTTCACGCCTACACACAGCTGAAGACTTGTTCTACCTTCTAGCTTCGGTTTGCTGCCTAGTCTTCGCCTGGAAGTGGCATTGGAGGCCAATCAAGGCCTTGAGGAGAAGTCCCCTCACCCCTCCCGCTCATACCGCACATACCGCGGCTCCCAGACGTTAGCCCCCACCGCCGCCTCCACATCCCCATCCTTCAAGTCCGACAAACCCTCCGCCACCGCTTGCCGCGCCACCGCCGCCGCAATCACCCGGCTCAGCCGTCGCGCTTCGGCCATCGGCGGCAGCAAGCTCGCATTCCGATCCTTCTCCACCGGCGACAGCTGCGCCAGCGCCCGAGCCGCCGTCATAATCATCGCCGCGCTCACCCGCCGCGCCCGCGACGCTACAATCCCCAGCGCCAGCCCCGGAAACACATACGAATTGTTCGTCTGATCGATACAAATCTCCCGCCCCTCAAAATTCACCGGCTCAAACGGACTCCCGGTCCCGATCAGCGCCCGTCCCTCCGTCCACTTCAATAAATCGTCCGGCGTGGCCTCGCACTTCAGGGTCGGGTTCGACAGGGGAAAAATCACCGGCCGCTCCGCGTTCTTCGCCATCGAGCGAATCGCGTCCTCCGTGAACATCCCTGCCTTCCCCGCCACCCCAATCAGCACCGTGATCTTCGCGTTCCGCACTACTTCTTCGAGCCCAATCTTCTTCGCATCCACAACCTTCCAACTCGCCACATCCTTCGCTGGCCGCACATACTCCGCTTGCTCCGGATGAATCCCCTCCGCGCCCTCCACCAGCAGCCCCGGCCGCCCCATCGCGTAAATCCGCCCGCGCGCCTCCTGCCCCGTCAGCCCCTCGTCCTCGAGCGCCCTCACCAGCAGGTTCGCAATCCCGATCCCCGCCGACCCAAATCCCAAAATCCCAATCCTCTGCTCTTTAAGCTGCGCCCCCGACGCCTTCATCGCCGCCAACAGCGTCGCCAGCACCACCGCCGCCGTTCCCTGAATGTCGTCGTTGAACGTGCACAGCCGATCCCGATACTTCGCGAGCAGCCGCGCCGCATTCGTCCCCGCAAAGTCTTCCCATTGCAGCAGCACGTGCGGCCACCGCCGCTCCACCGCGCGCACAAATGTCTCGATGAAGTCGTCGTACTCCGGCCCCCGCACCCGTTTCTGTCGCCATCCGATATAAATCGGATCCTTAAGCCGCTCCTCGTTATCCGTCCCCACATCCAGCAGTACCGGCAAACAATTCTCGTGGTGGATCCCGCCCAGCGCCGTATACAGCGCCATCTTCCCGATCGGAATCCCCATTCCCCCCGCGCCTTGATCGCCCAGCCCCAGAATCCGCTCCCCATCGCTCACCACAATCGCCCGCACGTTGTCGTACCGCTTGTGCGACAGGATCTTCTCGATCCGCGCCTGGTTCGGATAGCTCAGAAAAAGCCCGCGCGGCTTCCGCCAGATCTCGCTGAACCGCTGGCAGCCCTCGCCCACCGTGGGCGTATAGACGATCGGCATGAACTTCCGCACATCCGACAAGAGCAGCGCGTAGAACAACGTCTCGTTAATGTCCTGCAGATCGCGCATAAAGCTGTACTTCTCAAACCCCGTCTCATACGCATCGAAGGCCCTCTGCCGCCGCGCAATCTGCTCCGCCAGCGTCCCCACATGCGGAGGCAGCAGCCCATGCAGATCGAATGCGTCGCGTTCCTCTTCCGTGAACGCCGTTCCTTTGTTGAATCGGGGATGGTTCAGGAGGGTAAAACCGTACAACTTCGTCCGGATCACAGGTTCCGTCATGGGTCGTGCCTCTTGTTCTCTTTATCAGGTGCTGCTCTGTTCAGGGAGCTCACAACCGCCAAATAACGAAACGAACGTCATCGTGGGCGAACGGCGCAACGCTGCTCCGCGCTCGAGTCTCTAAACTCCAAACTCTAAACTCTAATCCCTGTCTTCGATCCCCGCCCACATCCCGCCATCGTCCGCGACCGAAGCCACGCCCCGCCTCGCCGCCAGCAAATACCTCTCCACGCTCATCGCCTTCTTCACCTGATCGCCCACGCGCGTCAGCACCCCCTGCTGCGTGTGGTGCTTCTGGAAGGCCTCCAGCTTGCGCGCGCTCAGCTCTCCCAGCTCCAGCGTCAGCGACCACGGCACCGTCGCCGCCAACTGCGTCAGCTCCGGCCGCTCCCGCACGCTCACAAACGGCGTGCTGGAGTAATACAGCTTCTGCGGCGCATACGGCCGCAACCCCGCATCCACCTGCTCAGAGAACATCTCCGCCCGTCCCGCCCAGTGAAACGCCATCGTCGTCACCGCTGAAATCACCGTGTGATCCCGGTGCAGATTCACCCCCCCATCCCCGCCAAACGTCAGCACCACTTGCGGCCGCCGCCGCCGGATGTGCTCCACCACGATCCCCACCATCTCCTGAAAATCTTGCTGCGCCAAGCCGCCATCGGGAAAATCCAGCACCTCGCAACGCGTTACGCCCAGCACCGCGCACGCACCATCCATCTCCGCCCGACGCAGCTGGCCCAGGTCCTCATCCACCGTCGCCTCGCCGCGAAAATGCCCCGCCTGCCCATCCGTGAAGCACAACACGCTGGTCTCCGCACCCGCACGCGCGGAAAGCATCAGCGCCCCGCCAAACGCGCCGCTTTCGTCGTCAGGATGGGCCGTTACACAGAGGAGTCGATGGGGCAAAGGGCATCTTCCTCAGCAGAAAATTCATCCCACGGCAGATCAATCTGCGCCACGGGAGCAAAGCTCTTGCGATGCAGAACGCAGGGCCCCAGATTCTTCAGCGCCTCCCGGTGCTCCGGCGTCGCGTACCCCTTGTGCGACGCGAGCCCATACCCAGGATACTCCGCATCCAGCTCGCACATCCGCTTGTCGCGATACACCTTCGCCACCACCGACGCCGCCGCAATCGAAATGCTCAGTGAGTCGCCATAAATGATGCTCGTCTGCGCGTGCGTCACATCCAGCCGCAGCGCATCAATCAGCAGATGATCCGGTTGCGGATCGAGCCGCAGCACTGCCGCTGTCATCGCCATCCGGCTCGCCTGATAGATATTCACGCGGTCGATCGTCTCCGCGTCCACTTCTTCAATCGCAATGGCAATCGCCCGCACCCGCACCACCCCCTCCAGCCGCTCGCGATCCGCCGGCAACAACTGCTTCGAATCTCTGAGTCCCCGTATCCGCGTATCCGCCGGCAAAATTACCGCAGCCGCCACCACCGGCCCGAACAGCGCTCCGCGCCCAACCTCATCCACGCCGGCAATCACCGCCGCGCCCTGCGCCCGCGCCAGCTTTTCGTACCTGTTCCCGCAAGCTAGCGACCGCAGCATCCGCATCTTCCGCGTTGCCGCCGAAACCTCCTCGTCCGCCAGCTTCTTCCGCCCGCGCTTCGGAATCGGCGGGCCGCCAGGCCGAGACCGCACGCCCGCTTCAAATTCAAGCCCCAGCATCTGCCCCATGCCGCGAGTCTACCGCTCCCGCCTCTGCGGAAGCTCGTGGAAAACACGTACCTGCCCCTTCAAACTGGTCACCGTGTTACAGGGAGCCAGTCGACAGTTCCGTGTAGCCGGTAGGTAACCTCATTTGTGGCTGTCTCCTCCGCAACCAAGACTTCGCCAGGATCAACAACCAGTCGCGCCTCGTCAAAGGCTTTCTCAAGTGCTCTGCGCAAACGATCGACATAAACGCGCATGTACGCGCGGCGGATACGGGGTGTTGCGGACGTGTGGCAGCGGTCGAACATCGAATTGCAAAGGTGGTTCCAACAAATACTGGTAGGCGTGGCAGGGGATGACCTGCCCTCCTGGATCCGCACGGGAGAAAGTGTGATTTTCGGATTCAGGAGAGGACGGTATGGGCAGGAGCAAACATACGGAGGTGCAGATCATCGCTCCGCTGAAGCGGGTCGAGGCGGGACGCGCGGATATCATTATCTGGCCCGGCGATGAGAAGGCGTACGGCAAGGTGCTGGCGGATGATCCCCTTGGCCGGTGAGGGTGAGCAATGATAGTCTTTGGCTCTGGAACCATGCCGACTGGAGAAGCTCTGGAAGCGTATAAGGCAGCAAGACTTGAAGCGGCAAGAACCTTGCTCGATTACGATTTGGAACTGATCAGGACCTACGGCAAGGACGCGGTAAATGCCCGATGGGATTCCTTCCGAAACGTGGCTACGCGTGAACTGTGGATCCTCTCCCACGAAATGACAGCCGCAGAGGAACAGGTGAACCTCTGCTATCGGGAGATGTTCCCGCCAATTGAATTTGTTCGAAGGTGAGGCTGCATCCCACGGGATCCGCTACCGATATGCGACTTGATGGCATGGCCCCTGCCCAGCAAGCAGTCTGCGACCGCCGGGCGGGAGGTGGTTTATGGCCAGAGAGTGCCCACCGGAAATCTAACCCTAGTCAGGCGAGCGATTTCGCTATCGATCTCACTCAAAATATCGTTGATTTTCATGATGTCGTCCGATGCATGTTGTGTGGGAGACAGATAATGTCTCCCGAGCCTCTGTGATTTATCCTACCGCGCAAAGACCTATTTGTAGGTCTTGGAGGCGCAGAGAGATTCTCTCAACACTACCCCTTCCGCGTTCCGACTCCTCTTTGCGGCGCAAATCATGCCACGTTTCGGCCCTTGTGAGGTCTTGCCCAACAGCCGGTCTCTCGCGCGCACGGTTGTTCACCATTTCAGCACTCAGTTGTACCGCTATCGCTTGAACCTTCTGCATGAAAGCGATGTATGCCACGCTGTTACGGCTCTAGCCCCACATTTCCTTTTTGAACTCTGAATAAGTGGCTGTATGATCGCGCCAATGCCGGTATTCATGCGGCGTTGAGAGCAACACGAACTCTACGGAGGTCCGACTCAGTGGGTGAGCAAAATCAGCCATTTCAGCTCTCGTTCAACCCATCTTCGAAGGTTGATTTCCAAGGTTCTCGCATCACGTCCGACAGTGGTCTGCTTTTGGTGCGCGAGTTGTGCCGGAGGCGTTACGGGGCGGTCCGTACGAAAATTGTTTCACACCATCGGCGAACAGCGGGATGGGTGTACGACTAGTGCCGTTTTTGAACCAAAAAGGAGATTCCCGTTTGCAGAAAAGGCCTTCCCTGGTTCGCGGCAAGAAGAACCTCTGGCGAATTCTCGCCGCGTCATTACTGACGCTCATCGCCGTCGCAGCTGGCACTGAAGCTGCACTCCGCTTCGGCCTCGGGCTGGGCGACCCCGTTCTCATCGAGCCAGATTCCGCATGCTCTTACATCACTCGCCCCGACCAGAAATGTCTACCGATTCTTCGTCCACACGTACATTAACCATTACGGAATGCGCTCCGATGACATCTCCCCCACGCGTCCGCCCGGAGTTGTGCGCATTCTGTTCGTTGGCGATTCGCTCACCTATGGAACCACTCATGTCGATCAGCGGAATATCTTCACCCAGATCGTTCGAAGGGGCCTGCCCTCCATCGTGCATCGCCCGGTGGAGGTCCTGAATGCTTCAGCCAATGGCTGGGCTCCCGATAACGAATGGTCCTGGGTGCGCTCCCGCGGCATCTTTCATTCCAATTTTGTGCTGCTGGTTCTCAACGATGGCGATCTGACCCAGCCAAGGGCTCTCATCAGCCAGCTCACCGAGGGGCAACTGCCGCAAAAGCGTCCTGCTACCGCTATCGGAGAGCTATACACGCGGTTCATCGCTCCGCGAATCCTGCGTATCGCGCCTCGCACCGATCCAGGGGTCGTTGTTGTCCCGGATGAAGCTATTCAGCGCGCCAATTTAGAGGATCTTGACCGCTTCCACGCCCTGGTCACAAGCCAAGACGGACGCATGATTCTGGTTTATGTGCCGTTTCGGAACGATATCCCGGCCCTGAGCACTCCAGTGGATGTGGTATTTCACGCCTGGTCAGCCGCGAACGACGTTCCTCTGATCGATCTCACCGCCGACATTGCGGCCCATCCTGTCAGCGAAATCTCCCTTTACGATCACACGCATTTCAACGCGGCCGGAAATGCCATCATCGGACAGGCCATCCTGAAACTTTGGCCGCCTCCTATCAGCCGTAGCTTCCAGTGATTCCTGTCGCGGGCAGTTCCAGCAAGTCCGAGCGTAACGCCTCTCACCTGCCGTCCCAGGAATCTGTAAGCTGCTCCCCACACTGAATCCGTTCGGTGTCAGACCGCTGTCGTTCTGCATCACAGTGCCCGGCGTGCCGTTGTAAGTCGGCGGCCCGGCAAACGACGGCCAGATCTGCCACTCATAATCTCCGTGCACGTACAACCGGTGGGTCAAGCGATAATCGATCGTTCCCTTCGATGTGACAGATCGCAACGAGAGATTGAGGAGAAAAAAGTGGCAACCATTGGCGAAGACAGGATGCAAATGGAACTAACGTTTGGTCTCCAGATATTCATTGCAGATAGCGACTTGCAGGCCTATCTGCCGATTGGCCGTTGCCAGTGGCCCCGACCCGGTCAAGTAACGCAGCTGCGGCCGACGTGATCATGTGCGGGCTGCGGCCACGCCAACGAGGCACGGCGGCGCATCGGGTGCTGCTCCCGAGCAATCGAAGCTTTCGGTTGATGAATTCAACCGGCTGCGGACGATCTTTTAGACGCTGAGATTCAGTCGTTCCCGCCAACGTACCCTGATCGACGACTTCGCATGGGAAGCGAATCTGGCGCCCCGTACTGCCGCCAACGTCCTTGTTATCGGATGTGCCGACGGCATGGAACTGCTCTTCCTGCGTGCATTGTTACCGAGGCCCGCCTGCCACCGACCGGCCCACACAGTGCCCCGCGCCCCACCTCATCGACGCCGGCAATCACCGTCGCGCCCTGCGCCCGGCCATCTTCTCGTACTTAGTTCCCGCAAGCCAGCGACCAGCATCCGCATCTTCCGCGTCGCCGCGCAAACTTCCTCGTCCGGCAGCTTTCTCCGCCCACGCTTCGGAATCAACGTGCCCGTCAATCCCGAATCGACCATCTGCCTCATGTCGCGAGTCTAACGCCCCCCACCTCTGTTGACGCCGTGGAAAACCCGTCCCCAAAAACACCAACGCCCCGGCTCTACTAAAGCCGGGGCACCGTTCTTTGCTTTTCCTGAACGCTATCCGCTACGCTCGCTCTTCCTGAACGCTGAACGCTATCTTGTATCCACTTCCTTCAGCCGAGCCGCCTTACCCCGCAGCCCGCGCAGGTAGAACAGCCGCGCCCGCCGCACCTTCGACGACCGCACCTTCTCGATCTTGTCGATCACCTTGCTGTTGAAGGGGAAAATGCGCTCGACTCCCTGCCCAAAGCTCATCTTGCGAACCGTAAAGCTGCCCTGCGGCCCGTTCTTCTTCGCGATCACCACGCCCTCAAACGCCTGAAGCCGCTCCTTATCGCCTTCCTTGATCCTCACCTGCACGCGGATGGTGTCGCCCGGCCCAAAGGGGGGCAAATCGGTGCGGTTCAGCTTCTCGGCAAGGCGCTGCATCACTGGATGGATCGACATAACCTGACTCATTTCTCCTGGATTTTGCGAATCTTCAGTTTACAGGAAATTCGCACAATTCGCTGATTACAGCCGATCCTTCCAGTAGCCTGGCCGCCTGTGCCCGTGAGCCACCGCCAACACCTGAATCGTCGCCGTACCAGGGCGATAAATCACCGCAAACGGGAATCGGCGCAGGACCAATTTCCGCGTTCCATTTCTTCCCCCGGGCCATCGGTTCGGCGATTGTGCGATGAGAGCGACCGCCTCATCGAATTCCTCAACAAATCGGACAGCCGCGCTCTCGCTGCGTTCGCGGTACCATCGCACTGCCGACTTGATTTCTTCGAGCGCCTCGGGATGAATCTCCAGCCGCTCACCCGCCATGGAGTGTGGCCGCGATCTGTCTTCGCGCCTCGGCCCACGAAATCGTCCTCACCCGCCCCGCATCCAGATCCTCGATTCGGCGCGCAATCTCTCGATCCCACTCTGCCTCGGCCCCCGCATCCACAGTCTCATCGAGACTCTCCAGCAGCGCTCCCGCCAGAGCCGCTCGCGCCTCGCTGGGCAGCGCCATCGCCTGTTTCAACACCTCGGACAGGTTCTGTGCCATGGCGATATTTTAGTCCAGCGGCGATTCCCCCAGATTTGACTTCGCGTGTTCGCCGAAAGCCCCCTCAATCCACCCCCTGAAACTCCCGGTAATGCGGCGGATTCGGCGGTTGCACATCCTTCTCCTCCCCGCACTTCACAAACCCATGCCCCTCCAAACAATACGTCGTCGAACTCCACGCCGGCTGCGCATTCGCATCGTCGCCAGGGGTCGCCTCGTCGTACTCCGTTACTTGCTTCCAGTCTGGCGCAATCGTGAAGTCCACCGCATCCGGCTCTTCGGCCCCCGCGCCCAGCGCCGGACTCAGTTCCAGTGCCGGCGTCACCTCGCCCTCCGGCGAAATCGCATAAAAATTCACATTTGCCACCGTGCACGCCCCGCACTGCCCTGACCCAAACACGCTCAGCATGCTCGCCGACGGCCCCGACCGCACCAGCAGCCACCCGTCCCCGAGCACCCGCGCATCCAGCGTCTTCTCATCCACGAAAAACGGGAACCCCTTCGTGACGCTGCCCCGCTTCACTGCCAGCCGCAGCCCGCACACCCAGGCTCCGCCATCCAGCGGCTTCCAGAAGTGCGTGTGCGCCTCAGCCTCCGGCGAAACGCCGGTCGGCGCGTAGTCATACCCGCCTGCGGGATTCATCACGATGAAATCCGTCCCCAGCCACGACGGCTTCTCGCTCGCCCGCACCGGGAAAAACCACGCCGCCACCTGATCCTCGTAGATGTTCTGCTCCACCAGCGGCTCCTCGCACGGCGAAAGCCTGAACCCCCGCGCCGCCTCCAGCTTCACATGGTTGAAGCTCGCCGGCACGCCCCATTCCCGCGCCGCTGACGTCGTCGCGTACTCCCCCGTCTTCTTCCCCGCAGGCGCCGCACCGAACACATCCACCATCAGCCACAGATCGCTCACCTCGAGGCTGGGCGCCGGAGGAAACGCCTCCCACGGAATCTCCAGGTAAAACTCATATCCCGTCGCAACGTTCTTCTGATACGCATTCCCCGCCGCATCGTGCCCCCCGGTCTCGCTCTTGCTGTACACGATATTCACCCCGCCTTTCGCCAGCCCCGCCGCCTTCGGCTCCAGCCCATCGGGCAAATCCTCCGCGAACAAATCTCCATCGAGCGTGCGCCACGCCTCCGTCGCGTACGCCTCCACCACATGCGCCCGCCCAAAATTCGTCGATCCGGCCAGCAGCCACTGCCGCGCAAACAGCCGCCTGAACTGCGCCCGGTACCGCACCTGCTCTGCGTACCACCGCACACAGGCCGCGCCGCCCGCCTCCGGGCTTCCCGTCTGCGGATCGGTCTGCCCCTTGCAGTCCTCCGCGCTCTTCATCTCAATCTTGCCGAACTGATTCCCCCACCCCACCGGNNGCCCCGCCCTCCACGCTCCCCCACAGATGCAGACCCGTCCCATCGCTCCGCACCCAGACCTTCCCCATCCGTGCGCCCGGCGTCTTCGTGATCAGCGTAAAACTCGGTGGCTCTTTGGCATAAGGATTCGTCACGAACCCCTCAACCGGGCTGCCCCCGCCCGGCCCCGGACTGCCTGCGGGAATCGTCACCACCGTAGNNCGCCGCACCCACCATCGCCACCAATACCAGAACCGCCCCGCGCATGGCCGGGAGTGTAGCACCTTCCTCAATCCCATCCCGGGCATAACGGCGAATGTAGTAACGTATCTACATCGGGAGCCGCGATGCCCATCACCACCGTCACCAGCCGCGAATTTAATCAGGACGTCGGTCGGGCCAAAAAGGCTGCCGTCAAGGGTCCTGTCTTCATTACGGATCGTGGTCGCCCCGCCCACGTCCTTCTCTCCATCGAGGAGTACCGCAAAATCACCGGCAAACACGAAAGCATCGTCGACCTGCTGGGCGATCCGAACGCCGCAGAGATCGACTTTGACCCGCCTCGTCTCACCCGCCTTCACCGGCCGGCTGACCTTTCCTGATGTTTCTGCTCGACACGAATGTCGTCTCCGAGCTCCGCAATGCCGCGAGGGCAAACCCGCGGGTGCGTCGCTGGGCTTCCCGCGTCGCCCCCATCGAACTTTACCTCTCTGCCATCTCGGTTCTCGAACTCGAAATCGGAGTTCTGCGCGTCGAACGGCGTGACCAGCCTCAGGGAGCGAACCTACGAGCTTGGCTCGAGCGACGCGTGTTGCCCGCCTTTGAAGATCGAATTATCCCTATTGACACCACCGTCGCGCGCCGCTGCGCCCGCCTTCACATCCCGGATCCACGCTCCGACCATGACGCCCTCATCGCCGCAACGGCTCTCGTACACGGAATGACCGTCGTCACTCGCGATACCAGAGACTTCGAGAAAACCGGCGTGCCCCTTCTCAATCCGTGGGAAGCCTGACTCAACCACCCCACCCCAGCCCCCGCAGAAACTCCCGATCCCCCGCGCTCAGCTCCGCCCCCGCCAGCAGATCCGGCCGATTCCGCCACGTCTTTTCCAGAGCCCTCTCCCGCCGCCACCGCCGGATCGCCGCGTGATCCCCCTCCGTCAGCACTGCAGGCACCGCCAACCCGCCAAACTCCGCTGGCCGCGTGTAATGTGGATAATCCAGCAACCCTCCCGCCCCATGCGTCGACACCGGAGGCCCCTCCCCGCCGACCCCAGCCCCCAAATCCGCCAAACCAAAGCTCTCAAACTCGCTCGAAGCTTCGTTCCCCAGCACCCCCGGCAGCAGCCGCGCCGTCGCATCCACCACAATCGCCGCCGCCAGCTCCCCTCCCGACAGCACGTAGTCCCCTACTGACAGCTCCCGGTCGCACAGCAGCTCATTCACCCGCTCGTCCACGCCCTCATAGCGCCCGCAGAGCAGCACCAGCCGCTCCAGCCCGGCCAGCTCCCGGGCCGTCGCCTGCGTTAACCGCGGCCCCTGCGCCGACAGCAGGACCACCTGCTCGCGCCCCGTGTCCCGGCCCTTCTTCCCCCCAACCCCCAGCGATTCCACCGCCTCGGCCAGCGGCTCCGGCTTCAGAACCATCCCCTCCCCGCCCCCAAACGGCCGGTCGTCCACCGTCCGGTGCCGGTCATGCGCGAATCCCCGCAGATCGTGGATTTCCACCCCCACCACACCCCCGGCGATGGCTCGGCGCAGCACCCCATGGCCCAGAATGCTCGTGAAAAACTCGGGAAAAATGGTGATCAGGTCGAAGCGCATGGTCCTCAGGAGAACCCTCCCGGCCCACTCTCCCGGAAATGCGCCCGCGCTCCGGGCATAGGCGTCGTGGCTGCATCTCATTGTGTCATGCGCTGCGGCGCGCGCATCGCTGTGCGTGCGTTGGCAACCGCATATGCTGTTGCTATAATCCGCCGCGCAGGGTTTTGCGGGATTTCTGGCATACTCATACAGCGGTGCAAACTGAACGCGGAGCCGGAGGGTGATTCTGATGCGGGACGACTACAGACTTTACGCAAGTGCGGATGGTGAATTCGAACCGGAAGGTGACGACGAGATGGAAGAGATGGAAGGTGGCTTCGGTGAAGACGAGGAGGAAGAAGAAATCTCCACGACAATTTCCTCCGATGACGACGAACTAGGCGACGAAGACGAAGGCCCGGCTGCTTCCGAGCCTCCGCCCGCTGCTCCGCCGCCTCCGCCCACGAAGAAGGCAGCGAAGGCTGCCCCAAAGAAAGCGGCGAAGAAGGCGCCCGCAAAGAAAGCGGCAAAAAAGGCCCCCGCAAAGAAGGCTGCGAAGAAGGCCGCGAAAAAGGCTGCAAAGAAAGCCGCCAAAAAGCCGGCGAAGAAAGCAGCGAAGAACTCCGTGAAGAAAGCTGCGAAGAAGGCAGCAAAGAAGGCGCCGGTAAAGAAGGCAAAGAAAAAGGCTGCGAAGAAAGCGGCGAAGAAGTCAAAGAAGAAGTCTCGCCGCTAGCCTTATCTGGCCGGCAACGAAACAGACGAAGGGCCGCCCCGTGCGGCCCTTTTGCGTCTCTGTTGCTCGGCGAAAAATGAACATCGTTGATCCCCAGTTGCAGTCAATGTCCTCAAAAGGTCTCTGGACGGCGCAACAAAACGAGGCTTCCATATCATGCGATCCGATATAGTCCCTGGTGCACTCTTTCCCGATTACCAACTCACCGATCACACCGCGAAGCGCCGCAAGCTTTCCGAGTTGCAGGGTCCCCACCCCATGGTTCTCGTGCTCAGCCGTGGAGGCTATTGCCCCAAGGACCGCCGCCAGGCGGAACTCCTCGTCCAGTTCCACCGCGAGATGGAAGTCGGCTACTGCCGACTGGTCACCATCGGCACCGACAACATCACCGTCACGAACGAGTACCGCTCCGGCGTCGGCGCACACTGGCCGTTCCTTTCTGACGCGGGACGCACCGTCCAAAAGGACCTCGATATCGCCGAGTACACCGATCCCGATCACAATCCCATGATTCCCCATGTCATCGTTCTGGAACCGGGCCTTGTCATCTACAGGATCTACAACGGCTATTGGTTCTTCGGCCGCCCCACCATGGAGGATCTCCGTCAGGACCTCCGTGCCATCAACAAAAAGTGCCGCCCGGACTGGGACATCACCACGCCCGAAATGAAGACCGCATGGAAGGAAGGCCGTAAAGATCTCTTTTATCCCTATGGCAAAACTTATGCCCAAACGCTGGGCGAGCAGGATTAGGCTGCCCTGCGTCTAGCCGCGCTCGCCGGCCTCTCGCTTCTCTTCTTCCGTCATCGGAGCATTGATCTCCAGCAGCCCCTCGGGCAGCCGCATTTCCAGCAGCCGATTCCCCGCGTCCACTCGGATCACATATTCCGCCACAAAGGGGATCAGCAGTTCCCCGCCCTCGCGGCGATCGCGCCGGCGCACCACCAGCAGCTCCGTGTTCGAAGACCCGCGATCCACGTCCACGACTTCGCCCACTTCCGCGCCATCCCCATTCAGGTCGATCACCCGGCACCCGATCAGCTCGCTGACGTAAACCGAGCCTGCGTCCAGCGGCGCTCGCTCCCCAGCGGGAATCGCCACTGCAAAGCCGCGCAGAGCCTCCGCCTCATTGATGGAATCGATGCCCAGAAACTTCAACACGATCCGGCTGTGCAGGAACCAGAAGTTCTCCAGCTCAATCTCGCGCACCCGCGAACTGATACGCTCCGGTGGAATCAGAAACAGGCGCGACCGCTCGTGGAATCGCTCCGGAAAATCCGTCAGGATTTCGGCAATCAGCTCGCCGCGCCGGCCGTGCGGCCGAATCACCCTCGCCACCAGCACCCAGGGCGGTCGCGCACGCGCAGCCGAACTCTCCGGCCCCTGCGCGGACGGCGGGGTGGTCAGCGATCCTGGGCTCTTCACCGCGCTCGATACCGGCGTATCGGGCCCGGCCCGCTGCCAGGGTCGGGGTCGGCGTGAGATGGCTCGACGGGGGGGCGCCATTCCTTCCGGCTCTCGCTACTCCTCGTTGACGGCCGCTCCCTGGTGGTCCTCTTCGAGTATGTCCAGTGTGTATCGATGATGGTGCTTCATGCTGACCGCACCCAGGATCGTCCTCACCGAACGCGCAGTGCGGCCCTGCTTCCCGATCACCTTTCCCACGTCTGTGGGCGCAACCCGGAGCCGCAGCACTGTGCTCTCGTCTCGTTCCACCGCTTCAACAACTACTGCCTCGGGAATATCCACCAACGCTCGCGCAATCTGGGTTACCAGCTCCCGCATGTCATCGGGTTTCTCTGTTGTCTCAGTCATCTTGCCCCCCATGGGAAAGACACAGGTCGTTCATCTTCCGAGGCTATCGCGGATACTACCGTAAGGCTGCGACGGAAAAAAGAACAATCCGCAGACTTTCTCACCCCGGAGTTTGCAAAAATCCTTTTTGGGAGGTATCGGGAGCAGACGAACGGGCGAACCCTCCGTTAATCGACTGGATTCAGGCTGCCGACGAAGCATCCGTCTTGCCTGCCGCGCTTTCTGTCGTCGCGGCAGGCTTGCCTGCTGGCCAGGAGCTGCTACCGAGCAGCTTCGCTACTCGGTCCGATGGCTGCGCTCCTTTGCCCTTCCAGTACTCAATTCGTTCAAGCTTCAATTCGACGGAAGCGGGGCTGGTGCGGGGATTGTAAGTGCCCACCACTTCCACCGAGCGTCCGTTCCGCGCGCGGTCCTTCTCGATGACCACTACGCGGTAATACGGTTGTTTGCGCGCGCCCACGCGCGCCAGGCGAATCATCAGCACAGTTGTACTGTCCTTTCAGATCTTGCAAATATCGGCTCTGGATCCATGCCCCAACAGGGCCGCACAACCGATCCAGCTTCCTAATATATCAGGGACTTCAGCGCATCGGCCCCGGAGATCGATGAATGTCTCCGCAGGATTGTCGCGGAATAGAACACCTCGCGGCGCTGGATGACCTCAGCGACCGGCTTTCGTGGCCCCCGGAAGGCTCAACAGCCTCACTTGCCCGGGCCTGAACAGCTCGTCCGGAGGAAGACGTGTCGGCCCGCCGCAGCCCGTACCCCCGCCTTCCACCTCATCCCGCCTGGGGCGGCGAGCTCAGCGCGGGCGTGGCCCGCTCCCCTCGCTCCACAGACCGCCGAAAATAATCGAGGCTCAGCTGCAACCCGGTCCTCAGGTCGATCTTCGGCTCCCATCCCAAAAGACGCTGTGCTTTCGAGATGTCCGGCTGCCGCTGGACCGGGTCGTCCTGCGGCAGCGGCTCGAATCGGATCTTGCTCGATGACCCGGTCACTTCCAGAATCTGCTGCGCGCATTCGAGAATCGTCCACTCCACAGGATTGCCGATATTCACCGGCAGGTGCTCCTCCGATCTCGACAGCCTCAGGATTCCGTCGATTTCGTCGGAGACGTAACAGAAACTGCGCGTCTGCGTCCCATCGCCATAAATGGTGAGGTCTTCGCCGTGCAGCGCCTGTGTCATCAGGTTGGAAATGACCCGCCCGTCGCTGCCCTGCAGCCGCGGGCCGTAGGTGTTGAAAATCCGCACCAGCCGCGTGTCCACCTGGTAGTAGCGGTGGTACGCCATCACCAAAGCCTCCGAAAAGCGCTTGGCCTCGTCGTACACCGATCGCGGACCCACAGGATTCACATGCCCCCAGTAGCTCTCTGACTGCGGATGCTCGACCGGGTCGCCATAGCACTCCGAGGTAGACGCGTGCAGAAAGCCGGCTCCGTAGGTTCTGGCCGCCTCCAGCGCGTTCCTCGTCCCCGCGGACCCCACCAGCAGCGTCTCAACCCCGATCCGCATATAGTCCACGGGGCTCGCTGGCGACGCGAAGTTGAAAACAAAGTCGACCCGCCCGAAATCGAACGGCTGGCAAATGTCGTGCTCGATCAGCTCAAATCGAGACTCGCCCGTCAGATGCGCGAGATTGGCGAGTTTCCCTGTGCTGAGGTTGTCGACCCCCGCAACTCTGTGCCCTGCCGCAAGCAGCGCGTCGCAAAGATGCG
>PMAD01000059.1:0-2564 GCA_003152415.1 Acidobacterium sp.
TGCCCGCGCCCGGACAAAAGACCCACACCGAAGAGCCGGAGCTTTTCCCATGACAGTCGATCTTTATCAGAATCC
This sequence comes from Acidobacterium sp., assembly GCA_003152415.1. Taxonomy (GTDB): domain Bacteria; phylum Acidobacteriota; class Terriglobia; order Terriglobales; family Acidobacteriaceae; genus Palsa-343. Next base: position 76 of record PMAD01000059.1, read on the forward strand.
GCTCCGCTTCGGAGCCGCCTATGACGAATTGTCGGCTGATGGCGTGACTCCCCGGCCGCACTGGAAACACCTGATGGAGTCGCTTCGGGCAATCGGCCCGGAAGAACTGGAACGGCGCTGGGGCCGCGCCGAGCGCCGTATTCGCGAAAACGGAATTACGTACAACATCTACAGCGATCCCCTCGGGGCCAATCTGCCCTGGAGGATCGATATCGTTCCGCTGCTGATTCCGGCTGACGAGTGGCGCTACATCGAAGCCGGCATCATTCAGCGCGCCCAGCTGCTGAGCCTGATTCTGGAGGATCTCTACGGGTCGCAGCAGTTGCTGGCGCAAGGCCGGTTTCCTGCCGCGCTTCTTTACGCCAACCCCGCATTCCTTCGCCCGCTGGTAGGCGTGCTTGTTCCCGCGCACAGTTATCTGCATATGCTGGCCGTTGATCTTGCGCGTTCGCGGGACGGCCAGTGGTGGGTGTTGGCGGATCGTACACAAGCCCCTTCGGGAAGCGGCTATGCGTTAGAAAACCGCACCATTGTCTCCGATGTTCTTCCGGATCTCTTCCGCACCTCGAAAGTACCACGCCTCGCGCCATTCTTCCGCGCGCAACGCGACGCGCTCACCAGCCTGGCAGAGCGTGACAATCCGCGAATCGTGCTGTTGACCCCAGGACCATACAACGAGACCTACTTCGAACACTCATATCTCGCGAAATATCTCGGGTTCACCCTGGTCGAGGGAGCGGACCTGACGGTGCGCGACCGCCGCGTATATCTAAAGACCGTCGACGGGCTGGAGCAAGTCGATGTCATTCTGCGCCGCGTTGACGATAGCTTTTGCGATCCTCTCGAACTGCGTGGCGAATCGCTTCTGGGCGTNNCGAGAAGCTCAAACTTCCTTCCGTCGCGACCTGGTGGTGCGGGCAGACATACGCGCTCGATTGGGTGCTCGACCATCTTGACTCCGTGGTGGTGAAACCGGCGTTTCCCTCCCGCGGCATGGAGCCGGTCTTCGGGGCCGAACTGCCGCAAACAGAAAAGGGCAAGTTTGCCGAGCAATTACGAGCCCGGCCGCATGAGTATGTGGCGCAGGAGCAGATCGCATTGTCCACCGCGCCGGTGTGGGACAACGGAGGCTTGAACTCGCGCAGCGTGGTGCTCCGCACCTACGTGCTGAACACCGGCAGCGGGTGGATCGCGATTCCGGGAGGTTTGGTGCGTGTCGCCGAAGCTGAAGGATCGGTCGTCTCGATGCAGCGAGGCGGCCACAGCAAGGACGCATGGGTCCTCTGGGATGGCCCCGTGGATACGTTCAGTATGCTGCATCCGCGCAATGAACCCGTGGAACTGCGCCGTGTCCCGCGGGTTGTNNGCCCGGATCCTGCGTACAATGATTCCTCGCGTACGGCGCGCGGAAAAGGCGGAGTTGGCGTGTCTGCTGCGTCTCCACGGGTGCCTTGAGTCGCGGCACAGCAAGTTGCCAAAGCCTAAAGACAGGCTGCCGACTTCCCTTGAACTTGAGCAGGAAATGATCTCAACGCTGACTGATGCCAAGCGGCCGGACAGCCTGGCTTGCATACTGAAAGAGGTGTCCCGGGTTGGTGGCCATGTTCGCGAGCGCTTATCGGCTGACATGATGTTCCTCATCGGCCAGCTACAGGGCTCGATTCAGATCGAGCATGACACAAGGTTTCCGGAGTATCCCACGATGCTGACCTCTTGCCTGGAACTACTCTCTGCGTTCTCCGGGATGGAGCGCGAAAACATCAACCGTGGATTGGGCTGGTTGTTCCTGACCATCGGCCGGCGTCTGGAGCGCGCGATTTATCTGACGAGGCAACTGCGCGAGATCACCACGCCGCTTGCTGAGCAGGACTGGTCACTTTTGGAATGCCTGCTCGAGGTCGCGGACAGCTCCATGACCTACCGTACCCGGTACTACACGACTCTGCAGCCGTTAGCTGTGCTGGATGTGCTCATGGCGGACGAAACGAATCCCCGGTCCCTGGACTTCCAACTGAGCCACCTTGCGGATCTCTATCAAAAGCTTCCTCGACACCTGCCGGATGACTTGCAGGCAATGCGGGACGCGCTGGCAGTGTTACGTGGTTTCGATCTGCGAGAGTTGAAGTACCCGTTGCCCGGCGCAGAGATGTCGGCGAATGGATCCGAGGGACTGTCCCGCCTCGAGCGTTTCCTCAGGGAGCTGGAGCGATTGCTACCTTCGTGGTCGAATAACCTATCGAGTAGATACTTTAGCCACGCTCGCACCTTGCCGATCACTATAGGCCAATGATTTATAAAATCGTTCACCGAACCACGTACAAATACAAACATCCTGTCTCGGCGGGAAGCCACGTTGCGTGCCTAACGCCGCGCACCTTGATGCACCGTCAGTTGGTGCGGAGCGAATTGCTCATCCAACCACCCCCGGCAACGCGCACAGAGCGGTTGGACTATTTTGGGAACCTTCTCTGCTTTTTTACCGTGCAGGA
>PMAD01000059.1:2625-4350 GCA_003152415.1 Acidobacterium sp.
TCTTATGCGCTGCAGTCGTTTACGCCCGGCCGGCCGATGCCGGAGTCTCTTCTGGATCTGACCGCACGCATCCACAACGACTTTCGATTCGATTCAAAAGTGACCAACGTCCGGACGCCCACCGAAGAGGTCTTTCGGAAACGGCGGGGCGTGTGCCAGGATTTCGCGCACTTACAAATCGCCTGCCTGCGCTCGGTGAATATCGCGGCCCGTTACGTAAGCGGCTACCTTCGAACCTATCCCCCTCCAGGGCAACCGAGGCTGGTGGGTGCCGATGCGTCCCACGCCTGGGTGTCGGCGTATTGTCCGGGAATCGGCTGGCTTGATATGGATCCCACTAACAACATTGTCCCCTCCAACGGCCACGTTGTGCTCGCCTGGGGCCGTGACTACGGCGACGTAAGTCCACTGCGCGGCTTGATTCTGGGCGGCGGCAACCACGCGCTCAAGGTCGCCGTTGACATGGAGCCGCTAATCTGAAATAAGGCAATGAAGTCGCTGAAGGCATCACCATCCCAGCCAGCCGGGCCGTAAGCGTCACTCCGGAACCGCAAATGACGGCCAACCTGGGTGGTTACGGCGTTACCTTCCTGCACCTGATGTCGTAGCAGGCCCGGCCCGCTCAATCCAAATTAGGCGTTTGTCTATGTCATGGGGCAAGCCTGTTTTCTCGGCTGTTCTCAGGCGAAACGCGCACGGATCGCAAGCCTCGTTTTCACCCCTGTTCTCAGGGGAAGTACTCCTTATTGCGTTGGCGCTCGCATGACCTGTTCGAGGACCCAATCGACCCACTTTGCCTGATCGCCGGGAGAAGCCAGAGCCGCGGACGACAGGTTGTTCACAACGGCATCGACAAAATTCTCTACCAGCGGATAGTGAACATTGGCATGCGCGGGCAGCGTCTCGACATGGCCCGCCACACGCAGTTCCGGGCCGTTCAACGGGTCCAGTCCAATCTCGCCTTCGGTCCCAACGATACGGAACTGGTCGCGGGGGACGCGCGAATTCCAGCGCACATCGATAATACCGTGGATACCGCCGTCGAACTGCAGGACAACAGTCGCCGAGTCCTCGACGCCCATGGCGTGAACCGCGTTGGATGTGATGCCGGTGGCGCGGCGAGGACGGCCAAAGAGGAAATTCAGGGCGTCGATGCGGTGTGAGGCGATGTCGTAGAGCGGACCGCCTCCGGCCAGGGCTGGGTCGCGCAACCAGGCACGCTCCTGGCTCTCGAGCCAGCCGTGGCAGTTGGCCTCGGCAAGGACGGGCTGGCCGATGGCGCCCTCCGCGATGAGTTGCCGGGCGCGAATGAGTTTCGGGTAGAGGCGGCGGTAATAAGAGACGCCGAACAGGCGTCCGCTCTTTTGGGCCGCGATGACCATGCTCTGCGCCTGCGCAAAACTCATGGCCATGGGTTTCTCGCAGAGCACGTGGATGCCGGCGTCCAGTGAAGCGATCGTGGCCTGAGCGTGCATAGCCACGGGCAAAGCGACGTATACCGCATCGACCGCACTTTCCTGGAGAGCCGCTTCGAGGGTGGACCACGCGCGTACTCCGGGATAGGCCTGCGCTTTGGCTGCGTTGCGCGTGACCACGCCGGCCAGCGAACTGCGCGGCTCTGCGAGGATAGCAGGGATGACGCGCTTGCGCGCGATGTCTCCGACCCCGGCCACCAGCCACTTCACCATGGCGATCTCGCTGCTTGATGATACTGCGATTGATGTA
>PMAD01000088.1:0-7361 GCA_003152415.1 Acidobacterium sp.
CCCCGCACCCCGCGCGCCGCGGCCACGGCGGCGGCCTGAGGCGTTTTCGCCATCGCGGGCGTCAGATACAGGTCGACGGCCACCATCGTCAGATACGGCCCGAGGATATCGGCGACGGCCTTCAACAGGATGGCAACGATGGAGGCGATGCACGCCGACTTGTAGGGGAAGAGATAAGTGATCAGCCGCCGCATCAGCCGGCTGTCATACGCCTTGCCGACAACGTCGTCGTCCTGCTGGACAGACGCGGGCTTCGACGCCGGCTTGGGGTCAGAGCTGGAGCGCTGAGCACTGTCTTTGCGTGGCTGGGCCTCGGCGGCGGGCATGGATCGCTCCCTTCATCTTACCGGGGCAGATGACAAGCAAGCGACTTCTGCGCCCGGCGGGGCTCCCAGTGCCCCGCTAAGCCGCCTGGAAATGCGAGAATTGTCGGCATCGTGAACAGCATCCGACCCTGTCGTGACGACGAACGCAGCGCGGTCCTGGCGATCATCAATGCTGCCGCCGAAGCGTACCGGGATACGATTCCTGCCGACCGCTGGCACGAGCCCTACATGCCGCTCCATGAACTGGAATCTGAAATCGCCGCCGGTGTCGAGTTCTGGGGCTACGAGGCAGACGGCGTGCTGACCGGCGTGATGGGAATCCAGCCGGTGGGCGACGTCATTCTCGTCCGCCACGCCTACGTCGCGCCTGGCCACCAGGGACTGGGTATTGGCACCGCCCTGCTGAACCACTTGCGCAACGGCTGTGCGCACCAAATGTTAGTTGGGACATGGGCGGCCGCCGAGTGGGCCATCCGCTTTTACCAGCGGCATGGTTTCGCAATGGTCTCGCCTGCGCTGAAGAGCCAATTGCTGCGGACCTATTGGACCATCCCGGAGCGCCAGATTGAGACCTCCGTGGTCCTGGCCAATCCTGCTTTCCCGGAAGCGTGAGGGGCTGTGCGCCTCGCAGCCAGCCCTCCCCTCCACGCTTGACATCTTCCGCTCCAGCAAGCAAACTTCGCCTACGGGAAAAACTCCCCCCAAAAGAGCCGCCATTCGCAAAGCGAGGAAGGGCATTTGACAGGACAGCAGGCAAGCCGCGTGACCTATACTCTGGATTCCTCGCTGGACAGCGTGAATAAAGTCGAGCAGACCGCCGAGCAGATGGCCCGCAAGGCCGGCGTGGATGAGGATGAAATCTTCCGCATTTCCATGGCGGTGCGCGAAGCCGCGGTGAACGCGGTCCTGCACGGCAATGCTTACGATCCGGAAAAGCGTATGACCGCCTCCTTTGAAAACACGGGCTCCGACCTGGTCATCCGGATTACCGACGAAGGCAAGGGCCTCGACCCGGCCACGCTGCCCGATCCACTGGCTCCCGAAAACCTGCTGCGCGGCTCCGGGCGCGGCATCTTCCTGATTCGCTCTTTCATGGATGAGGTACACTTCAAGCAACTGCATCCGGGAACCGAGCTGACGCTCATCAAGCATCTGGGAACCGCTCCGACCGGCGCCTAACTTCCCCGCACAAAAAGTTTTTCCAAGGAGGAATTTCTCGTGAGCATGAAAATCAGCACCCGTCAGGTGGACGGGATTACGATTATGGATCTGGGCGGACGGATCACCCTCGGCGAGGGCAGCGTGCAGTTACGTGATTCGGTCCGTGACCTGCTCGCCAAAGGGCAGAAGAAGATTCTGCTCAACCTCGGCGAGGTAAATTACATCGATAGCTCGGGCATCGGCGAGCTGGTGAGCGCCTACACCACCGTCCGCAACCAGGGCGGCGAGCTGAAGCTGCTCAATCTGACGCGCAAAGTGCACGACCTGCTGCAGATCACTAAGCTCTACACGGTCTTCGACGTGAAGGACGACGAGGCCAGCGCCATCGCCTCCTACGCCCACGCCTGAGAGTCGGCCAGGTATCGGAGAAAATGTCACGGAGAAAAGGCTGCCGCCAGGCAGCCTTTTTCTATGGCCAAACGGCCATGCTGACGATTCAGATCCCCTTTGCCCTTGGGCTCATCGCAGTCCTGGTTGCGGTTCTCGCCGTCTGTGGATGGATGCTCTGGAAGAAGACCCCCCTCGCATGAGGGGCATAAAATCACCCTTCGCAACTGCGCGCGTTCCAATACCATTGACATCGTCAGCTTGAGGAAACATTCGTGCCAATCGACATCGTGGGCGTTGGACTCAACGCCACGGATACGCTGATTCCCGTGTCCCAGTATCCGGTTTCCGGGTCCAAAGTCGAGATTCGCTCAGCCTCCGTATTGCCCGGAGGACAAGTGGCCAGCGCGATGGTCGCCTGCCAGCGCTGGGGCTTGCGAGCGCGCTACGTTGGCAAACTCGGCGACGACGCCGCTGCCGATCTCCATCGCGCCGAATTCACCAAAGCCGGAGTGGAAGCAAAAATCATCACTGCGCGCGATTGTGCCAGCCACCAGTCCTTCATTCTGGTGGAAGATTCCGGCGAGAGAACCGTTCTCTGGAAGCGCGATGAACGTCTCATGCTTCGCCCCGAAGAACTGCGCAGGGAATGGGTCACAGATGCCCGCGCTCTTCACGTCGATGGTCGCGACACCAGCGCGGCCATCACAGCAGCGGGCTGGGCGCGGGAGGCGCGAATTCCCGTGATCGCCGATCTTGACGAGTTGTACCCGGACGTCGAGCGGCTGATCGAAAAAGTGGATTATCTGATCGTGAGCCGCGATATCCCCGGGCAGCTTACCGGCAAGTCCGATCTAAGAGAATCACTGATGGCGACCCGGCAGCAATACGGCTGTCTCCTGACGGCGGCAACCCTCGGGCAGGATGGGGTGCTGGCCTGGGACGGAAATGATTTCTGTTATCGGCCGGCGTGGCGTGTCGAAGTGGTCGATACAACCGGAGCCGGTGACATCTTTCATGCGGGATTCATCTATGGACTGCTGCGAGGGTCGACGCTCGAGCAAACGCTCGACTTTGCCTGCGCCGCCGCAGCTCTGAACTGCACGGCAACTGGAGCACGGGGCGGCATTCAGCCCGTCAGCGGCATTGAAAGCCTGTTGGCCGGAGGATCTCGCTACGAATCTGCATTGAGTGCTGCGCGTCTCGCATAACGGCAATGAAATGGGCGCATTGGCGATAGCGCACTCAACGTCGCTGTGCTCTCCTATTGTGTTATGCAGAAATCTCACTGATGCGAACAGGGCGGTGTTCGTCGCTCGACTTGCCCGCGGCGAGCGCCATGACCACCGGCATCCGGCTATCTGCGCCAGTCACCGCAATGGGCTTGTCCTCGAGCACGGCTTCGGTGAAGGCCTGGATTTCCGCTGTGAAGCTGTCGGTATACCGCTGCATAAAAAAATTGTAGGGAAGATCGGAGTAGACCGATCTCTCTCCGCTTACGATGACCTGGTTCGGGTAACGGTTTTCGGAGGCGATTTTCCCTTTGCTGCCGAGGATTTCGACGCGCTGATCGTAGCCAAAGGTGGACTTGCGGCTGTTGTCGATGGTGCCGAGCGCGCCGCCCCGGAAGCGGAGCAGGACCACGGCGGTATCGAAATCATTCTCTCTTGCGAAGCCGGGATCGACCATAACCGCCCCCGCCGCGAAGACTTCTTCAACCTCATCGCCCATGAGGAAGCGGGCCATATCGAAATCGTGCACCATCATATCGAGGAAAATGCCGCCGGAGGGGCGGAGGTAAGCCAGGGGCGGAGGAAACGGATCGCGGCTCACGATGTGAAACAGATTCGGCGTGCCGATTTCACCGGACACGACCGCCTGGCGCACACGCAGAAAGTTGGAGTCGAAGCGGCGATTGAACCCAACCTGCAGCTTCACTCCGGCGGATTCAACCGCCGCGAGGGCGCGGTCGATCTCCTTCAAGCTGAGCGAAATGGGCTTTTCGCAGAAGATGTGCTTGCCGGCTTTGGCAGCCGCCACGATCAGGTCGGCATGTGTATCCGTAGGAGAGCAAATGGCCACCGCGTCGATGGCCGGGTCGGCAATAATTTCGGCCCCGGAGGAGACAATCTTCGGAATATTGCAGCGGGAAGCAACCGCCTGCGCGGCTGGCTGCTTCAGGTCCGCGATGGCGACCAGCCTTGCCTGGGGCACGCGCCAGGCAAGGGTCTCAGCATGCACCGGGCCGATGCGTCCGGCGCCGATCAGTCCAAAACAAAGTTCGTTCTTCATTGGGTTCTCGCCTTCTCCCCCGTGATGCCACATCCAGCATAGTGCGTCGAGGCCAGAGGACTCGGCTGGTGCCTGGTCCTTTTTCCCCCTTGTGCATCGAGCGCTCTGCGCACGATGGCCCGCCATGCAGGTTGATGGGGACGCAGCGGCGATGTTTCGGGCTAATTCCACTTCGGGCCGGTCCCTGCCGGAAGACCCCGTGAATGCTGGGCACGCCGGTTTGGCTGCATTGCTCGTCGCGGATGATGCGTCTCTGATCCTGCGGACGAAGGGTGCAAGGTCGATCAGGATAGAGCCGATGACGCCTCCGCCGAAAATAAGTCCCGGAAGTTTAGTGCGACGCCGTGGCGTCACAATTTGGGCCAGGAGGCCCCATGACTTCCGTACCGTGCTCCCTGGCGATTTCCCTTGCCCTGCTCCCGCAAATTCCTTAGCCTTAGAGTGAGGAAAGCTNNGCGCAGCACGCGTTCATTGAGAAGACTGGCTACCGGCTACTGGCTACAGGCGGTGCCACAGGGTAATACCTGACTTACGGTACTCAATCGCCCGTGCGAAATGAATGACTTGCCACACCCCCAGGGGAGGGGGGGGTCTGCTCCCGGCCCCCAGCTCCGGGCTCCGGGCTCCAGGCTCCAGGCTGTCAGCGCTTGAGCAGGTCGACCGGCTCGTCGGCATCCGTGACGCGAAAATGCGGCGCCAGCGCCGGATGCTTTCGCTCCACAGCACGGTACATTTCCCAGGCGACACGCCGGTACGAGAAATGTCCCTGGGCGGCCGACCGCAGCTCGGAGATGTACAGCGCTTCGGCGAAGTCCATCTTGAACAGCGCGCGAATACGCGTCCCCAGTGGCAGCACATATTGCGCGGACTCGGCCGCTTCGGGCGCAGAACCCGTGGACAGCGCGGCGCAGGCGGCGTGGGCGGCGCGCATCGCTTCTTCGTAGAGCGGCTGCACTCCCGCTTCCGGCACGCCTTCGGGAATCGCGTAGCCGTGCGCCGCGGTGAATCCCTGCAGCACCTGCACGCAACGGCGGTGACGATGCATATCGCGGAAGCCGCCAATGTCCATCAGGATGTCGAAACGGAGCGACTGTCCGGCAGAGAATTCACGCAGCAACTCATCGTGCCGTCCGCGATGGCGCGTGCCGAGGGCGATCGCCTCATTGCGGCGGGCTTCGCTCAGCGCAGCCACATGGCGGCGGATTTGCCGGTAAGGGTAGTGGCATTGCCCATAGAGAAGGGTCGTGGCGAGGTCGATTTCGAGAGAATCCGCGTCATCCACCAGATCGACGAGCGGCGCTGGGTCGATCGGCTCGCCGTGCAGTAACTCCTCGGCCGCATGCCGCAATTCCTGACGCGTGCGCGTCTGGTACTCGCTGGGCGCGGCATATTTCACCAGGGTGGGTGCAGCTTTCACCTCGCGCGTGAGCAGCGCGGCGGCGCGTTCTCCGAGACCTGGATCGAGGGCGGCAATCTCGCGCTGCAGTGCGGACAGTTCCTCGCCATAAACGTTCCAGGCAGGTCCGGAAGCGGCGGCCTGCAGACGCACGCCGAGCTGGCGCACCTCAGCCACAGGGCTGGAAAGCAGCCGCGAAATCTGCGTCTCCAGCGTCCGCGCGTTCACGATCTGTCCCAGCGAAGTGTTAGTCGCCAGCGGAAGCAGATAGCGCGCGACGTCGAAGGCACGAGCCTTCAGCGTGCGCTCGTAGGTCTCCTGCTTCATCTCTTCAGGCTTGTGAATCTGAGCCTGCAAAGAGGCGAAAACCGCTTCGAACACGCTGTGGTACACCGAAAAAAGCTGCTCGATGGTCTCGCGATAACGATTCGCCGAGGCCCCATCGGCGCCGAAATCCGGCATGTACCAACCGCTTTTCCGGAAATTCTGATAGCGCGTCGAGCGCTCCTGCCCATCCCAGCGCTGCTCGTCCACGAGCACGATGGCAGCCAGCAGCGAAAGCCTCTCGACGGCGAAGGCCACATGCGCGAGGTCGGCGATGGAGCGATGGCCATACTGGAAATAGAACGTATTGAGAAACTGCTCGGCCCTCTGGCTGCTGATCTCGCGCAGCGACTCCTTCATCGACAAAGAGGAGCGCGAGTATTTCGCCATGGCGTAGGCCAGAACTTCGGGATCGGCTCCGTGAACGGCGAAAACTTCGGTCTGATGGTTGCGGGTTTCGGGTGTGACCGGCGCAACCGTTCCGGCAGCAGGAGTTTCAGTCATGGAGGCCATGCAGGAATGCTAAACCCAAAGCTTGCGGAATTCGCGGACGCATCTCCGTAGTCACGGGCCGACTGCGCCGCTGTTATGCCCCCGCAACGGAAGAACGGATACCATAGGGATTGTTTTTGGCTGACGCTCGGCGACGTCTGTCGCGGAATGGCCTTTGGGCATGAACAAGATCCTCTCGACGACCGAGCATCGTCCGTGGCCCCTGCCAAAGTCTCCGTGGGTAATGACCCAGCGATGGAACGACCTGCTGTTCGCGCACTGGCCGGTTCCCGCCAGCGAACTCACCCATCTGTTGCCGGAAGCGCTGACCGTGGACACCTTCGACGGCACGGCGTGGGTCGGCGTGGTGCCGTTCTGGATGGATCAAGTGCGGATGCGCGGTCTGCCTTCCATCCCTGGCGCCAGCCGCTTTCCGGAACTCAACCTGCGGACTTACGTGCGCGAGCGGCACACGAACCAGGCAGGCGTGTATTTCTTTTCGCTCGACGCGGCCAATCCCTTTGCCGTCGTGGCGGCGCGCATGTTCTTCCGGCTGCCTTACTACTGGGCTCGCATGAAGATCGAGTCGGACGAGAATCGCGGATTCCACTACAGCAGCGACCGATTGCTGAGCCGGCACGCCGCGCACTTCCGCGCCCGCTACCGCAGCCTGGGCAAGCCGTGCATCAAAGGCGGTCTCGAGACCTTTTTCACCGAGCGATATGCTCTGTTTACCGCAACGCGGCGCGGCGAAGTGGCTCGGGTCAACATCCACCATTTGCCATGGCCTTTGGAACTGGCTGAGGCCGAATTCGAAGTCAATGACCTGCCCGAAGCCCACGGCATTCGCCTGCCCGACACGAAACCCCTCCTGCAATACAGCCGCGAGCTGACGGTCTACATCTGGGCGATGGAAGGACTCGGATCGCGGTCCACGCGTCGTGCCGCCGCTCCGGTTCCAGCAGGACCCTGACAGCGATTGG
>PMAD01000088.1:7384-8610 GCA_003152415.1 Acidobacterium sp.
AGCCGGCGCACGCGTCGGGCTGGCCGCGCGCAATGAAGCAAAGCTGAACGAAGTGGCCGCGGAAATCGCCACCCTTGGCGGTGCAGCTGCGGTCTTCGCCCTCGACATCGCGAGCGAAGAGTCGATCAAAGCCTGCGCCAAAACGGCTGTCGCTCATTTCGGCAGCATCGAAATCCTCGTGAACAACGCAGGCATCACCCGCGACACGCTCCTGCTGCGCATGAAGCGCGCGGACTGGGACGACGTGATCCAGACCAACCTTACCGGAACCTTCCTGATGACCCAGGCATTGCTCAGTCCCATGCTGAAAGCGCGCTGGGGTCGCATCATCAACATCTCGAGCGTGGTCGGCGAAACCGGCCAGGCGGGCCAGGCCAACTATGCGGCCAGCAAGGCTGGGCTCATCGGACTGACGAAGTCTCTGGCGCGCGAGCTGGCTTCGCGCAACATCACGGCCAACGCCATCGCTCCCGGATACATCGAGACAGCCATGACCGCTGTTCTCGACGAAAAGCAGCGCGAGGCGATGCTGGCGCATATTCCGCTCGGACGCGCCGGAACCGACGCCGACATCGCCAACGCGGTGCGCTTTCTCGCGTCCGACGAAGCCGCTTACATCACAGGCCACGTGCTGGACGTGAACGGCGGCATGTACATGGGCTGAAGAATCACGTCTTCGGCTGGTATCGTGGGTGGCGATGAAGATTCTGACCGCGGACGAAATGCGCACCGTCGATCGCGTGACGACGGAGCGGTTCGCCATTACTTCGATCGACCTGATGCACAACGCTGGCGCAGCGGTCGCTCGCTTCGTTCTGCGCGAGTTTCCCGATTGCCGTCACATCACGGTTCTGTGCGGCAAGGGCAACAACGGCGGCGACGGCTTTGTGGNNGCCGATCTGAAAGGCGACGCGAAGACGACCTTCGACGAGATGGCGCTGGCTCCGGTGTTCGCGCCTGATGAGACCGCCCTCGATTCACCTCCTGTCCTCGACGTGCTCGATTCCGCTGATCTGTTCGTCGACGCCATCGTTGGAACCGGATTCAATCCGCCGCTGCGAGGCGTTGCCGCAGCGCTCCGTGACCGCGTGAACTCGCTCCAAACGCCGGTCGTGGCTGTCGATCTGCCCTCTGGCTGGGACGCCGATTCGCGCGCGTTCTCCGCCGAAGGCGCCTTCCGCGCCAACGCCGTCGTCACTTTCACTGCTCCGAAGCTGGCGCACCTG
>PMAD01000131.1 GCA_003152415.1 Acidobacterium sp.
TGACGCCGCGGGAAGCGAAGTGGAGGAGGCTTCCGGTGAGGCGAGCTGGACAGTCCACGTTGACACAGCGGTAGTCGACTTCGCCTTCGGTGCGGACGATTTCGCTGTTGCACTCCGGGCAGTGGGTGGGGAAGCGGAATTTTTTGTGGCCGCGAGGGTGGTCCTTGTCCTCGACGACTTCGACGACTTTGGGGATGACGTCGCCGCCGCGCTCGACTTTGACGTAGTCGCCGATGAGGAGGCCGAGGCGGTCGATTTCATCAGCGTTGTGGAGCGTGGCGCGACTGACAGTCGTGCCTCCGATGGAAACCGGCGTGAGGACGGCGACAGGTGTGAGCTTGCCGGTGCGGCCGACCTGGATGCGGATGTCCTCGACCTGGGTGATGTCGGCGCGAGCGGTGAATTTAAAAGCGACGGCCCAGCGTGGAGCACGGCCGGTATAGCCGAGGCGGCGCTGGACGGCGGCGGAATTGACCTTGATGACGACGCCGTCGATTTCGTAACCGAGATCGGCACGATTTTTCTCGGCTTTTTCGACGAAGGCCAGGACTTTCTCAATGGAGGTGAGGGCTTCACGGTGCGGATTGACCCGGAAGCCGATGGCGGTGAGGGCGTTGAGGGCTTCGGACTGCTCGGGAAGCAGGTCTTCGCCGGCTGCGGTGAGGAGGAAGTAGGCGTAGAAGTCGAGGCGGCGCTGGGCGACGATGTTGGGCTCGAGGGTGCGGATGGTTCCCGCAGCGTAGTTGCGGGGATTGGCGGCCGGCTCGAGGCCCTGGGCTGCGCGTTCTTCGTTGGCTTTGCGGAAGGCGGTGAGAGGCATGACGACTTCGCCGCGGACTTCGAAGGTGGGCGGAACGTGGGCCTTTTTGAGTTTGGCTGCGGTGATGGAGAGCGGGATAGAGCGAATGGTGCGGACGTTGGTGGTGACGTCTTCGCCGATGGTTCCGTTGCCGCGAGTGAGTCCGCGCAGGAGATGGCTGCTGCCGCCGGTTGCGGCGTGGAACTGGAGGGCCATGGAGAGGCCGTCCATTTTGTATTCGCAGACGTAACCGATGTCAGCGTTGTCGCCAGCGAGGGAACGGACACGGCGATCCCAGTCGCGGAGCTCTTCTTCGCTGGTGACGTTATCGATGGACAGCATCGGGCGCGAATGGGCGACCTTGGCGAATCCTTCTTTGGGCTTGCCGCCGACACGCTGGGTGGGCGAATCGGGAGTGATGAGGTTGGGGTGGTCGGCTTCGAGGCGCTGCAGCTCGCGCATGAGGTCGTCGAAGTCGGCGTCGGAGATCGAAGGCTGGTCGAGGACGTAATAGAGGTGCTCGTGGTGGCGGATCTTGTCGCGGAGGGCGTCGATCTTTTTCTGGACGGCGTCGGACATACTTCGATCATGGTAATCACAGGGGCCGTGCATCGGGCGAGGATCCGAAAAAGGGGCCCCACCCCCCTGGGTATGGGACTGTGGCAAGTAGTTGTTGCTGCGGGATTTGCGGGAGGGCCGTTTTTGACTGTGGCATGTCGATGAAAAGGGGTCGCTTGCAAGGGCGTTTTGGCACCTGGGGCGGGGAGGGATGGAGGGCAGGGCCAGGAACGTGGTGCACAAGCTTGCCATCGGTTCACCTCCGAAAAAGGAAAAGGCCGCGCTGGGCGGCCCTGGTTTGTTTGATCAGTCAGGGGTATTTTTGGTTTATTACCCCCTATTATCAGAATACCAAATCCAGCACTAAATCGCGCCAATTATGATTGGGTGATTTGGCGGGTAAGTGGCGCGGAATCATGCATCATTACTTCGGTTTTTTCCACACACTCTTGACAGATATGTGGAATAACACGATCGGGCCGACTTAGACCGATGCGCCGAAGAAGCGGAGGCGCGCGCGGAGGTGGTCGAGTGTTTGCTGGATCGCTGTCTGCTCGCCATTGGTGAAGCTGAGCCTTCGGTGGCGCCTCACCAGGTCAATGTAGTTCTGCCGGGCACAGGCGATCGCATCCGCGACGATTTCCCGGTTACCGCGAACGTCCTGCAGATCGGTGAGAGCCAGAGCTCGATCGGCATCGGCCAGCAAGCCCTGGACCGCGATTCGGTTCCGGTCGTGATCCTGCACAGGATCTGGCGTCATTTCCAGGAGTGGGGGGCGGGCTCGGAGGCGGTTTGCGGTCGTCATGTTCAAAAGGGATGCGTGAACCTATTGGGATGCCCGGGATTTGTTGGAGGGATGTCCGAGGGTCGGCAGGCAGGAGGTGACCACCGTCACACAGCCACCCTCGCCATTCGGATTTGGCGGCACCTGGGCACAGGGGGGTGGGAGCAGTGCCATTTTGGTTCCAGAGACAGTACCGAGGAGTGGAAGCCGGGCATTCAGTTGTACGCGCAGGACACGGAGTGAGCTTACGCTTCTTGCTGTGGGGTGAACCTTGCTGAGGGGCGTTTGGGGGTGGTCGGATTTGGCGGCGTTGACAGGCGCGGGTTCTAAGCGGGGGAAATTTCGAGGCCGGCTTTGCGCCAACCTTCAATCAGGCGCGCCCGGTACCCGGGTTCCCACCACTTCTCCAGGAACCTGCTTACGGTGGAGGCGAAATCGGGCCGGAGTTTGAGCAGGTCGCGGAAGGCCTTTGCGGCCACGTCGCGTTCCCCGAGATGCCCGCAGGCAGCGGCGATGGCCGCGTGCGAAAACCAGTGGCCGGGCATATTGACTTTGAGCGCGAAACCGAGTGCGTCGCGGTCGTCGCCCTGGCGGAAGGCGTTGTAGAAGTCGGCATACCAGTACCATCCGGGATGACTGGGATTGAGCTGTTTGGCGCGACCAGCCAGGGCCAGACCATGCTCCCAATCGCCCGCATAGGTCAGCAGCTCGCCAAGAAAAGCAACGGAGTTGCCGACCATGGGGTTGAGAGCGAGAGCGCGCTCGGCAGCGTTGCGGAAGCCCTGGAATTCCCTCTGGAAGAAGAGCGCGACGGCCAGACTGCCGCAGGCGATGGCGTTGGAGGGCGCCGCCTCCACGGCACGCCGCGCGGCGGTTGTGCCGACTGTCAGGGAATCGGCCCGCAGGTTGAATCCCTGGGCATAGTCCTGGAGGGAGATGTAGGACAGCAAGGCCCAGGCGTCGGCATAGGCGGGCGCCTTGCGCACCGCCGCTTCGAGGCCCGAGAGCGCAGCGGCCAGCTCTTCCGGAGTCGCCCGCTCGAAGTAGCCGAAGCTGCGCAGTACGGCCTCGTAGGGGCTTAATTGCTCAGGATCGAGACTGCGCAAGGCCTGGCTCATGCTGCGCGGCAGCACGCCCTGGGTATCGGCGATCATGGAGACAATGCGGGGAACGAGGTCGTCCTGCAGCTCGAAGACGGCTTCCGGGCTGAATGCGCGTTCGTAATTCTCCGCCCACAGGTGCGCGCCGGTGTCGGCGTCGACGAGTTGCACCGCGAGGCGCAACTTTGTTCCCGCCTGGCGCAGCGTGCCTTCGATGACGTAGCGGGCGCCGAGTTCTCTGCCGATGGTGCGGATGTCGGTCGACTCGCTGGAATATTTTGCGGTCGAGCCGCGAGCGATCACGCGCAGGTAGGAGAAGCGCGAGAGGCCGGTGACGATTTCATCGGAGAGGCCATCGGCCAGGGCGGCGAGGTCAGCGTTGCTGCCTGCATATTTGAACGGGAGCACGGCGACCCAGAATCCTTCCTCGGAGCGCAGCGCGCCGGATGCGGTTTTCACGATGGGAGAGTTGCCGGAAACAGGCGCGGACGCTGTTGTTCCGGAGAGAGGAGGGATGTCGAGGCCGGCTTTGCGAAGGCCTTCGGTGAGGCGCTCGACCATCTCGGGCTGGAACCAGCGGCTAAAGAAACGGGGGCCGAACTCGGCGTAGTCCGGTTTCATGGCCAGCAACTCCTGCAGGGCTTTGCGCGCCTCGTCGTGCTCATCGAGCTGGCCGTGGGCCGCGGCGACGATGACGGATCGTCGCCAGAAGTTGGGCATGTTGATTTTGCGGGCGAACTCGAGGGCTTGGCGGTACTCCGCGTTGCGGTAAGCATGGAAGCCGGCCACCAGCCAGTACCAGCCGGGGTGGTGAGGATTGAGTTCGCGGGCTCTGGCTGCGAGCGCCGCGCCGCGCTCCCAGTCGCCGTCGTAGGCAATGAGGGAGCCGAGGAAGGCGACGGTGAATCCGTCGAGGGGGTTGAGCGCGAGGGCGCGCTCGGCGGCGACGCGGAAGGCAGGGCGATCTCCGAGGAAGAACTGGACCGAGGCGAGGGCGTGATACGCGAGGTGATTGGAGGGCGCCGCTTCGACCGCGCGGAGAGCGGCGGCGAGCGAGCGGCTGAGCGAATCGGGCTCGACGTTGAATTCGTGAATGAACGCTTCTTTGAGGATGAGGGACAACATGGCCCAGGCATCGGCATTGCCGGGTTGCTGTTCGACGGCGCGCTGGAGGGCGGCTCGGGATGCGGCATGCTCTTCGGGGTTGACGCGCTGGAAGTGCGCGAAGCTGCGCAGCACGGCTTCATAGGGCTTGAGGGATGCGGGATCGACGGTGCGCAGCATCTCGGCCATGGTGCGGGGCAGGATTCCATAGGTGTCAGCGGCGGTGGAAACGATGCGGGAGACGAGGTCGTCCTGCAGCTCGAACAGAGCGTCCGGGGTGAAGGGGCGCTCGTAGTTCTCGGCCCAGAGATGCGCGCCGGTGACGGCGTCGACGAGCTGGACGGCGAGGCGGAGCCTGGGTCCGGCCTGGCGGAGGGTGCCTTCCATGACGTAGCGCGCGCCGAGTTCTTTGCCGGCGGAACGGATGTCGGCGGCGCCCTGAGCGAACTGGGAGGTGGAATTGCGGGCGATGACGCGCAGGTAGGAGAAGCGAGAGAGGCCGGTGACGATGTCTTCGGTGAGTCCGTCGGCGAGGGCGGCGAGGTCGGTGTTGCTGCCGGTGGATTTGAAGGGGAGGATGGCGACCCAGAAGCCTTCGTCGGTGCGTCCCGAGCCGGAGTCGGCGGCGGGGGCGATGCGTGAGGTTGTGCTCGGGGCTGGGGCTCTCGAGGGCGATTGCCGGGCCAGATCGCGGAAGGCCAGATCGCGGAATTCGTTGGCCACATCGCGCGCGGTCTGCACGCGGTGGCGGGGATCTTTATCGAGGCAGCGGCGGACGATGCGCGCGAGGTCGGCGGGGAGATCGGGGCGGAGGTCGGTGATGGGAGCGGGCGTGTCGCGCAGGATCGCGGAGATCAGCTCGGCGGCCGAGGCTCCGGCGAAGGGCTGGCGGCCGGTGGACATTTCGTGGAGAACGACGCCGAGGGAAAAGATGTCGGTGCGGTGATCGAGGGGGCGGCCGGAAACCTGTTCGGGCGACATGTAGGCCGGCGTGCCCATGACCATCCCGGCCTGGGTGTTGCCGAGCGAGGTGCGCGTGGCGGTGTTGGGTACGGCTTCGGTTACATCTTTAGCGAGGCCGAAGTCGAGGACTTTGACGCGGCCATCGTAGGCGACCATGACGTTGGCGGGCTTGAGATCGCGATGGACGATGCCCTTGTCATGCGCGGCGGCGAGCGCATCGGCCAGGGAGCTGGCGATCTCGACGATTTGGTTGAAAGGCAGACCTTCGGCGGGGATGATGCGGTCGAGTTGTTGGCCGGTGACGAATTCCATGGTGAGGAAGTGAACGCCGGCGGCTTCTTCCACTGAGTAGATGGTGACGATGTGGGGATGATTGAGCGCGGCAACGGAGCGGGCTTCGCGCTGAAAACGCGCGAGGCGATCGGGATCGTGCGCCATAGCGGCGGGCAATACTTTGATGGCGACATCGCGGTCGAGGCGCGGGTCATGGGCGCGAAAGACTTCGCCCATCCCGCCGGCACCGATGGGCGCGAGGATGGCATAGGGGCCGAGTTTGTCGCCCGCAGACAGTGACATGCGTGTGGTTCAGGCAAGTCTACGCGAGGGGAGATGTGTTTTGGGGAGGGCTGGAGGGCTTACGGGACGGGTTCGACGGTGACTTCGACTTCCTCGTGGTGGGTGGTGCCGGGGACGTCGATGGAGCCGAGGACGAGGGGCTTGCCGGGGGTGGGCTTCGCAGTGACTTCGAGAACGCTCTGATGGATGATGGGGTCCTGTGTGCTCACGCCGGACTTCTCATCGACGATGGAGGACTGCTCGATTTTGGTGTGGAGTTGCAGGTTGTCGGCGGCTCCATCGATGTTGGCGTAGACGCTGAGGCCCACGTCGACGTACTGGATCTGGGAAGTGGTCTGGGGCGTGTCAGAGGCGGTGGCGCCGGTGACGATGGGGACACGGTTGCCCTGTTTGATGTCGGATCGTTCTCCGGAAGCGACGATGAGGGAGATGTGCTGCGTGCCCACATCCCCAACTGCAGGGATGTGGGGCACCCGGCCGTTGTCGGCCTGGGTGAAGGAGTAAGTGACGCGCCAGGTTTTGTGGGGACGGTCGAAGTCGGCAACGATTTTTTGCGCGAGCTGGAGATCGGCGGAGCTGCCGCAGATTGCAAGGGCGTCCTGGGAGGAAATGCCGCTGACGCGGGATTCCGGCAACATGTTACGCAGGATGGTCTGAATCTCAGTGAACTGGTTTTGCTCGTGGGTGTGGGTGAGATAAAAGGTCTGGTAGTTTGCGGGGGTTTTTCCAATGAGACAGGCGAGGCCGGTGGCGGGTTCGCTTTGGGCGTGGGCGGCGGCGGTGAGGAGGGCGAGGGTGGTGAGAATGATGACCAGGGCGGAGGATTTCACGGCGACTGCGTCACGGATCGGTTGCATGTCTTGCCTCTCAGGAGTTGATCGCGGGCTCGGCGGGTAACTTCTGATCGTCGCCATGGCCTTCTGTGGAGAAAGACGCGGGGGACGGCGGAGCGCTCGGAATTTTTGGGACAGCGTTCAGCGATCGGAAACAGACGCGCGCTTCGTGCTATCCCACATCTGCCAAAGTCAGGCAGAAATGGGGCACCCGGCGATCAGAAAATGCGGCGGGCTCGGCGCGATTCCCGGGTCTCAAGATCGAGACCCGGGCCAGCCGNNTCGCGTCGCTGGGGCTCTCCGGTTGAGCGGCGCGGGCGACGGGTTCGTTGGGGGTAATCATTCGGAAACCGGTGGGCCGGCCGGGATTTTCGTAGGCCGCTTCCTCGCGGGAAGGACGAAAGCGGATTGCGGCGCCGATTAGATAAACCAGGAAGCAGAGAAGACCGGCGACGGCGGCGGGCAAGAGCGGCGTGTGCGGGGCGGCGTTGGCCGGCTCCACGAGCGTGAGCAGATGCGGCGAGGATTGCGCGTCGACGGGGCTTGTTGCGGGCGGCTGCTGAGAAGAAGGCGCGGGCAGATTCGACTCGGATACTCCAGAGGAGGGCGCCGGCGCAGCGGATGCGCCNNGCGTGGCGCTGTTTTTCGACGATGGCGATTGCGTGCGTCAACTCTTCGCGCTCTTCACGCAGTTGCCTGGCGCTGGTTCCCCCAGTTTTGATTTGCGCGCGCGCGGACTGCCGGGGTGCGCCTGCCGGCACGATGGAAACCAGAGCCTGATGGATTTCGTCGAGCCTGGCTTTCGCGCCGGGAGAATTGGCGGAGAACTGGAGGCGCAGATCGTCGAGACGATTCTCCGCCGCTCGGATTCGGGTGTTGAGGAGCTGCTGTTGTTTCGCCTGGGTGTGCGAGGCGGGTTCATAGCCATGGTGTGCGTGGCGGGGGTTTGTCTTGCGGNNGGCGTCCACGCGGCAAGAATGCTCGCGACGGCGTTCGCAGCGGCCGCGGATCTTGCGGGGTCGGCGTCAATGAACCGTACGCGGAGCGTTTTGGGGGAAGGCTCGGAGAGTGCGAGGCGGGAGCGAAATTCGCCGACGCGGTTGTTCATGTCGGAGGAGGAGAGAAACGCAGGTTTGGACAGGGTGGCGACGACCGGATCGGTGAGGATGGACTGGGCGAGGGCAACGGCGGGCTGCGCTGCCTGGACGAGGCCGGGATCGATTTGCTGCGCGGCGGAGGGGTCGAAGGACAAGACGGCGGCGTTTGTGGATTGGGCGGCGCGGCGATGTTGCCAGGTGAAGACGCCTGCGCCCACGGCGATGGCGAGAAGGACGGCGAAAAACTTTTGTCCCAGCGGCACTGGAGGTCCTCGATGATCTCAAAAGATGGAAGGCAGATTNNCAAGGCCAGGCGCGCTGAGGGAACTGCCGTAGTCGTGACTGGAGTCTGGCTCAGCATAGATATAGATGCGGTCTGGGGGGAATAGGCGTGCTGGCGGTTTCTTGCAGGAAGGAATTTTCGGCGATTATGGAGCTCAATGGCCACCGGTGGTGGGGATTGGGGGCCCTGGCCTCGCGCGACTCCCGGATCTCAGAATCGAGAGCCAGGGCACGTGGCGAACAGCAACAACCCCACCCTGCCGCCGGGCGTTTGTGTGGCCGGTATAATCCCCATCGATGAANNGAAGGGAAGCTGAACGCGCGGGAGCGGATCGCGCTGCTGCTGGACGATGGGACGTTCGAGGAGACGGACCGGTTCGTCACGCATCGCGCGACGGATTTTGGGATGGAAGACAAGCGCTATCCCGGCGATGGGATCGTGACGGGGTNNGGTACGGGCGCATCGATGGGCGGACGGTGTTTGTGTTCGCGCAGGACTTCACGGTGTTTGGCGGGTCGCTGTCAGAGGCGAATGCAGCGAAGATTGTGAAGCTGATGGATACGGCGCTGAAGGTGGGCGCGCCGGTGATCGGGCTGAACGACTCGGGCGGGGCGCGGATTCAGGAAGGGGTGGTATCGCTGGCCGGGTACGCGGATATTTTTCTGCGCAACACGATGGCGAGCGGAGTGGTGCCGCAGATTTCGGCGATCCTGGGGCCGTGCGCGGGCGGAGCGGTGTATTCGCCGGCGATTACGGATTTTATTTTGATGGTAGACAAGACGTCGTACATGTTCGTCACCGGGCCGGACGTGATCAAGACGGTGACGCACGAGGAAGTGACGAAAGAGGCGCTGGGCGGGGCGGCGACGCACAACGAGATTTCGGGCGTGGCTCATTTTGAGGCGCACGACGACGCGGAGTGCCTGGCGATGGTGCGGGAGCTGCTGAGCTTTTTGCCATCGAACAACCTGGACGATCCGCCGCGGAAAGAGTGTACGGACCCGGTGGATCGCGCGGATCGTGAGCTGGACAAGCTGGTGCCCTCGGAGTCGAGCCAGCCGTATGACATCAAGGATGTGATTACGCGGATTGTGGACGATGGATATTTCTTCGAAGTGCACGAGCACTTCGCGAAGAACATCGTGGTGGGATTTGCGCGGATGAATGGGCGGCCGGTCGGGATGGTGGCGAATCAGCCGGCGTTTCTGGCGGGAGTGCTGGA
>PMAD01000206.1 GCA_003152415.1 Acidobacterium sp.
CCCAGCGCCATTACCAGAATCGCGGTCAGCGCGAAGCCGGGCGAGCGCAGCAGCGTCCGCGTTCCAATCCGCGCATCGCGCCCCAGCGCCTCCACACCGTTCCAGCCCCACGTCTCCCGCGCCTGCTCGCGCAGCACCGTCGGATTCCCAAAGCTCCGCAGCGCCGCCTGCCGCGCCTCTTCCGCGCTCATCCCCGCTGCCTGGTTCTCCGCGATCTGCTGCTCCAGATGAAACTCCAGCTCCGATTCCAGCCGTCCAGCCTCCCGGCCGCGATGCAGCAACATTTGATACCGCATCCGTATCTTTTCCACCCACCGCATCGACTATCTCCCGAGGTCTGAACGCTGAACGCTGGGTCCTGGTTAGGCTCCCGCAATCACCAGATCAATCGCCGCCGACAGCCGGTTCCAGTTCGCCGTCTCCTCTTCCAGCTGCTTTTTCCCCGCCGCTGTCAGCGCGTAGAACTTCGCCTGCCGCCCCGTTTCGCTCTCCGCCCACTTCGCGCGAATCCATCCCTGCTGTTCCAGCCGGTGCAGCGCCGGGTACAGCGATCCCTGCTGCACCTGCAGCACCTCATGCGAAATTTGCTGGATGCGTCTCGCGATCGCCCAGCCGTGCATCGGCTCGGGCGCTATCGTTCGCAGGATCAGAAGATCGAGCGTGCCCTGCACCAGATCGTTCGGTTTCGCCATACTATGATTATCTACACTACGAGTTGTAGACCGTCAAGGTATCAAGCCTCGAACCAGTCCGCACGGCACTTTCCGCATAGAATAAGCCGGAACGAAGCGACTCGCCCTCGTCTGTTCCCTGTTCCCTATTCCCTGTAGTTAACCTGCCCTGACTCAATCTCCCGCAGTACCGTCTCCAGCTCTTGGGGCAAGGGCGACGTCAGATGCACCGTCTCACCTGTCCGCGGATGGGCGAATTCCAGCTCCGCCGCGTGCAGGAAATTCCGCTCCAGCGTCAGGCAATCCGGTTCCGGATACGTTCTCTGCCTTGAAGGCATCACCGTCAGCCGCGCCGGAGCTCCGTACAGAGTGTCGCCGACCATAGGATGCCCCAGCGACGCCAGGTGCACGCGGATCTGGTGTGTGCGTCCCGTCTCGATGCGCACCGAAACCAGCGTGTACTGCCCAAAGCGCGAACTGATCCTCCGCATCACCGTGTAGTGCGAAACCGCCGTCCGCCCCCCCGGCCGCCGCGTGGTCATCCGTGTGCGCCGCAGCAGGTCCCGCGCAATCGGTGCGTCAATCGTCCCGCGATCCTGCTTCAGATGTCCGTGTACCAGCGCGACGTACGTCTTGCGCATTTTCCGCTGCGCGAACATCTCCGCCAGCCGCGCATGCGCCGTATCGTTGCGCGCCACGATGATCAGCCCGCTCGTCTGCTTGTCCAGCCGATGCACGATCCCCGGTCGCTGATCGCCGCCCACCAAAGAAAGCGTCTGGTACCGGTGCAGCAGCGCATTCACCAGAGTGCCGCCTTCGCCTTCCACCGCGCCCGCCCCGGCATGCACCGTCATCCCCGCGGGCTTGTCGATCACCGAAAGCTCCTCATCCTCATAAACAATCTGTAGTGGAATGTCCTCAGCAACAGCCTTCAGCGGCTTCGGCGTCGGATCGCCCAGCACCTCCACGGCTTCCCCGCCCCGCAATCGATACGACGCGCGCGGCGTCGTGCCCGCAATGCGAACCTTGCCCTGCTCCAGCAGCATCTGCACGCGCTCCCGGCTTACCCCGCTCATCTGTCCGGTCAGCCACGCGTCCAGACGCTGCTTCGCCGCTTCTTCAGGAACCGTATAGGTAATCGTCATGGTTACGATTGACCCGTGGGCTTGCCCGGCCCGTTCAACCCCGGAATCCAGCTCGGCAGATTCGGCGCCGGAGGCGGTGGAGGCGGCGCTGTCGAGGGAACCCACCCCCGCTGCACCAGCCAGTTCCGTAGCAGCGTGGGCCATGTCGAAAGCGGCACAAACGACCCGCACAACCCGCAACCGTGATTGGCGAAATCGTAGATATGCAGCTCCGCTGGTACATGCGCCGATTGCAGCGCTCGATAAAAATCCTCGCTGTTCGCCACCGGGACCGTCGGGTCATTCGTCGTCGCGAACAAAAACGTCCCCGGCGTCTCCGCCGTCACTGCCAATTGATTGGAATAGCGCCTCTCCAGCGCCGGATCCACCACCGGCCCCAGCAGGTTCATCCGCGACCCGGCATGCGCCTCCGGCAGCTCCATGCTGATCACCGGATACGCCAGCACCATGAAATCCGGTCGGCAACTTTCCGCATCCGCTGGGTCGGGCGTCTTCACCGGAACCGCGTCCGCATCGCAATGCGTTCCCAGCGTCGACGCCAGATGCCCGCCCGCCGAGAATCCCCACACACCCAGCCGATGCGGATCGATCCCGTACTCCGCCGCGTGCGCGCGAATCAGCCGCATTGCCCGCTGCCCGTCCTCGATCGGCACGGGGTAGTGGTAAGGCGCGACCCGATAATCCAGCACAAATGCTGGAATCCCCTGCGCGTTCAGCCACGCGGCAATCTGCACACCCTCGTGCCCGATCGCCACATGTTGATAGCCCCCGCCTGGAATCACCAGCACGGCCGTACTCGTCGAGCGCGTCGCCGGGAGATACGGATAGAGCCGCGGCTTGTCAGCCTCGCTCTCGCCCAGCGCGTCCGGCGCGCCCTGCGGCCACAGAAAAACCGGCTGGGGGGGCAACTGCGCCAGCAACGACAAAGAAGCCATCATCAGCAGTGAATAAACATGCAGCCGCCATTTCATTGCGATCAGTATATGCAGCCCAACAAGCCCCGGCGATCACACTTTTCCTGCGAGGTGACAAGGGTCATCTCGCCCACGCCACCGTTCCGTCCCCCAGTTACTCATCCCGCAGCGCACGTGCCGGGTCGATCCGCGTCGCACGCCAGGTGGGCAGCAGGCATCCGCACAGCGCGACCAAGCCAAAGACCGCTGCGATGGGCGTGAGGATCCCGGGATCGCTCCACGAGACGCCAAACAGCAGCTCGTGCGACCAGTAGTCGCTGTTCACGACGCGCAAGGCAATGGCTGTGACGATGGCGCCGGCACCAACTCCAACCACGAGCAATGCCACGGCGCGAGCCAGGATGATCCGGGCAACGTCGCTGCGGGCGGCGCCAATCGCCATGCGCACGCCGATCTCGCGCGTGCGCGTTGTGACCATGGTCGCCAGCATTGAGTAGAGACCGAGTCCTGTAAGGAAGAGGGCGATGCCCGAGAAGCTGGAAATCAGCAGGGTCTCAAAACGCTGTGTGCCGGTCACCTGCGCCAGGTGAAGATCCATGCTGCCGGGATTCAGCAGAAAGATCGTCGGATCGATCGACGCGACCGCGGCCGCGCTGGCCTTGATGTACTGCATCGGATCGCCGCTCACGCGCATCACCAGCCTCGGGCGCATGAGTTCCGAAGCCTGCGCAAACGGGAACACCGCAAACGGCTGAGGCGGATCGGTCAGCGAGTCCTGCCGCGTATCCGCGATCACACCCACGATCTCGCGCTGCTCGTCGGCCAGCGGATCGAGGTCCTTCGCCTGGTTGCGCAAATCCCGAATGTCCGGGCGAATGAGATGTCCCACAGGATCCGCGCCTGGAAAATATCGCTTTGCGAAAGCCTGATTCACCACCGTCACCAGCGGCGCGCGTGCATCGTCGTCCGCAGCCGTGAACAGACGTCCGCGCACCACCGGCACACCCAAAGTTTCAAAGAAGCCAGGCTCGGCCACGCCTACCAGCGTGTTCAGCTGGTGATCCGGCGCGTTCGTCCGGCCGTCGATCTCGACATTCGCACCGGCGTACCAGCCCTGCAGCGGCGCCGGATAGCCACCCGATGCGCTGCGCACGCCGGGGATCGCGACCAGCTTTGGAATCAGTGCGTGATAGAAGAGCGCTCTGGTCGTATGCGGGTAGCGCGTTTCCGTCAGCGGCAGCATGAACGAAACCAGATGATCCGGCTGGAATCCGGTGTTCACGTTCCGCAGGTTGACGAATCCGCGAATCAAAAAACCCGAGCCGATCAGCAGCGCGACACCGAGCGTCGTCTGCACCACCACCAGCGTGTTTTGGACCCAACCTGCTCGTCGACCCGCCGTGGCATGCCGTCCCTGTTCCCGGAGGGCGTCGATGGGCGCAACCCGCGTCAGCTTCCACGCCGGCAATACCGCGCTGATCATTGCGCACAGCAGCGAAATGGCCGCCGCAAAACACAACACGCGCCAGCTCAATCCGATTTCATGAATCCGCGGAATATCGTCGGGAACCATGGGCAGCGCGAGCCGGAGCAGGGCCCATGCCAGCCCCGCCCCTAGGGAGCCGCCTCCTCCTCCGAGCAGCAGCGATTCGATGAGCAACTGCCGCCACACGCGCCACTGGGAAGCGCCGAGGGCGGTCCGCAGCGCCACCTCGCCGCTGCGCTGCATCGCGCGCATCAGGATCAGTCCCGCCACGTTTGTGCAGACGATCAGGAGAACGGCCAGCACAGCAGCCAGCAGCACATACAGCGGCACGCGTACGTCGCCCGAGACATCCGCCAGCTGCGAACGCACCGTTACGGCATTCTGATAATGGATCTCGCGGTAGTTCTGTGCCAGCGCCGCCTGAATTGCGCTCAGG
The DNA here is from genome assembly GCA_003152415.1 of Acidobacterium sp. GTDB lineage: Bacteria > Acidobacteriota > Terriglobia > Terriglobales > Acidobacteriaceae > Palsa-343. The sequence continues at coordinate 4,653 of PMAD01000206.1, forward strand.
TCCGCCTGCGCCTGGTCCGTGGTCACTCCCGGCTTGAGCCGCCCGATGATCTCCACGACTCCGCTGTCTCGCGCTTTTGCCCGCGGCATCGAGCCTTCCAGCAGAAACGCAATGTTGCACCACACCTCGGCCGTCTCATCGAGCGGCTCAATGAATTGCTGCGGCATCACGCCGATCACCGTGTACGATTCGTCGCTGATCAGGACCGTTTGCCCGACGACATGCAGATCGCCACCAAAGACGCGCTGCCAGAATCCATAGCCGAGGATCGCGACGTGATAGCCCGCCTGCTCGTCTGTCGTCGCAAAGTTTCGCCCCATGATCGGCTGCACGCCCAAGACATCGAAATAATTCGCCGAAACGCGATTCATTCCGACAACCGCCCCGCTAGCGCCGTTCGCGCGACTCACCAGCCGATTGTCGGTGTTGACGGCGGCAAGCCCGCTGAAGGTATGGTTGCGCCCCCGCCAGTCGAGATAATCGGGCCACGAAGTGTCGCTCAGCCACGGCTGGCCGCCCGGCCCACGCACAACAGTGTGCACCGCCATCAGCTGCTCCGCATGCGGCAAAGGAAAGGGCCGCAGCAGCACGCCATCCACCAGGCTGTATACCGCGGTCGTCGCGCCAATCCCCAGCGCCAGCGTCACAATCGCGGTGATCGCAAATCCCGGCGACCGCCGCAGTTGCCGCAAAGCGAAGAAAAAATCGGATCCGAGAGCGTTCAGCATTCGTCTGGCGAACTCAGCGGCCTGCGAGCGTCCAACTCAGCAGCCCGTTCACACCATTGTCGCCCTTATCGTCCCCACTCTTGCCGCCGTCCTTGTCTTTTCCCCACGTCCAGTACATGCCCACGTACGCGTAGTTCTCCGTTTGCCCGGCCACCGAATGTCCGTAGCAGAACAAAAACTGCTCGTTAGCGTTGTGCTTGAAGTGGTAGACCCCACCCATATCGATCAGCGTCGATGCCTGCGTCTGCGGCGCAGCGATTCCTTCCCCGCCGTGCGCAAATACTTCGCCGCCAAATTCCAGGCGTTCGCCAAACGTGTATTTCAGCAGAAATCCGCCATAAGGAAAGTTATGGTAGCCGGTCTGCGGAACCACGGTTTCGCCCGCGCCCCCATCCAACAACCAGCTTCCGAAATTCTTCTGCAGCCACACCGGGAGCCGGTACCACACCTTCCCAACGCCCAGCCCTTTGTCGTAACTTCCCGTCGGCATCTCAAACATCGTGAAGGTGCCAATCTGCGGTACGTATTTGCCCTCCTTGATGTACGCGATCTTCGCGCCCAGTTCCGTATCCGTCAGCCCAAACTCCGTCGGACCGGTCCCGCCCGGCAGATAGACAGGATTGTTCGACGGCGCAACCACGCCCCACGGCAGAATCGCGTGCAGCTGCACCCGCGGAATCGCCCCCCAGTTGAACTCGAACGCCGGCCCCGTCGAATCCATCTCCACCGGTGTCCCGTCCGCCGACCCAAAAATATAGAACTCGAAGTGATGCAGATCTACCGGCACCGGATCGTCGGTTTGATAGGGAGGTCCCTGCGCCCACGCAGGCATCGCCGCGCACGCCAGCAGGAGCACCGCGCAAACACAGGCGTAACGCTTCCAATCGAGCTTCATTGTTGATCCCGGTCAGCTCTGAATAAATCTCTGCGGCCGCCATCGAGGCGGGTTTACTTTCCCAGCAGCAAGTCTTCAAAAGGTGGAAACGTCAGTAACAGCCCGAGCGCCAGCAGGACAAACGCCGCGACACTCACTTTCCCAAGGGCGACCGTCTTTCCTCGCCATAAACGGTTCCCCGTAAACCAAGTGGCCAGCCACACCAGGATAGCCACCGTGCTCACCCCGGAGAGCGGGCCGGTCGGTCGATAAAACGTCAGCAGCCCCGCCACCGCTTTCCAACCATCTCCAGCCACGGCCAGGACGCCGAGCGCAAAACAACCCAGGCTGGCCGCCAGCACTGCCGCTCCCGCCGCACCGTTCGCAACTGCCTCGCGCGGAGAGCTCATTTCCCGTCCTGACTAAGTGTGATCACACGACCACCCGTAACCGGAGCCTTCTTGTTGATCCAAGCCCCGAATTCCGCCGCCACGCCGCCCGCCAGAAACGCCGCGAGCGCGAATCCGCCCACCATGGCCCTCAGGCGCCGGTGCTCCTCGCTGCCGTCTTCGTACTTCATCATCACCCAGGCCACCATCGTCATCAGCATGGGAGCCATCCATGCCACATGCTCTTTCCACTCCATGCCCAGTGTGTGCCAGCCCGCCGTGTGCGGATCGGACATCAGCAGGCGTTGCGGATACATTTCCAGATTCGTCACTCCCGGCGGAACCGCCGCGCGATACCACGGATAGACAACGTAGGCTCCTGACAGAACAGCCGCCCATCCCAGCAGCACCATCAAAATGAGAAAAATGCGCTCCCGCCGGCGGCCGTGCTCCTTCACCTCCGAACCGCCGTGCGCGGCGAGAGATCGATGCAGCAGAACCAAAACGCCGAAACACGCCATCAGGAAGAACCCGCCAAACAGCATGCCGTGAACCGCCGTCACGATTTCGCGCCATGTCATCTGCATGAGTGCTCGCCTCTGCGGTCGCCGATAAATCCATCCTATCGGTTAGCGACAAAGATACCACGAGCCTCGCCTCGGAAGAATCACGCTCGTTTTACAATCGCGTCATGAAACCACCAGGCAAGGGGATCAAAGATCTCTACTCCGGTCTCATTCGCATTCATGTCCTGCACCATGCCTGCGAGGAGGGAATCTTCGGCCTCGGTATAATTCAGGAACTGCGGCGCCATGGCTACCGGATCGGGCCTGGAACCATCTATCCGCTGTTGCACGGTATGGAGTCTCGCGGCTTGGTGCGCTCCAGCTTTGCCTGGATCAACGGGCGGCGGCGCAAGGTTTACTACGGGACCAGCGCAGGGCGGCGAGTATTGGCGGAGGCAAAAAGAAAGGTCCGAGAGCTGGCGAACGAGATCTTTGAACACGACAGGAAGAAACATCCCTGACTCCAGCGCTGCTATTGCTGGCCGCCACTCACTGATATCGGAAAGCGATAAAACAATACCTGCGCCGGTTCGGGACAATCTCTGAGAATGAGGCAGGCGCCGCCGCCAAAATCTCAATACCGCTCTGGCTCCTCCTCCATCGGCTCCGGCTCCGGTGTGCTTATCAGCCACAGCACTCCACCCAGGATAACCCCCGCCACCGCCATCACCTGCGCCAGTGTCACCGCGCCGTTCAGCAGCGGCTGCCGCGCTGCATCCCCGCGCAGAAACTCGACGAAATACCGGCACAGCCCGTACAGAAACAGCCAGGTTCCTGCGATCTCGCCGTTCCGTACCGCCGCGCGCCTGCTCACCATCCACAGCAGCAGCACCAGAATCCCCAGAGAAGCCGCCGCGTCATACAGCTGCACCGGTTGCAGCCTCACCCCCAGCGGCACGCGATACCACAGGTACGCCACCGCGCTCCGATAGGTCACGCCCCACGGCAGCCCCGTCCGCGTGCCCCACGCCGCTCCGGCACAGAAAGCTCCAATGCGGTTGATGCAAAATGCCAGTGCCGCCGACGGAGCCAGCGCATCCATCGTCCTCAGCAGCGGCAGGCGCTCGGCCATCGAATACTGCACCGCAACCAGCATTCCGATCGCGGCGCCGCCCAGCGAATACCAGACATTCGGCAGCGCGATCAGCCCCAGGAACCAGAACGGATGCGCGTGATAGAGCCACGGGTGCCCGAAAACCAGCAGCAGCCGCGCCGTAATGATCGCGGTCAGAATCGCCACCAGCTCCAGGTTCCACACTTTGTCCGATTTCAGCCCCATCCCCTTCGCCGTCCGCACCGAAAGAATCAGCGCCGCCAGCAAACCCAGCGCCGTGCAAACGCCATAGGTCGGAATCGCTGCGTGGCCGAAATGGAAGAGAAGAGGATGCACTCGTCAACGGAAGAGCAAAAAGTTAGCACCGATGGGGAGGGGGAACTGCGAATACTGCGGCACGCTCGTCGTGGCGTGGAAGGGGTAAGGTACCGGCCCGCTGGGCCGTGGGGCGATGCGCCGGTGAACCCGTCCTGAGACGGTGGGAACTCTCCGCGGCTCTTTAGGCATTCCGAACTGGCGGACACTGCACACCGAGCCGATTTGTCGAGTCGAGCTCCCTGTTCTATGAATGTAGGTTCAACCAGCGTTGACCGCCCTCACCTGCTTTGCAGGCCGGTCTCTTGACTGGATGCTAACGACATCCTGCCAACTTGGCAAGCCGGGGCTGCTCCCACCATCGGGTCACTCACGTACCGGCCCTCCCGGAATGGGAAGTCGCCGCAATCGGTCCATGGCCCCGCGGATCCCGAACGGACGAGTCGCACGCGGTGGCGTGATACTTTGATCTCGCGTGCTCGGGGAGTGCGGTTCCGGTCCTCTCCTGAGCAACAGCAGCCGCCGCTCACAATCAATCCGGGGACGATTACATGATTGCCAAACTCGCCTTCCGCACAACGCTGCTCGTATTTTGTTCCTGTTCCTGTTCCGTTGCCGTTCGTGGAACTCCCGCATCCGCCCAATCCGATGCGTCTCTGCCGCAGCGCATCCAGAACATCATGGCTCGTCCCGAGTTCGCCCACTCCCGCTTCGGGATTGAGTTCATCGCAGAAGATACCGGCGATGTGCTCTACCAGCTGAATCCGCAGGAGCTTTTCGTTCCCGGTTCCACCACGAAGCTGCTCAGCGAAGGCACGGCTCTCGAACTCCTCGGGCCGGACTATCGCTTTCATACCAGGATCTACCGAACCGGACCCATCCAGAAAAACGGCGTGTTGAAAGGCGATCTCGTGCTCGTCGCCAGCGGAGATCCCGATCTCTCCAATCGCATCCAGCCCGATGGCACGCTTGCCTTCGAAAATGAAGACCATTCCTACGGCGGCCCGGACAGTCACGGACTGCCCGGAGATCCTCTTCTCGTCATCCACGAGTTCGCGCAGCAGATCGCCGCCAAAGGAATCAAACGCGTCGAGGGAAGGCTGCTGGTCGATAACACCCTGTTTCCAGAAGGCGAGCGTGAACTGGGAACTGGCGTCGCGATTTCGCCGATCGTGGTCAACGACAATCTCATCGACGTCGTCGTCAGTCCCGGTGCATCCGAAGACGCTCCGGTGCAATGGAAGATTGCCCCGCAAACCAGCTACGTCACCTTCGTGAATCATGCCAAAACCGGTAAGGCTGGCTCAAAAACAACCCTCGGTTACGACGAAGAGCGTCTCAACCCGGACGGATCGCGCCGCGTGACCCTCACCGGCAGCATGGCTCTGGATGCAAAACCGACCATGGCTTCTTACGCGGTTCCCGAGCCCAGCCGATACGCCGCAACCCTCCTGATGGAGGCACTGCGCGAGCAGGGTGTGCGTTGCACCCTCGCGGCTCCCGCGGATTCCATCGATTTCAAGGCGCTCGCGGCGAACGACACGGCCGACAAGCTCGTCGCCGAACACGTCTCGCCCCCTTTTCGTGAGGAGGTGAAGGTAACGCTCAAGGTCAGCCAGAATCTTCACGCCTCGACCACCCCTTATCTGCTCGGCGCGCTCGTCGCCCACAAAGATACGCAGATCAAGCAGGCCGGCTTCGATCAGGAGCGTGCCTTTCTCACCAAAGCGGGCCTCGACTTAACCGGGGCGGCGCAAAGCGATGGAGCCGGCGGCGATGCTTTCTTCTCGCCCGACTTCATGGTCCACTACCTGCGCTACATGTCCACGCAGAAAGACTTCGACCTCTTCTATCGCTCGCTCCCCATCCTCGGCAAAGATGGCACGCTGGCCAAAATTCAGGTCGCTTCCCCCGCCGCCGGCCACGTGCACGCCAAAACCGGCACCTTCTCCGTCTACGACGCGTTGAACAAAAGATTGACCGTAACCGGAAAGGGCCTCGCCGGTTACATGGATACAGCCAGCGGCCAGCACCTCATCCTCGCTCTCTACGTCAACATGGTTTCCGTATCGCTCGACGACCCGGACGCAACCCAGAAGATTGCCGGAGAAGCACTCGGCGCAATCGCAGCCGCCGCTTATGACGCCCCACTGACGGCCGCGCCCACTCCTGCCCAGTAGCAGTAGCGTCTACCGCGCCGACCGCAACTGCGCTCGCATGATCTTTCCCCGCACCTGATCCGCATCGAACACCGGCGACGAGCACGCCGTCGCCGTGCACAGGAACAGCGCTGGGCGATTGAGCTGTGGGTAGGTGACATTCGTCGGTACCGGTGAGCGATCCGCCGGGTCCCGAATCTCAATCAGTTCATGCGAGGCAATCGACCGCAGCGCAGCGTCATGCAATGCCACGCTCTCCCGGCTCGACGCAGTTCCAACTACCGTCACGTGAATCGGAGCCTCCGAAGCATCCTCGTTCGCCAGCAGGATCCCCGCCGACAGCGGCTCAGTCGCCACCGACTCCGCCGCCAGGTACCGCATCGCCTCCAGCCCCATCGCGCGGAAGCGTTCCTCCCCGCTGGCCAGCGCCAGCATGCTGGCAAATCGCACCAGCGCGATGTTCTCGTCGCGGTCCGGGTGCGGCCGAAACGCCGCGTCCGTCGCCGTCGCCGAAGTAACAAATCCGGTGCCGCGCGCAGCCGGAGCGAAATGCGCCGCGATAAACCCGCCCGCACCCATAGCGGCGCGCAGGTCGTCGCGGTCCCCCGTCACGCTGTAAAGCTCCAGGAATGCCTGCCCCATCGCCAGCGTGTCGCCCAGATACGGCCCAGCGGGATCGGCCTCACCGTGACGAAATCCGCCGCCAGGCAAGCTGCGGTGAGCCGCCATCCATCGCGCCGCGCGCTGCGCCTGCGCCAAAGCCGTACCATCGCCCGAAGCCGCGTAATACACGCACAGCGATCCAATCATCCACCCATTTTCTCGCGCATAAACGTGCTGATCGATGCGCGGAATCCCCTGCTTCCGTCGATCGCCATCCGACAGCTTGAAATACGGTTCGTTCTCCTGCCCGTCGTGCAGATCGGCGTCCTGCGAAACATAGAACGCACCGGTAGCAGGCGACGTCAAAAAATTCGTCACGTAGCGATGCACAGATTCCGCCGCGTTCAGATCTTCGCGCTTCTGCGTTTGCGCATAAGCCAGCGAGTATTCCCGCAACGCCACGGCCTGAATCGAAATCAGCTTCTCAAAATGCGGCTCCGTCCACACCCCATCCACCGAATACTGATACATCCCGCCCCACACCGGGTCGATCAGCGCCGTCGCATCGTGCAGCGTATCGGCGGCGCGCTTCGCCAGGACAGTATTCCCGCGCGCACCCAGTCGCATCGCATACTCCAACGAGTCGCCATCGAGATACTTGTGTCCAAAGCCCCATCCGGCGGCGGCCACGTCATATTGCTTCTCGTATCCACCGCGCACGCGTTCCAGCAGCGCCGCCGGGATCGCCGACGTCGTCGCCGGGTGAAACGCCGCTTCCTTCACCACGCTCGGTCCCGGCGACGGATCGTCGATGATCGCCTGCAGCATCGACGACATCGGCCGCGGCGGAATATATCCCTGCCGCTTGACGATCTCCGACCCATCCCCCGCAAACACCACCGTCGCCGGCCAGCCATAATCCTGGTAGCGATTCGAAATATCGGGTCGCGAATCCTGATCGACTTTGACTAGCAAATAGTGTTCGCGCAGCAGCCGCACCACGATGGGGTCCTTGTACGTCACGTCGTCCATCACGTGACACCAGTGGCACCAAACCGCCTCCAGATCCAGCAGCACGAACTTGTGCTCCGCCCGCGCCTGCGCAAACACTCCGTCGGACCACGGTTGCCACGAGAGCTGTGGTTCCTGCTCCTCAGCCAGGGCCAGCCCGGCCAGGAACAACGTGAGCAGCACGGCGATAAGGATGGAGCGCGGTCGCATACTGTCAGATATACGACCGCGCCCACACGAACGGATTGCGCCGCGCCCCAAAACCANNAGTCTGTTATTTCACGCCCTTGCTCGGGTCCCACGCCCCCTCGAGCTTGCGCACGTAAAGGATCTGCCCAAGATGGTAGGCGTTGTGCGCTCCCACATGCGCAATCAGCGATGCATTCGCCGCCAGCTTCGCATCGTCCGCGCCCTCCACCGCCTTTTCCCAGTCCGTCAGCACCTGGTCCAGCTTCTTCTGCAGATCGTCCCACTGCGCCGCGTTGAAGTCGGTGAACGTTTCGTTGTTGTTTCCGTCGAACGGCGCCGGCTTCTCGCCCTTGAACTGCTGCAGCGAACGGTTGTCCCAGTACCAGATGTGATACGCCAGCTGGCCTACGGAGTGCCCGCCGCCCGGCGGCATCCATTTCGCCTGCTCCGCCGTCAGCCCCGCCACCGCGATCTGCGCCGGGACAAACCAGTCTTCTTCATCGTGCGTGGTGTGCAGCTGCTCCAGCAAAACGCCGCGCAGCGTCGTCGGTGGTGTCTTACTCTGCGCAAAAGCGCCGGCCGAAAGACTCAGAAACAGCAGAAACACAATTCTCTTCATGGTGCGAATCCTTTTGGAGCGAAGGTCCGCAAAATATAGCACGCCGCCGCGTCCGGCTCCCATAACCGCTTGTCACAAATTCTGCCCACCCATTCTGCCTGCAATCCGTTCACCGCAGCATCGAACGCAGACCCGAACACGGCTCGCCGTCAACATCCATCGGGCGAGTCTCACCGCCATGCTTCGATCGCGAACGAAGCATGCACTCCCAGGGTCCGTCAGACTATCCCACAAGCTTGAAGCGGGTGCGCCATTGAAAACGGTCTGGGGAATCCTGCTCGTCCTGGTCATCGCTGCGATGTTGCCCGCCAACTCTCGAGCTCAGTGGAAGACGCCATGGACCTACGAGGGGCCCCGCGGGGCCCCTCGCTGGAGTGACCTCGATCCCGACTACGCCGCCTGCAACACCGGAAAGCAGCAGTCCCCCATCGACATCCGCGACGTGCAGAGCGCAAACCTCCCGCCTCTGCGCTTTGAATACAAAACTGGCCCGCTCCAGTACCTCATCAACAACGGTTATACGATCCGTGTGAATTACCACGACGCTCCCGGGAGCGGAAATTTCCTCATCGCGGGGGACGCGCGCTACCACCTCACGCAATTCCACTTCCATCGTCCCAGCGAAGAGTATGTTCGCGGCAAACCGTACGCTATGGTCCTTCACCTGATTCACGAATCCACTGACGGCAAGCTGGCCGGCGTCGCCGTCCTTCTCAAGACAGGCCGCGCGAACCCAACCATGCAGCAAATTTGGGAACACATGCCCGAAGCCGCCGGCAAAGAAGAGGAGGTCCCCGGAGTTGAGGTCAATCCCGCCGCGCTGCTGCCCAGCGACCTCGCGTATTACACCTACACCGGCTCGTTGACGGCTCCCCCTTGCACCGAGGGCGTCACCTGGATTGTGTTGAAAACTCCTGTCGAGATCTCACCAGCGCAAATCGCGGCCTTCGCCAGGCTGTATCCGCACGACATTCGCCCCATACAGCCGCTCAACGGACGCGTGGTACTCGGAAGCCGCTAATCGGAAATCCCGCGCCCGAGCTCTCCGAAGACCAATCACGTGGATCATTTTTCGTGCGTGAAGTTGTCCAGCGGCAGCGCCGCGCGCGTCGCGATAGAAACCAGCATCGTGATCCCAAACATACGGTCAGCCACATGGTCGATCAGAATGATGCTGAAAATCACCATCGAGACAAAGGCGCACCACATCCCCACCTGACTCAGCACCAGCCATTTCCACGCTGGGCCGGGCGGCGTCGCTATCGGCACCCCGCCGCCATGTTCCCGCGCCATCTGCATCTTCAGCCTGGCATAGCGCACGCTGCGGATCGTTTCTCCGCAAACGATCAGCACAAAGCCCGCCACCGGCACCAGCGAGGCCAGCCCGATCCCGTGCAGAATCTCCCCCGCGCACCTTCTTCCGATCACCCCCGGCGTCCATCCCTCCCGGCGATAGTCCCGATCCGTTCTCCAGCAACCCAGCAGGACGCCGATCCCGATCACAACCGCCGCGCAGCCGAACCCGAGGTGTTCCAGCAGCCGCGAGTGAGGAGAATGCCGGATGTAGCGCCACAGGACGTCGTCGCGGTCCAGCAGGTACGTGCCCCACCCGACGAGCAACACCAGCCCGTGAATCAGGAACGGACGACGCAGCTCCACCGCGTTCGCGCGAGTCACTCGACCCTCTTCTCGCCATGAATTGGGAGCCCCCAAGAAACCTTAGACTACGACACGAGATGCGTTCCTCACCCACCGAGCACCCGCCACGCGCCTCCCGGCTCCTGGCTCCTCGCTCCTGGCTGTGTTTACCCCGCCTTGCGCTCTTCCCCCAGCACCTCGTCCAGCAGTCCGCTCAGCGAATGCGCGCGGCTGCGGATCGAAGACACGCTGTCTCCGGAGCTCACCGCCGCCGAGGATCGCTCCTCAAGCCGCGCTAGCTCATCGGCCAGATTGAGCGCCGCCAGCACCGCCACCCGCAGCGAGTCGACCGTCCGCCCCTGCGACGCAACCGCCCGCATCTTCGCATCCACCGTCGCCGCCAGCCGCTCCACATACTCGCGGTCGTTGCCGTGCAGCCGGTATGTCTGGTCGTAAATCTCCACCGTTATCGCGTTGTCGTTTTCAGGCATACTCACGCAATCTCGTCGATCTGCTTCAGCAGCCGTTCCACCCGCTGCCGAACCTGCTCGCGCTCCCGTTCCAGCGTCCGCAGTTGCTCTTTGGCCTGCTCCAGCAGCGCTGCCTGCGCGTCCATCAGGCTCTGCAGACGCGCCGCATTCTTTTCGGCTTCCGCCCGCGCTGCGCGCTCACGTTTCACCAGCTCCACCGCGCGCACAATCCGCTCTTCCAGCGCGCTGAAGTCGTCCGCCGCCAGGGGCAATTCTGCTTCCTGCACGCTCAGCGTTGACATTTCACGTCACCTCGACATTTCTCCGCGCAGTATAGCTCGCTCGCCGCAGGAAAACCCGCCAAATGCGCGCCGCTGACCGCTCCCGGCTAACGCTTTTCGCTAAACGTTGTTCGTTAAAACGTCCTTCGCTGGACGCGTTTCGTTAACAGCTTCTCGTTTTTCGCACGCTTCTCGCTCGCTCGCCGTTGGCTCGCCTTTTTCTCGCTTCTTGCTAATCGGTTTTCGCTAAACGGTCTTCGCTAAACGCTTTTTGCTAACAGCTTCTCGCTCGCATCAGTGCAGCATCGGCCTGATCCGAACCAGCAGGAACACCAGCAGCCCGATCAGCGTTACGACCAGCATCACCAGGATGCCCAGCGCCACCTTCACCAGCGAACGCATCGACCGCACATCTTCG
>PMAD01000209.1:0-32312 GCA_003152415.1 Acidobacterium sp.
GCTCCAGCTCGGTGGCCATGCCGCCGTCGAGCACGCGAATGGATGAGAAATCGATGGAATTAAGAAGCGTCACGGGAGTATGCACAAGACAACGGGGCCGGATCGGGTCCGGCCCTTGTCTTTCATTCTCAATTGTGACAGCAGATTGGGGGAGGGGCGAATTTGGGGAAGCGGCGAAATGTCCCGCAACGAGGGAAACTACAGGCTGTTGCCAACCTTATTGAAGAAATTGGAGATCGAATTGGCGAGAGTGTCCATGGAGGCAATCAAAGCAAGCGCCAATACGCCGAGGATCAGGCCGTACTCTATCAAATCCTGGCCGGATTCGTCCCGGATGAGGTCCAGCAAGAGCGGTGGGGCGACGACCATTGCAGTCTCCCTTGCGACTGTCATTGCCACCATTCAGAAAACCAACAAAGCGCGTCGGCGCTGTGGGTGGTTAAGGTTACAGTGGACTACCGGCGGCTGGNNAATGGCTGCCCGGTGTTATTACCTCAGTGCGGCGGCGCGAGGGGCTGTTTGTGAGTTCGGGGACCATGGAATTCTGCAGCGAGGCATGCAGAGCGCGGATTGCCGGGTCGACACGAGTCGAGTAAACTGAAGAAACGTCGGGGCTAAACGAGATGTCGGGGAGTGGCTCAGCNNAATCCTCTCTCCCCGACCATTCAAATGTCACAAATCCGATCGTCTTTTCCGGGTCGACAAAGGACCGGCGCAGGCGATTCTGCGGTCGCCAGAGCAGAGTCATGAAGCTGGTTCCGGGCGGATATGGCGTTGAGCCAGATGAATTTGTGAAGACGCTGCGCAGTCCATCGGGCGATCAGGACTGGCCAGGGATTCGTAGTCGGGATTCGATCTCCAGCAGCTTTCGGGTGCGCGTGACGGGAGCGCCCGGCGCAGGTTCGGGCAGCAGCGCCAGACCTTCCTTCGCTGCGGCGCCGGCTTTTTCCGGTTGCCCATCCTCACGCCAGGCCCGCGCGAGTAAAGCCAGATACTGCGGGGTTCTGCGATGGTCGAGCGCGACCAGACGCTCCGCGTACTGCACGGCCGTCTGAGGGTTGCGCAAATTTGCGGGCTGAACTTTCAGCAGTGCCGACGTGGCAAGTTCCAGCACATCGATGGAAGCATCCGGCTTCGAGGCTTCCCTGCATAGCACGGCAATGCCGGAAGCAGCCAATGGAGCGCCGGCGGTTGGCCCACCTGCGGTCTCTTCGAGGGTGCCGAGAGAGACCTTGTCATAGGCGAGATTTGTGACCCAAATGCGATTGCCCGGGTCTACGTTGAGAAGTTCCGAAATGATTGCCGTGGAATCCCGCAGCAGATCGATGGCCCGCTGCGCGTTCCTGGCCCGATCTCCACCCGCGGGATTCAGGTCCGGGATGAGCATGTCAGCATAGGTCTGCGCTTCATTGTCCTCGAAGGCGAACAGATCGGTCGCCGCACGAATGTCTTTTGGGTCCGCCGCTGCAAAGTGCCGCAGCGTGCCGTCTGCCTTCTCAAAGGCGGCAAGCGCCGCCTTGTAATCCCGGCTTGACGACAGGGCTTCGCCGAGTACCAGGTAAACACGAGCGAGGCCGCGTTGGCTGGTCGCGCTGGTGTCGCCGCTGGCAATCAGCGCTGACCAGGAAGAAAGCGCCTGGCGATACTGTGCTACAGCTGCCGCGGGATCCGTCTGAATCAAAATGTCGCCGGTCTTGATAAAGTCGATGGCCACGGTACGGCTGGAGCGAGTGAACTTCGGATCGATGGCAAGGGCGCGGCGGGAGAGTTCGAGGGCGTTGCGGTACGCGTCGAGTGCGCCGGCGGAATCGCCGAGGCTCGCTACACCCGGGAGACCGAGCTGGTCGCCCAGCCCGTTGTAAGCGCCGGCGGCTTCGTTGAGCTGTGCGGGCGTGGGAGGGGCGATGGCAAACTGCCCATTGAAGGCATCGATCGCGGCACGCATGGCGACAATGGATTCCTGCGTTCGACTGATGCCGAACAGCACGTTGCTGCGGGCCTTCTCGGCCATGGCCAGCGCCCCAAGCACGGATGCATCTTTGGGATTTGCGGATTGAAGGGCCCTCGCGATGCCGATTGCTTTATCGAGACTGACGAGAGCTCCTTTTGCATCGCCGATGTTCTGAGCGTAGGGATTGCCCTGGAGATTGCCGAGGCGGGTGTAGGCGCCGACCAAATCGAGTTGCGTGACTTTATCCCCGGCGGCATCTTTAGCCATGTGATCCAGACGCTCGAGCACGCGCTGCACGATCAACTGCTGCACCGGCGTCGACCCCGGGAGTTCCTTGACGGCTTCGTCGATTTCGGAGAGGAGGCTGTCGCTCAGCTGGCGCAGATCCTCGGAGCGAGCCTCGACTCTACGGCGTTCGAGGTTGGCGGCACGCCACTGCCACAGGACCCCGACCAGACCGGCGAGGACNNAGGGTTCCGCGCCGGGCCAGCACCGGCCGCCGGTCGAGCCAGGCCTGCACATCGGCCCCGAACTGGTCGGCGCCGATGTAGCGTTCCTGCGGTTCCTTGCGCAGCGCCTTGAGGACGATGGCGTCGAGATCGGCATCGGGAGGCTCGGCGGAGACAGCCACGGCGCTGGGCTTCGGCGGATCGTCGGTGCAAATGAGGCGCATCATCGATTCCGTCGTGAAGTCCTTCATCTCGTAGGGCGGGACGTCCGCGACCATGAGATAGAGCAGCATTCCGAGGGAGTAGATATCGGAAGCGGTGGTGATGGGCCTGCCCATGACCTGTTCCGGGCTGGCGTACTGCGGCGTAAACGACTGCAATCCGAGGAGCGTGAATTCACTGTTCGACGGCAGGGGTGTGAGCAGTTTGGCGGTGCCGAAATCGAGCAGGCGCGGCGTGCCATCGGCGGCGACCAGGATATTGTCCGGCTTCAGGTCGCGATGGATGACGAGGTTCTGGTGCGCGTACTGCACAGCCTCGCAGACTTTTTTGAAGAGGAGCAGTCGGGAACGCAACGACAGCTGGTTCTCTTTGCAAAAACGGACGATCGAGACGCCCTCGACGTACTCCATGGCGAGATACAACTCGCCATCGCTGCTGACGCCACCATCCAGCAGGCGAGCTATATAAGGATGAGTCAGTCCGGCGAGGATCTGGCGCTCCATGCGGAACCGGTCGCGGAAGAGGTCGGTGGCCAGGGGAAAATCGATGAGTTTGATGGCGACTTGCTGCCGGAATTCCCCGTCGGCGCGGTGGGCAAGATAGACGGCGCCCATGCCTCCGCGTCCAAGCAGACGGTCCACCTGGTACGGGCCGACGTATCTGCCTGCTCCTGTTTCGCCGGCGTCGACGCGAGCCTCAGTTAGCCGGGCAGAGAGCTTCTCCTCGGCCTGACTCGCTTCGATGAGGGCGCGCACTTCCTGCATCAACGCAGTGTCGTCGTTGCACAACTGTTCGATCAGCGTCGACCGGCGATCTTCGCTTGCCGCAAGCACTTCATGGAAGATGGCTTCCGTTCGCTGCTGCTGGCCGAGCAATTCGTTCACGGATGACAAGGTACGCCTCCCGCTGGGGACAAGGGCTTATATAAGACAGCGGAGAAAATGGTTAAAGCGACTCAAACGGGCGGATTCCTGCTTTTGTTTGGCTCGATCCGCTGATACAGCCAGGCTCTTGAATACTTCAGTTCGCGGTCGACGGTAGCCTTGGACACGTTCATCAGAGCCGCGGTTTCCTCCGCCGTGCAGCCAAGAAAGTACCTGAGCTCCACCATCTGGGCTTTGGGCGCATCGATCGCCGCGAGAGAGTCGAGAGCGCGATTCAGGTCGATCAGCTCGAGACTGCCGAGGCCCACCCAGGGAATATCTTCGTGGAGGGGGATGTGTTCCGCACCGGCTCCGCGGCGCTGTGCCTGATATTCGCGGGCATGATCGATGAGGATCATCCGCATCACCTTGGCGGAGAAGGCGTAGAAATGAGCACGGTCTTCCCATGCCGCGCTCCTTTGGTTCAGCAGCCGCAGGCAGAGTTCATTCACTAAAGAGGTTGCCTGTATCTCGCCCGGCCCCTTCTCGCGCCGGACATATCCGGCCGCGACCCTGCGAAGGTGTGGGTAGACGAGCGGGATGAGTTTCTCAAATGCGTCTGGCTCGCCGTCTTTCCACCTGGTCAGAAGCAGCGTGATTTCGCCCGGGTTGGGTTCCACGCAAGCCTCCAGGCCTGAACACCTTCGCGCAACAGCTTAACACTCCGCTCTTAAAGAACGTGAAGGCTCCGGGAACCGAATTCCGCGGGAAAATTCCGACCGTTCAAAAGAGTGTCGCCGGCGATTCGCCGCCGCCGGAAATATACGCGGACATATAATCGGGTTCCAGGAACGGACAGTTCGGAACGACCATGGCTCTCGATGGTTTGGGATGCCCGACGCTTCGGAGGACTCGGTTTCTTCCCCCGTAATCCTCGCGTGTACTGACGGAAGACGCCTGCGCCCGGTATGGACGACGATCCGACACTTTCGCTGGACGGAAGCCAACGTGCCCCGGCCGATGTGCCGCCGGAACTCGGCGCGTGGGGCGACTTTCGTCTGCTGGAGCGGGTCGGGCACGGCGGCTTCGGCGAGGTGTACCGCGCGTGGGATCCGCGCCTCGAACGCGAAGTGGCGCTGAAGCTGCTGCTGCCGAACTCGGTGGGCGGCGACGAGGAATACCGGGCGCTTCTGCGCGAGGCGCGCGCTCTGGCTTCCGTACAGCACCCCAACATCGTGCACGTTTACGGCATCGACCGGCACGACGGGCGAGTCGGGTTCTGGACGGATTTTGTACACGGCAAAACGCTGTCGGCACTGATTCGCGCGCAGGGACCGTTCGGCTATCGCGAGGCCGCGCTGATCGGGCTCGACGTGTCGCGAGCGCTGAGCGCGGTGCATCGGACGGGCCTCCTTCACCGCGACATCAAAGCCGAAAACGTCATGCGCGAGGAAGGCGGCCGCATTCTACTGATGGATTTCGGGCTGAGCTCGCTGCCGCAGCTGCAGGCAAATATCTCGGGATCGCCAAACTACATGGCTCCGGAGCTGTTCCAGGGAAGAGCGGCGACGGTGGCGTCGGATATTTACGCGATGGGGGTGCTGCTCTACTACCTGGTCACCGGGGAGTATCCGGTGAAGGTGAGCAAGCGGCCGTTTGCCGAGGCTGTAGCCGCGATCAGCGAGCGAAGAATGCTGATCGACCTGCGGCCGGATCTGCCGGAGTCGTTTCTGCGGACCGTCAGTGTGGCGACGGAGATCGATCCGGCAAAGCGGTTTGCGAGCGCCGGGCAATTGGCAGCGGCGCTGGCGGAATCGCTGGGGGCTTCAGTACCTGGGGATTTGGTCGGGAGCGCAGCGCCGTCACGGAGACGCAGCAAGAGGTGGGTTTGGGAGGCGACCATCGCAGCGGCGGTCCTGGTGGTCGCGGTGGGATTTGGAGCGTGGAGGGGAACGTTCCAGCGGTGGCGGCATCCGGCAACGGCGGCGGTTCCGGCGGGAACCCCGGCGAACGTCGATGACGATTATCTAAAAGCGCAGGACCTGCTGCAGCGCGGTTATAAGGCCAGCAATATTGATGCAGCCGAGCAGGGTTTTCAGCAGGTACTGAAAGAGGACCCCACTTACGCGCTGGCGGCGGCGGGGCTGGGCAACGCCTGGTTTTTGCAATACCGCAACGGCAAGGATCCGAAGCTGCTGGATCAGGCGCGGGCGGAGGAGATGAAGGCGCTCGAACTCAATCCGAATCTGGCGCCGCCATACGTGACGCTGGCGCGCATGGACGCGATGCAGGGCCAGATCGCGCTGGCGCGGCAGCAGGTACAGAAGGCAATCGCGATCGATCCGCATAGTGCTGAGGCCTACGGCGCCGCTCTGGCCGAGATCGACCAGGCGGATGGCCGGACGCAGGACGCGATTGCCGCGGTGCAGAAGGCGATCGATCTTGCACCGAATGACTCGCGATGGCCGGTGCGGTTGGGGGTGATTTACTTTTCCAGCGGAAAATTGGAGGAGGCTGCGGCTGAATGGCAGAAGGCCGTAGAGATCGACCCCCAGAATAGTGCCGCGTTCTTCGATCTCGGTTTAGCCCGGACGCGGCTGGGTCAGTTCGATGAGGCACGGAAGGATCTCGAGAAGGTTCTGTCGATCCAGCCAGACCCGGATGCCTACACGCAGCTTGGGGAGTTGTTCGAACTCGAGGGCAATTACAGTCAGGCCGTCGCCGTGAATCAGAAAGCCATTGCCCTCAGGCCCGGCGATTATCAATTTTGGGGAAACCTGGGCAGTGCGTATCTGTGGGGTGGTGAACACGAGAAGTCGATGCAGGCGTACCGCAAGGCCATCGCGCTGGCGGAGGCGGAACGCGCCAAGTCTCCTGACGATACCAGGCTGCTTGTGCAACTGGGCGATTATTATGCATCGTCTGGGCAGCCGGGACCGAGCGAGGTGCTGCTCCGCAAGGCGCTGGCGCTTGCCCCGGATGACCCGGATGTAGAGTACCGCGCCGGCGAGACGTACGAGATTCTCGGGCAGCGCTCGAATGCGATCCCGCTGATCGCCAGGGCTCTGGCGCGGGGCTATCACGTGGTGGAATTCCAGCGCAGTCCGGAACTCAAATCCTTACGGGCCGATCCGGCCTTCCAGACGGCGCTGGACCAGGCAAAAGCAGAAGCTACGTTGGACAAATCCAGGAAATTGCAGTAACGTCTCGGCCATGGCAAATACCGTTATTACTATTTCCATGGAGAACGGTGTCCTCGTTCCCAGCCAGCCTTCGGTTCCAGCGGTACAGGGGAACACGGTCACGTTTTCTGCTCCGAGTGACAGTGCGACGCTGTTTTTCTCTCCCGGCGCGGTTTCGATTCTGTCTCCGGCGCCGTCCGGTCCTGTGTCGATCGCGTCCGGCGGCAAGACAGCGTTCACCTTCACGTCGTCGAAACCTGGCGCCTACAGCGTCTTCTTCGAGCCGAATGCCTCTTCGCCGCCCGCCAACTTCCCGGTGCGGCCCTCGAATCTCCTGCTGCTGGAGATCGATACCAGCCATGTTGGCTTCGGTGGACCGGGGGGCGGCGGTCCGCAGACGGGTGGTTGATCGGGGACAGGCTGCACTTTCCCTACTGCAGATCCGCAATGCGAAGCCGCGCGGCGGGATCGCCCAGGACTATATAGTTGCGCGCATCGTCGCGGGCGATGGTGAGAGCCGTGCGGGCCGCATCGTTGAGAGGCTGGGGCGCGTTCGGATCAGTCGATGCCGTGCGCGCTTCGGACTCGATGAGCAGCGAACAGAGTTGGCTCCAGCGGCCGCTGAGACTGTCGGCGGCATAGCCGGCGCGGCGACCCATCATGAGATAAGTGAGTGGATCGCGTACAGCCTGGACCTGCGGCGTGCCGGTGACATCCTGAAAAGCGTACGGGAAGGCCAGGTCGATGTGTGCGATAACGGCGAGCGCGCCGTGGCTAAGCAGCGCCTGAGGCAGAGCCGCGATGAGCGGCGCGGGCGCGACCGGGAGCTGCGCGCCATTGGGTCCGAAGTAATAGTTGTTATCAGCCGGGCAGCCGCCGCTGTAACACGCAAATAAGAAAACCATGGTTCCCTGGAGCTTGGCGTCGGCTGGGATATCTTCCGCGGACATCAGATTGTTCGGGCCGCCGGGCGTGCCGCGCACCCACTCCTGCGTGAACAAAGAGCCCTGCATGCGGCGCTGGAGGGCAGGATCGGTCATCGCGTATTCCGCGCCGTGTGAGCCAGTGAAGAAGACGGCGGGCGGTCCACCGGGAATGTTGCCGCGAAGCATGTCGATGAACTGCTGCTTGGTGGCCTGCTTGGGGGACGCGCTGGTGAAGGCGTCGAGGGTGAATTTTGCGTTGCCGCAGCCGAGTGGGTGCTGCGCGTCGAGGAAATTGGGGCAGAGCGCGTCGGAGAGCATGCCCGTCGCGAGATCGCCATCGTTGTGCGTGATCCAGACGGCGGCGTTTTTGCGCTGGACGGGGCGGAAAGCATCGCTTTCGTACTGGACGACCGCCTGGGCATAGCGCCCATAGTCTTCGATGTCGTCGAAGGCGAGGCGACCGACGGCCCACTGCATCTTGAGCAGGTTCTGGAACTCGAAGGGGATGCGGTCCGGCTGCCCGACGATCAGAACGTAATAAGGAACGCCGGCGGTTGGATCGACCTGCGCGGTGAGCGAGACGCCGCGGTACTGGACCCAGTTGTCGGCGGTCTGGCCAGGGCCAACGCCGGAATCGGCGCCTTCGAAAATCTTGAAAAGGTTGTCGTCAGCAACCTGCTTGTGGCGAAGGTCGATGAGCGGCTGAAGCTGCGCCTTGATGGCTGGGTCGGCGTCGGAGGCGAAGAGAATGCACCAGCCGGTTTGGGTGAGGTCGTTGGGGTCGCCGACGCTCGAGTCAGCGGAAAGGTGCGTGTGGTTGACACTGCGCTGGTCCGCGCCAGGCAAGTCGCCGGTGATGTGAGGAAGACTTTCCGGCGGCAGCACGGGAGCAGGCGAGCCGGTCTCGGCTGTGACCAACAGCGGAATGGGCAGCGGTGGATTGGTGCTCATGAGCGACCTCTTTCGATGTGGCGCGATAAGGCGAAAACGCGCACGGACCGTAAACCAGTATGGCGGCTGCAACGCCGCACTGCAATTGTGCCGTCCATTGTGCCCTATGGTAGCGTTTCACCATGCCGGTTTACCGCAAGACGGCCGTGGTGCAGCTGGAGTTGCCCAGCGGCGCGCTGGAGACGAGCCTGCCGCTGGCGACGGAACGGGAATTCGGGGTCCTCCTGGTCATCGACGGCAAGACTTATCCGGCGCAAAGCTTCCAGTCGCCGATCAACGACGAGCAGTGGAGGGAGTTCATTCGGCAGCTGCGCGACTGCAATGTGAATCGCGACGTCAAGACGGGCTATCGCGGCGCGACGGCGATTCGGGCGCTGGGACGAATGTTGTATCAATCGCTTGCGCAATTGAGCCCGGCGCTGCGCGCGTTTCTCGACGATACCGGAACTGCGCGGCGGCTGGTGATCCAGACCACGCGACCCGAGCTGCATCTGCTGCCGTGGGCTGGTATGTATGACGAATCGGGACACATGCTGGCGGCTGGCGATTTGTCGGTGGTGCAGGCGTGGGACGATTTCGAGGCGCTGCCGGTGGCAACAAGGGGTCAGCTGCAGCTAGGGAAGGTTGTGGGCCAGGACACGAATCAGCGGACAGCGGCGGCGCTCCAGGGTCTGCAGCGGACTCCGGAAATCGTGCAGCAGGACGTGACGGATGCGTTCGAAGCTGGCAAACCCGTCGATGTGGTGGATGTGTTGCATCTGGAAAAGCACGGGAATGCTGTCCAGGGCGAAACCGGCGACGTGGCGTCGGTGACGCTGGGCACGACGTTCTCGCAGGCGAAGATCGCGCTGCTGTGGAGCTGCTATTCGGGCGCGGCGAATTCGTGGGGCGAATCGCCGGCGCTGGCGCTGCATCGGAACGGCGCTGGGCTGGTTCTGTCGTTCCTGGCCGAGCTGCACAACGAGGACGCTGGCTCGATCGCCGAGTCGTTTTATGCGGACGTCTTTGGACCGTCGGCGAGCCGCGATCCAGAGTCGGCGCTGGTGCGGATCCGGTGCGCGAAGGCGACGACGGAATTCGCGTTTGCGAACTGGGCGTCGATGACGGTGTATCTGCGCAGCCCGCTGGACCTGAGCGCGCTGCCGCTGAACGGCCCGCGCGTTCCGGCAGCCGGTTGGCTGGCGGACACGGACGCAACGCCTGCGAGCGGCACTGTCAGCGCGCCGGATCCCTTTTGGGAGACGGTCGCTGCGCAGGTGCACGATCTGCAGCCGGGCACGATCAACGAGATCGATGCGTCGGCGGTTACGTTTACGCAATTGCCGGTAGCGGCGTTTCGCGGCTGGCGCGGCAATGTGATCCGCATCGATGAATCGTCGGGCGCGATGCCCGACGATGCGACTCTGCGGGAGCTAGGCCTCTCGACGGAAAATGCGCCGACAACCGACGCTGCCGACCGGCTGGTTTGGTTCTTCGAGCAAATTGAGCGGTATGGGTCGCCGCTGATCGTGTGGACGCATGCGGCTGCGCGTCATGCGGAGTTTCTTGAGACGGCTGCACCGAGCGCAACGCTGACCTTTCTGTTGCTGCACGGGCTGAAGCCGGAGCAGCCAACGTTGATGGAGCTGGTGGACGAGAACCGCATCGACGAAGCACTGACGGCGTGCGGCACACTGCCGCAAGGTTGCGGCGACGAACAGCTGTATGCGGCTTTCTTCGCATGCATCCGCAGCGAGCAACCGGATCGAGCGCTGCCGTTTGTCACGCGCGTTCAGAGCCGGCAGGAACGCCTGATATTGCTGGGCAACTACGTGAGCCGCAATCCTGGCGTGGCTCTCGATGAGAGCCTGCTCGCGTCAGCAGGCCCGTTGGCGCCTGGCGAAGTTCCCAGGGCGCCGGAAGATTTCTACTGGCTGGCGATGCATGCGCCGGAGAGTGAAGCAACGCTGCGCGAGACAGGCCGCGCGAAACACGAGATGGCCTACGCGCTGCAAGGCCGCGGACAGACGGAGAAAGCGGAGATGCTGCTGCGCGGCGCGCTGACGGACATCGAGGCCAGCGGCCAGGACGCGAACGTGCAGCGTGATCTGCGCTGGTATTCCGGGCTCTCCACAACACTGCGCGACTGGGCCGATCTGCTGGCCGACGAACCGGAACGTCTGGAGGAAGCGTCGCGGCTGCTGCAGAGGGCGAAGACGATTCAGGCGTTTCACGGCATGCGCGTAGCGCTGGCGTATGCGACGACAACCGAAGCGCGTCTGGCGAAAGCCGCATCCCGATATACGCAGGCCATCGATCTGGCTGTGGAAGCGGCGAACCGCTTCGAGAAATGCAACAACTGGCGCGGATGGTTCGAGGCGCTGCGCATCCTCTTCGACTGCCTGGCCGAGACGCGGCAAACGGCGCGCATGCTGAGCCTGGCGAAGCTCGCCAATGAGAAGCTCGAGGTCTCCAACCTGCCCGAGAATCGGCGCGAAGAGCGTCGAGAGCAACTGGCCTTTCAGCGCGCGCGTGCGCACTGGATTGCCGGCGAACTGGCCGAAGCACGTGAAGAGCTGCAAGTGCTGTGCGAGGCGCAACTCGCGCAGCAGAAGAAGCTGGATCCTGGCGTCGAGGCGCTGTATGACTTTCTGAGCCTGTCTCCGAAGAAGCAGGTAGCCAGTAGCCGGTAGCCGGTAGCCGGGAGCCAGGAGCTGCAGCCACCCCCTCCCCCCTCCCCCCTGGTGCGGGATGGTGATTGATTTGACTGGGGCTGGTTTGGGGGTTGGCGAACTCGATAACATGCCCGGGGCTGGATCTATTTGAAAACGGATCAATTGGGAGGCGGCCGTCTTTGTTACACAGGCGGCTGTTTGTGTGACACAAACGGCTGTTTCTGTCACAGAGGCGGCCGGGTTTGTTACAGAGGCGGTCGCGTCGAGTGGCAGACGCGGCGGCGGTGAGGGCATCGCGGGTCAGGCAGCCGGATTGTCGTGGGACAGCCACGGGATTCCTCCGGGGACGGAAAAGGCCGCGCTTGAGGCGCGGCCTTTTTATTTCTTATCCCCTATTATCAGGATACCAAGTCCAGCACTAAAACACGCCAAAATTCTTTGCGGGTATAAGGGCGGAAGTGGTGTGGAATGTTAGACAAAACTTTAGTACCGAGCGCGGAAAGCTTGACAAATTTTCCACATTTGCCCCTGGAGCGAAAAAGGGGCGAATTTTGGCGGATCCGAGGAGGATCGCGTCACGGGGAATGGGCGATGATGCGGGAATTATTGAACTCGCATCGTGCACCGCTGGTTGCTTTTGCCGGCGGGGGATGTACCACGACAAAACAGACCTCTGCACGGGTAACGATTGGCTCAGGGACGCCGATGTCTGTTCTGAACCGCGCATTCGGGTCGACGCATGGACCATGTCCTCTTCCACATCTGCATCCTGGGGTTGCTGATCCTGTTGCTGGCGACGGTTTCCCGGGCGCGGCCGGACGATCGGCTTCGACTCTGGGTGGCGGGATGGCTGTGCATTCTTCTTCACTTCGTTCCGCAGCTATTCGCTCCTTCGACCCCTGCGGGAAAGCAATTGCAGGCTTGCGTCATCACGGATGCCGTCGCACTCGGCGGGCTGTTTTTTAGTTGGTCGTGCGTGGTTCGCGAGGCCGGACGACGCCGGACCGCCGTTCTACTAACCGTCCTGATCGTTCTAACGCTGCCTGCGCTGACGCTGGCCATGCTCGCGCCCGGAAAGGTCTGGCCGCTGGCAATGCTTCTCGGTGTTCGGCAAGTCACCGGCATCCTGCTTGTTCTCCAAATGAGATCACGCCGACCGGCCTTCACAACCGGGGTCATCGGCCTTGCGACCACAGTGGGGGCCGCCCTGACATACGCGCTGCTGCACCGTGCGTTCGATCTAATTGCGATCACGATGCTGGCGGAGATCTTCATCGTGGTGGCGGTGGACTTCTGGACGGAGTGGAAACACACGGCGGGGCTCCGTATCCTGTGCGGCGGAGCAGTTGCCTGGGGGCTGACTTATCCAGCGGTGTATCTGGCGGCACATTTCGGCCACCCATTTTCAGGTGATTCGGAAATATGCCAGATCGCCAAACTGTTTGCCGGAATGGGGATGATCCTGATCGCCTTGGAAGAAGACCAGCGGGATGCGCGCCGCTACGGGGAGGAAAGCCGGCTCATGTTCGATAACAATCCCCACCCACTGTGGGTCATCGACGCGCAGTCTCTTCGAATCCTCGCGGCAAACCACGCGGCATACTCGAAACACGGATATACGCGGGAGGAGTTCCTGGAGCTCCGGCTCCCGGACATCGTGGATCCGAGTGTGCTCCGCGAAATCCTCGCCGACGTCTCATCGACCGAACCACAGGCCAACCTGCTGTCGCGCCACGTGCGGAAAGACGGAGGTGCGCTCCCCCTGGAAGTTACAGCGCAGCGCGCATGGTTCAGGGGAAAAGACTGCCGATTCGTAATCGGGGTCGACGTGCGGGAGCGAGAGGCACTGCGCCAGAAGGTTCACGAGCAATCAAGGAAGGACATTCTCACGGGCCTGGGGAACCGGCTGCGCTTTGAAGAACAGCTCCGCGCTTCTATAGCGCAGACCCTGGAGGCGCACGAGGAACTTGTGGTGGCGTGTGTGGACGTCGCACGCTTCCAGAGGATCAACGATATACATGGGACGCAGATCGGCGACGAATATCTGCGGCATCTTGCCGGGGTGATCACTTCGAAGCTCGACGGGGGGCACCTGATTGCCCGCACCGGAGGGGATGAATTCACCATTGCAGTGATGGGGCCTGGGAGTACGGTTCGAGCCGACAGGCTCCTGCGGCAGCTCTCAGCGGCATTGCGCGAGCCGCTGATCATTCGCGGTACCCCAATTTCCACTTCGATCACGATGGGCGTAGCGGTATGCCCCGGCGACGGGGAAACTGTGCCGGCTCTGTGGCGAAGCGTCGAGAGCGCGCTGCGTCAGGCTAAATCGATCGGGAATGGGCAACCGCTGTGGCTCTCGCCGGAGTTGCGCATCGCCAGTGAGGAGCGGATCGAGCTGGAGCAATACGTGCGGTCGCAACTGGGCGGCGGTTCGCACGGATTCCACATTGCCTATCAGCCAATCTACGGATTCGATGGAGAGGTGCATTCTCTTGAGGCGCTGCTCCGTCTGGACCATCCCCGACTGGGCGCGATCAGCCCTGCCCGCCTGATCCCTATAGCTGAAGAAACAGGGCTCATTGTTCCGCTCGGACTATGGGTCATTGAGGAAGTGTGCAGGCAATTGGGGCGATGGGACGCCGAAGGAACTCGTCCGGTTCCTGTCGCCATCAATGTCTCGGGCGCACAATTCAAGGACCGTGAGTATGCGGCGCGCGTCCATTTAATATTGCAACGCTTCGCGATCAGAACGGATCGGATCACCCTGGAAATCACGGAGTCCACTGTTATGCTTCACCTTCCCGGTGTGACGGAGCAGATCAGGAGCCTTGCCGACAGGGGTATTCTCTTCGCCATCGATGACTTCGGCACCGGATACTCCTCGCTGGAACGGATCGATCGTCTGCCGCTCTCGTCGCTCAAAGTGGATCGCTCCTTCATCGGGCGCATCTGCCAGGAGGACGGTACCGCCTCGATCGTGGGGGCGATCATCTCGATGGCGGAAGCACTCGACATGCCGGTGGTGGCCGAGGGCGTAGAACGCGAAGATCAGATCGGCGTTCTGCGCGATCTTGGCTGTACGTACCTACAGGGCTTTCTCCTGGCGCGACCCGTATCGCCGCAGGAGGTCCCGGCGCTGACCGCGAGGAAGCATCCGCTCCTGCCGGTGAGCCAGCCGGTATCGCCGCACCACGGCAAACAGCGCTTCCGTTACAGCCGGCGCAGTCTCGCAATCGTGCCGTAGCGTTGAGACTCGGCGGCAGGCAGAGGTCGCCCGACGCCAGGCGTACAGACCCCCGATCAGCGCTGCTTCCGGTGAACGGCCGATCGCCTGATCGTGCGGCGAGCGAGGCGGCGCTCGAATTGTGCTGCACGAACAGGCTTGACAATCAGCGGGACGATGGAATCGCGCAGGATCGCACGGCGAGGAAGCGCCGCTGCGCGTGAGCGACGGTGTTCGCGATGGATTGTCTCCGTCGTCATCCTTTTTGTCCTCAGCACCCGGGCCGGAATCGAAGGAGTGATTCCGGGCGGCATCGGAAATCCGAGGCAAACTTGGCGCTGGAGGATGAGATTTTATGGCTCATCTCTGGATCCAGGGCGACGCCGGGTGGGATGCGAGAAAGCTGACCGGGCGACAATTTGCCCTCGCTGCTACAGGCACTCCTCAATTCGCTGTGGGCGAGACTCTCGCCGGCGGGTCCGGTGAAAAGGCGGCGTGGCTCATCAGCGCGGATGCGGGCGGATCGCCGATTTGGGCGCTGGTCGCCTCGCAGAAGTCCGGGGTCCGCGTCAACGGCCGCGTTCCCCCCGCGGGCTTATGTGTTCTTGCCGAGCGCGACGAGATCCGCATCGAGGGCGGACCTCGGTATTTCTTTTCGCGTGAATTGCTGGCGACGGTCGAAGAGTTTCCTGGTTCGGAGCGGGCGGTGTTCTGCGGCCGGTGCCGCCAGCCGATCGAAGTGGGCACGCCGAGTGTCTGCTGCCCGAACTGCGGAATCTGGTTCCACCAAACCGCTGGACTTCCCTGCTGGACTTATGCGGAAACCTGCAGCTTCTGCGGGAAGCCGACCGCGCTCGAGGCGGGATTCTCGTGGGTTCCGGAGGATTGATGGCGACGGGTCACATCGTCGTCGCGGGCGCCGGCGGAAACACGGGCTCGCATCTGCTGCCGCATCTGGCGCGGATGCCCGGCGTTGCGCGGATCACGCTGGTGGATCCTGACGTTTACGAGAGCGCGAATCTGGCGGTGCAGAACATCGAGGGCGCCGACGTCGGAGAGCGAAAGGTTGCGGCGCAGGCTGCGAGATTGCGGCGCATTCGTCCGGACCTCGATGTGACGGCAATTCAGGAGCGGATTGAGAACGTGCCTCGCGGGTTGCTGCGGTGCGACCTGTTTGTGAGTTGCCTGGACAGCAAGGCCGGCAGGCAGGATCTGAATCAGCTTGCGTGGAGAATGGGCACACGCTGGATCGATTGCGGCGTGCTGGGCAGCCAGAATCTGGTGCGCGTGAATGCCTACGCTCCTTCGCAGGAATCGCCCTGCCTGGAGTGTTCGTGGGGTCCGGGTGAGTACGCGGTTCTGGAACAGGAGTACGTTTGCGGCGCCGAAAGCGGGGCGTTTCCCAGCATGGCGTCTTCCGCGCTGGGCGCATTGGCGGCCTCGCTGACGGCGATCGAGACTGCGAAGATTCTGCGCGGCGATGCGGATGCCTCGGTCGTCTCGCGGCAGGTGGTGTTGGATGCGGAGCACCACGTTGTTCAGGTGACGGCGGAGCGGAGAAATCCGAACTGCCGATTCGATCACGGGGTCTGGGCGGTTGAGCCGTGGATCAGCCCGCCGGAAGCTACGACGCTCGCACAGGCTGTGAGCGCACTCGGCAGCGTGCGGGTGGAGGGACATCGGTTTGTCTCCGGGCTGGTGTGCCCGGGGTGTGGCCGCGGGGAGAACGGGCTGCGGCTCAATCGGCCGCTGGCGCGCTGTGCCGCGTGCAATCGGCGAATGGCCTCGAGCGGGTTCGGCGCGCGGGAGTGCCTCGACTCCACGCTGGCCGGCGAGTACAGAGGGCTCACGCTGGCACAGGTGGGATTGCGCGCCGGCGACATTGTAAGCAGCGGGCAGCGTCATCGGCTGCTTTTGGAGGCAGCATGAGCGCGGCCGAGCGGTTCAGCGACGGCGATCCTATTTACGAGAGCTTCATGGCGCGCCAGCTGGAAGAGGGAATGGCTCTGGCGCGGTCCAGCGATTTGCTGCGGCTGCATGTTCCCCCCATGGCTCCGCCGCATTTCATCGCGGAATTCCGCTGTAACGGGCTGGTCCGCCGCGAGGATGGCGAGATCAGGGAGGCGAGCGAGTTTGCGGTGGGCATCTGGTTCCCGCCGGATTATCTTCGCCGCGCCGATCCTTTTGAGATGCTGCGGCTTTTCACGCCGGGGGTGTGGCACCCGAACGTGAGCATGGAGGTTCCGCTGATCTGTATCGGGAGGCTCACGCCGGGGACGGGTCTGGTGGACATTTTGTATCAGGTTTACGAAATTCTCACGTGGCACAAGTTCAATCCGAGGGAAAACGACAGCCTGAACAAAACCGCGTGCGCGTGGGCGCGGCAGAATCAGAGCCGCTTTCCTGTTGACCATCGCCCGCTGAAACGCAGATCGCTCCACCTGGAGATGACGCCGCTATGACTTTTGCCAGCGAAACCGCCGCGGCCACATTCCGCGTTCTCGACCGATGCTTCGAGCAGGTGAAACAGGACGGGCCGTGGCGCTGGCAGTGCGTGGCGCAGAACGGCGCGCGGCTGCCGATGGAAGCATCGCTGGCGGAAGGCTTCCTTCACCTCGCATGCTCCGCCGGGGCGACTCGGGCGTGCACGAGTTCTCTGGAGCGGGCTTTGTTCGGCAATGACTTGCTGGCCGGCGGCGTCAAGTTCGCGCTTGATGCGAAGAGCCGACGTCTCGATATGCGAGCCGATATTGCGGTTGTGGATGAGGCGCAGCTCCACCGGAGAATTCAATGCGCCCTGGACGGGTTCCACCACGGTGTTCAGATTTTGAAGCCCGTGGAGTCGGATGAGGTTCCGGTGGCGGAGCACGACGCGGAGGGGTCTGTTGCGGGAGTGGCTGAATTGCTGCGTGAAAGCGCGTGGACCTGCACGGAGCGAGGGCCCGGCGATCTTTCCGTGGAGCTCGATGCGGAGTCTTTGCCTCCAGCACGGATTCGCGCGGCTGGCGGCGGTCTTGTTGTGAATGTGGAGATCGCTCGCCTGAATGCGGCGACGGGAGCTGCCCGTCAGTCGCTCGCTGTTTTCCTGCTGACGGCCACGGGTGCGCTGCGTCTAGTCCGCGCCTATGGTGTGCAACGGGAGGAGCAGGAAGTTTTCGGGCTTCAGGTCGGCATGCCATCCGCGCCGGTCATGGAGGAGATTGACCACAGCCTGGCGGCGCTGTCTTTCGCGTACCGCGTGTGCGCACGCGAAGCCAGCCTATTGCTGAACGAAGCGGCGGCTCGTTGTTACCTGGCTGCTCGGGATTTTTCACCTAACTACCCAGACACCGAAGAAAAGGAGAACTAATTATGGGAAAAGCCGAACTTACTGAGGAAATCGAACTGGAGATCAGCGACGTATCGGGACAGAAAGTTTTCTCGGTGGCTGGCGCCAGCACCGCGAATACCGTGGGCGAGCTGATCAACGAGGTCCTTCCACGCATGAACCTGCCTCGCCAGGACACCAGCGGTGCACCCCTGACTTATCACGCACGTCTGGAGCGCGAGGGGAGGCATTTGCATGCTTCCGAACGCATCGGGGATGCACTCGAGCGGAAGGACAGGCTGACCCTGCAACCGAACATCGATGCGGGGTTGAGCTAACCGCAGAACCACTGACAAGGACACCGGACAATGCTGACCTTTCCCTATCGCTTTGCGCTGACCCTCTTCGGAGAGGACGGGACCGATGTTGGAACCGCATTGGCGCAATACGACTGGGAGCCGGTGCACGAGTGGGCGCGCCTCAATTTTCAGCGAACGGGAGAATTGCCCCCTGACCTGGAAGATGATAGCGCGTCCATTCTTCCTATCTGGGAAACGAAGTATGGGGAACCGTATTGCCGTGGATTTCGCGTGGAGATCGCGCGACCGGGGCGCGAGCCGGTCGGTTGGGATTTTCCGAACACCTATTTCACGGAGTTCGCGGGAACTGTCGCGTCGGGTTTTGTCGAACAGAAGAAGCTCCGCGAGGGCGAGGTGTTTACGTACATCGTGGTGGCGCATCCTGCTGCGCCTGAGCAGCCGGCGGGCGCCGGACTGCGGGTGACCAATGCATCGCCGGGATTACCGATGCAGGAGGGGTCGATCGAGACTTTCCTGGTCCGGGCCAGGCCCGAGGGGGTGATCGATGCCGATGATCTGCCGGTATTCGTCCCGGCGCAGGTGCTGGACCAGGCGGCGGCGCAGACGCGCGCGCATGAGGGAACAGAGACAGGCGGCATTCTGATCGGCAAGCTGTGGCGGGATGCGAGTGCGGCGGAGATTTTCGTCGAAGTTACGGCGCAGATCCCGGCCGAACACACCAGCGGCAGCAACGTGAAGCTGACCTTCACACCAGAGACTTGGACGGCGGCGGCGGCGGCGCTGCGGCTGCGCCGGTGCGGTGAGGTCTACCTGGGATATTTTCACTCGCATCCGGTTCGCGAATGGTGCAGGAGCCGCGCGTGCACTCCGGAGGCGCAAAAGAAGTGCAGTCTCGCCAGGGATTTCTTTTCCGCCGATGACAAAGCGGTGATGCGTGCTGCGTTTCCGCGGGCCTACAGCATTGCGATCGTGGCGAACGACACGGCCTTCGATTTGAGCTTCAGCATGTTCGGCAATCGAAGGGGTGTCACACAGCCGAGGGGATTCTACATTTTGGAGGACAGCCAGCATGGCGCGTAAAACGGAAGATCAGTCGACAACTACGGACGGCAGCATGGATATGCTGCGGGGGTTCCTCGAGCGCGGAGAAAGCACGATGTCCCTCGACGAGCGCATGGCGGTGCTCGCCCACCTGCGCAAACACGGGACCGAAAATGCCGTAGAGATCGATCGCATCCTGCTGGGGCGGATCGAGGGGCTGCATCAAACGATCTCTTCGGTCCAGGAAGAACACGGGGAACTGCGGCAGCTGATCGAGAACCTGACCGAACCGCCGTATTTTCCCGCGGTATTTGTGGGCCATGCGAGCACGCCGGAGGTAGAGGGCGCGATCGTGCAAACCGGCAACGATCACCGCGTTGTGCGGGTCGGGGACGGAGTGCCCGCGGAGGAGCTGCGGCCGGGGGACGAGGTGTTCCTGAGCCACGAGCGCAACTGCCTGGTCTCGAAGTCGAATACTCCGGTGTTCCTGACTGGCGAGGTTGCGACTTACAGCCGCAGTCTCGCGGATGGCCGGCTGGTGCTTCGATCCCGCGACCAAGAGATAGTGGTTGTGCCTAAACCGGCGCTTTGCGACGAGGGTCTAAAGGCAGGGGACGGCGTACGGTTCAACCCCACCGCCGGCCTTGCTCTGGAGAAGGTCGAAGCTTCGAAGGGCAACGAATACTTCCTTGAAGAGACTCCAGCCGATACGTTCGAGGAGATCGGCGGACTTGAAATGGAAATCGACCAGTTAAAGAGGCTGATGACCCTTCATATCTTCCATGAGACTTTGACCTCTAAGTACAGGCTGCCGCGCAAGCGGTCAGTGCTGATGGAAGGACCGCCGGGGAATGGTAAAACCAAGGTAGCTCGATCCACGTGTAACTGGCTTGCCGGGCTATCGCAGAGTGGACGCTCGCGCTTCATTAACGTGAAGCCAGGCGCGCTGAACTCCATGTGGTACGGCGCGACCGAGCAGCACTACCGCGAGATCTTTCGGATTGCCCGGGAGGCTGCGAGCGCGGAACCGGAAGTCCCGGTGGTCATGTTCTGGGATGAGATCGACGCGATCGGTGCCAGCCGCGGGGAATCTCACCGCATCGACGACCGCATGCTGAACGCCTTTATGGCAGAAGTGGATGGCCTCGAGAATCTAGGAAACAACATTGTCATCCTGGCGGCTACCAATCGGCTGGATTCTCTCGATCCGGCCCTCCTGCGACCTGGAAGGCTCGGCGATCTGATTCTGCACTTCCCCCGGCCGAAGCGCAAGGCAGCCCGCGCGATTCTGGGACGGCATATGCCGGCGGACATTCCGTATGCGGCGAACGGCGAGGGGCCGGCCGCAGCCCGTGAAGCGCTGCTCGATTCGGCGGTGGCGCAGCTCTTCGCGCAGGGTGCTGAAACTGAGCTGGCCAACCTCACGCTGCGCGACGGCAAACGCCGCATGGTGCGGGCCGCCGATCTGGTGAGCGGCGCGCAACTTGAATCGATCGCGCAAGCGGCTTTGGAGCGGGCCTGCATCCGGGAAGCTGAGGGAGGCTCCGCAGGAGTGTGTTCCGCGGACGTGAGCGCCGCCGTAAGTGAGTTTTTCCTCGCGGCGCCAGGATCGCTGAAACCGCACAATGCCCGAAACTACCTGCCGGATCTGCCGCAGGATATCGATGTCGTTCGCGTCGACTTGATCGAGCGACGAGTTAGCCATCCCCACCGTTATCAGGTCGAGGCGGCCTAACATGACCGGATATTCTGCGACATGGAATGCTCCCGCTCTGCCTAAGTTATGCGGTGCGGATATTGAGCTGGGTAACTTTATCGCCGATGTCGACCATCCGGCGGGTTCAGGATATGAAGCGTCGCAGGCATTGCTGGCCGAAATCGATGGCTTTCCACGGCGAAAAGATTCCTATTCGTATAGCGGGTGGTCGGCATCAACCTATACGGCTCCCGCAGCGCGCCATGCTCGCAGCGAAAGTTCCACAGCTGGCGGATGGGGATACAATCCGCAGGACGTCAGCCGGCGATACTTGTCGAGCACGGGAGGGTGCGCGTACATCGACCTGGATCATTGCGAGCTGTGCCTGCCGGAAGTTCTCAGCGCTTACGACCATGTTGCGGCGTGGCACGGGATGCTCCGGATGATGAGATCGGTTCTCGAACGGGCTAATGACGAGAGACCGCACCATCAGCGGATTCAGGTTTTGGTGAATAACAGCGATGGGCTGGGTCACTCCTACGGGAGCCACTTGAATTTCCTGATCAGCCGGCGGACTTTCGATAACATCTTCCGGCGGAGACCGCATTACCTTCAGTATCTGGCATCGCTGCAAATCTCCAGTATTCTTCTGACCGGGGGCGGGAAAATCGGCTCGGAGAACCAGCGACCACCGANNACCGACGCCGTACCAGATCAGCCAGCGCGCTGATTTCTTTGAAATCCTTCAGGGACCGCAAACGACCTTCGAGCGCCCGATTGTGAATTCCCGGGATGAGTCGCTTTGCGGCTTTCCCAGAGCCGGGGAACCCTGGGCCACAGCGGCGCGGCTGCACGTGATCTTTTTCGACAGCGCTTTGGCGCACGGCTCCGCGCTGCTTCGCGTGGGAGTGATGCAGCTCATTCTCACGCTGCTTGAGCTGGGTCTGGTCAATGCGCGCCTCATTCTCGACGATCCGCTGGTGGCCCTTCAAGATTACAGCCGCGATCCGACTCTGAAGGCTAGCGCGCGGCTGATCGGAGGCGAGCGCTTTACAGCCCTCGAGCTGCAGCGCGCGTTCCTGGAGGAAGTGAAACGGCACGCGGCCCAGGGAGTTTTTGAGGGCGTGGTGCCGCGCGCCGACGAGATCATCGCGCTGTGGGAAGACACGCTTGTCAAATTTGAAAAGGGCGATCTGATGGCGCTGGCGCGCCGCCTGGACTGGGTGATGAAGCTGATGGCGATCGAGCGGGCGATGGAGCAGAGTCCGGAGCTGGAGTGGGACTCGCCGGAAGTAAAAGTCATCGACCATCTGTATTCCAGCCTGGACAGCGATGGTTTGTACAGGGCCTACGAAGAAAGCGGATTTGCGGAGCAGCTGGTGGCGGCGGAGCGCATCGAGCACTTCGCGACGAATCCACCCGAGGACACACGGGCGTGGACGAGGGCTATGCTGCTGCGGCGCGCATCCAGCGAAGGCGTAGAGGTCGACAGCGTGGACTGGGACAGGATGACGTTCAGAATCCGGGGCCGATATGCCTGGCCGTCGTACCGCACGATCGATCTGGAAGATCCTCTCGCCTTCACACAGGCCGAGGCTCAGCCTGTCTTTGAAGCCTGCACTGACTTCTCTGACCTGCTTGACGGGCTGAGAGAGCTATCGAGCGGCCAGGCGGCATCCCCACAAGTTTTGACAGCAAGCTAATCGACAGGAGAGGACACCATGCGTTTTCTTGAACGGACCAACGATGAACACCGCCAGGCGGACGGCGAGAGCGATTCCAGTGACAACGGCCGGCTGCAGCATTTTCGCTCGCAAGGCAATCAACTTCTCGCCGCGGGCGACGCAGCGATCCAGCGTGCCCTGGGCAGGGGTAACTCGGAGGCTTTTCTGCGAGCCGGCCGGCAGCAGAGCGGCGAGTAGGGATATTTCAGAAGCCGGGGGGCCGTGCGCGTGGCTGATTTACCAGTCTTGCGCGCGGCCACTCATTCGTCAGAAGAAAAATAGCCTGGGCTAGAAGGGAACATCGCCTTCGCTCTGATCCGAATCATCCCAGACTTCGATTGTTTCGTTCGGATCGCTCGAAGCCAGGAGCGCTTCCGCCCCTGTTGCTGCGGGCGCATCAACCCACTGAGGAAAGTCATTCAGGCGAGGCATCGCACTCGAGTTGGAGAGCGCATCGGCGAGGGCCCGGAGAAAATTGTAATTGGGCTCGCCCAGGCGCGGCTGCAGGTGATCGAGCATGGGGCGAACGGTCCAGTCCGAGTAAGCGGCAGATCCACGAAGAACGGATTTCAGCTGACCAAGCACGACGGAGAATTCGGCTCCATCGAGCATCGCGAACAGGCACTGAAAGAACAACGTGCGGGCGACGACATAGGGCGGCGCATGCTCGCGATGTTCCCAGGCCAGGTTAGCCTCTTCGCGCGCTTCTCCGTCCCGATTCATCATGAGCAGAACGCGGGCCAGGTGACAGAATGTGCTGGCCGGCTCGAAACCCTCGGCCAGGCAGCCACGGAGCAACTCCTCAGCGCGGGTGAAATCTCTCTGCAGATAGCAGCTCAACGCGGCCTCTCTGCGCGCATGCGGCCCTGATTCTGTGAGCTCGTCGATGTCGGCTTCCGGGAGCGGCTGCCACGATTCCTTTTGCGTAAAGGGGTCGGATAAGTCGAGAGCCCGTCTTTCCCCGTAATCGACGATCTGTTCCCAGGTGCACTGCAAATGGGCCGCACTGGCGAGACGCCGGATCACCTGGCCGCGAATCATG
Organism: Acidobacterium sp.; assembly: GCA_003152415.1. Taxonomy (GTDB): domain Bacteria; phylum Acidobacteriota; class Terriglobia; order Terriglobales; family Acidobacteriaceae; genus Palsa-343. The sequence goes on from PMAD01000209.1 coordinate 23,552, forward strand.
GCCCTGCTTCCCGCGGGCGGGTCAGTAACAGCCTGATCGATATTGTCCACTCCGGGGATGCGATGGCTGAGAACCCCGGCAGCATCGAGCGAATGAAATATGCCTCTGGATTTGAGCTGGCCGAAGCGGGTTTCGAGTTCGAAAAACTCCTGACGCCGTGCGAGGAGATTGTCGAGGTCGCTTCGCTCGAGACCGTGAGAACGCAGGAGCGGGTCCACCTCTGAAGACTGATCCGTGGATCGAGCCGGCCGTCTGGCCGACCTGACAATCAGCAAGCTTTCGGAAGACTCAGGGGCATCGGGGGGCGCCTGAGTCGCCAGCAGTTCGGCCGCCTGGTTCAAAATCGGAAGGGCATCCCAGCGAATTCCGAGGTTGCGGGCGTGATTCGTGTACAGAGCCCATTTGATTCCCCAGTCCAGGGTCTGACTAACCGAGTACGGAGCATCCTCGAGAAGGTCAAGAATGGAGCGCCAGCGGCGACACACATCCGAGGTCCACGTGGGCATGGAGGCGTCACCGGCATGAGCTTCCGCCGTTTCGAGGTAATGGCGCTGGATAGCGATCGCGGTCCGCTCCTCTCCGCCGGTCATGCGGAGCTTTTTTTTGCAGGCCGGGTCTCCGGTGACAATTCGCAGAGCTTCGAGCGGGTCGGCCAGCTGAACCGCGCTTCCCGGTTTCAGCCCAGCGTCGGACATGGCAGTGACGAGGGCCGTGGCTCCGATCTTCAGGAAGGTCGCTGTTTCTGAACACTGGCTTTCCCCGCACAGCACATGGAGGCGCTTGTAGCCGTCGCAGAGCGGCTCAGACTTGGTGTGCCATATTCCGCGATCGCGGGTTGAGTTTTCGGTGACCAGGCATTCAAAGTGAGCCATGCGGGGAGAGAGAGTGAATTCCAGCCCCTGCGAAAAAGGATTGAAGCCACCGGCCCCGGTGTAAATTACGCGAGTGATCAAGTGGGGGATCATCTGGGACTGGAGCTGACTCTGAGGCCGGCGGTGGAGGTAATTTTCGTGGCATGCCCAGGTGGCGCATGTGCCACTGAGATCGACGTTGCTGCGAAAACAGAGGACCTCTGTGCCGGGCGCGCTGTCGGCCTCGACGGAGGAAGCCAGTTCAGCGAGAATCCTGTGTCCGGCCTCGACGTATCGAACCGCGTCCCACGGATTGGCGCACTCGGCCGATGCCATTTCGGGGTGCAAGCCACAGTCCACGTACAGACGGGACGAATTCTGCAGGAACATGCCCGCACCCGGGTGGAGGTCGGGCGCCCAGACAAGACGCCGTCGCGCAGCATCCATCAGGGAACGGACGATCTCCTCGCGTCCCATGGCGTCTCCGTTGGGCCGGAGACCAGCGACGGCATACTCCGTTTCCACGCCAAACAGCAGCCCCGCCATAGACAAGACGAACCTCGCGCCTGTACCCGATGCTGGCATGGAAACCGATGCATGGATCGATCACTCCGCGACCGGCGGATTCGCGCAGCGCCATGAAGCTGATCTGTTTGGAGATAAGAGGGAGCAGCATCAATCGCGAACACTCGCGATCACATTTCCTCGCGGCGGCCTGCGAATTTAGGCGTCTTTTGCGACATTTTCTGTGGAATAATCCTGTCTACTCCGGAGACACGAGGTAGATCAGAAATGATAGATCTGGATTTCACCAGACTGTGGAAGCGCCTGCAGGCCAGCGATGCGGAGACTAAAAAGAAGAATTGGCGATCCTTGCCCGCGAGGCATGAGGTGCAACGGTTCAGCCAGGAGGAAATCTGGACGCTGCAGGACCTGGCGGTGGCTGAAAAGGACCAGGAACTGGCGAGGTACGCGACATTCTCTATCGCCGCGGTCTATGCAATCGGAGGTGTTGCCGGCGGCGAGAAGCAAACGGAGAAACCTGCAGAAACGCTTGCAGACTGGCTTTTTGAGCCTTTCCGGGAGGACGCGCGAGCGGGGAACCACCTCTCGCTGGTTTTGAGTGTTTGCCACGAGCATTATCTTCGCGACGTTCAGGCGCAGGTTGAAATCGCACGGCTCCTGCCGTTGGGCCAGTATCGTCACACGGAGTTTCGCCACGTCCCGGAAAAGCACCCTGACTGGAGTGGCCTGGGTCAGGCGCCGGGAGTCTGTTTCATCGGACGGCCCCTGATGTTCCAGAATTGCAAGCTCCTCGAGCACTTCCCAAAGGATCTTCGGTTTTCCATCGTGCCGCCGGAATCCGGCAAGAAAGAAGATTTTCACTGCGTGGCGCAGAATCGTCCCAATGCTGGCCCGTTTCGATATAACACGGTTGAGGAGGAGGGGGCCCATCGTCACGACTACGCGATCATACAGAGATTCACGATCAAGTTTGGGGGGCGTGATGTCGTCGTCCTCGTGATTGCCGGCGGCAGCAGCCTGGGCACGCTTGGGGCGGCGCGCTGGATTTCCAGTTACGGATGGAGCAGGGCGACCAGGGACAGATTCGCTCGAATCGCCGGCCTGGGAACTTTGGACAGAGGAACGCGCTTCGAAGCCCTCATCGAGGTAACCGCGCGGGTGCACAAGCCGGCGCGACCGTGGGACCCCAAATTCCTCGAAAAGTCGCTGTTCCTGAACAAGAGCCGCAACCTGCTCAAGGCTCCTTCGCGGGTGACGCTGGGGATAGAGAAGGAGCACCTGACGCATGTGGAGCAAGTTCGCTATTTGCTCTTCGACGATGACGAAATGGATTTCAGTCCTAAGGACAATGCGGCCGTTGTTGCCCTTTGCATGAAGTGTTTTCTGGAATCGCGCAGGGAGATTCCGATCGAGGACCTGGTTTCCGATGCCCGCGTCTGGTCGATCCGCGACTGCCCGGATCGAGACAAGGCCGTGACCTTTCTTCGCGACCACCTCCAGCGCCACAGTCTGAATATCACAGTGAACGCGGAGTCCATCACACTGCCCGCGGGCTGCAAAATTGAGACGACGCTCGCGTCTCCAGCAGCATCACCCCGGAGGCATGCCCAGGCCTAGCAGCCGCCCGGAAAGACCCGCATGCATCTCCAGCGGGCTCCAGTGAACGGCTTCGGGACCGGGTCGGCATTCGCAATAAAGAGGTTAGGGCTGTCTGGATCGAGCGGCTTTTTCTCCAGGGAAGGACCTTTCCTCTTCCACGTTCAAACTGCGGTAACGTTCCCCATTGCCTGAGGGGGCAATGGGGCTGTCCGCAAAGTGCGTTCCCTCTGCGAGCAGTCTTGATCCGATCCGCTTGATGGGTCCGCGGGTCTGTACGGGAGGGGAAGATGGAATCGAGCATCCACGTCGATGGCTCCGGTTCTGAGGCTCTGCGCGAGATTGTCCAGAAATTTCGCCGGCTTCAGGCGATCCTTATCAATTTGTCCGCGCGTGCGGATTCAGCCCGCGAACTGGCGGTCGATCTTGAAGAAAAACTCAACTGGTTTATTGCGGGGCCCGCTAACCCGGAAAAGCCCAGGGTTCCCGGGTTCAACCGGGGATGGACCCCTGACGAGGGGATCGCGTCTGCGAATGTCGCCAGACATCTTGAAGCTGTAAGGCAACGGGACGATTCCTGGGAGTTCAGAATCGACTTCCAGGAGCCTCTCCATCTGCCGCGTTTGGTGGGCCATTTGCTGCTGTTCCTGGCCCAGGGAGTCCCGGAGCCCCAGGACGAGATTGTTGGGTTTCGCAGCAAAGCGGAGATTCTCGATCATCTGCACTCGATCACCAAGAAGACTTACCGTGCACAGTTTGTGTCGCAGCTGGTGTATCAGCTGCGCGGAAAACTGGGGAAGAAATATGGCAGCCTGGTCGAATTCAACCCGCAGTATGGCTGGCGGTTTGCCTTGAGGACCGGGGGGGCGGAACATTTCGTTCGCACGCGTTTGGCGAATGGCCCCGGGCGCCGGCCGAGGCTTCCTGTCGCCGGTCGATCGGCGGAGGCAGCGCCGGGGGAAGAAGTTCGATCGCTGAGTTCTTCGGTGCGTGCCTGAGTGGTGGAAGCTCATACGTGGTTGGCCATCGATAAGGGGAGGAACGAAATGAAAACAGATAGGGCAGTCAAGTTGCTTGCCGTCCTGGTTGTTGCAATCTGTTTTGCGGGCTGCGGCGGGGGCGGCAACGGCAGCGGCATGACCGGCGGGCAGACGAACAACAGCTACGTCTTCGGCGAAGACCAGGGCGCTGAGGTTACCATGCAGCCGGCTCCTCCCACGTATACGTTTCCGGCGTGGTCCGGGACAGCGCCTGGCATTCGGATCGACCAGGTGACGCAATTCTCGTCGACGGTCAACCCAGCGGGCGCCGACATCTATCAGGGAACCACGCAAGTGGTCTTCGGCCAGGTTACCGGACCAACCGCCGGAAAGGCCGTCGTCGTATACGCCTACACCAACGCGTACTATGTTCAGCCACTGACCAGCACCACTATCAATATTAATGGAGAGGGGGAATGGACTGCTCCGGCCAATGCCGGCCAGATTACCGCGCTGCTGGTGGCACAGGATTACAACGCACCGGCCACAATTTCAACGCTGCCGGCGGTCGATGGCGTGAATGTTTTCGCTGTTTCGAATGGACCCGGCAGCGTCGACGTTTCGCAGTTTGTGTTCTCGGAATATCCGATTCCGACAGCCAACCCTGGCCCGGCCAGCATCGTGACGGGATCCGACGGCGCGCTTTGGTTTACGGAATATAGCGCAAATCAAATTGGGCGGGTCACGACGGCCGGAGCGGTCACCGAGTATCGGGTTCCCACCGCGTCCGCGGCGCCCAGTGGAATCGCGGCTGGGGGGGACGGGGCCCTGTGGTTCGTCGAGTCCCATGCAAATCAAATTGGCCGGATCACAACGTCGGGCGCAGTGAATGAATACTCTGTTCCGACAGCGGGCTCCTCTCCGGAAGATATCGCCGCGGGATCGGACGGCGCTCTTTGGTTCACGGAAAGCGCGGGCAACAAAGTCGCGCGCATTGCAACTTCAGGCACTGTGACGGAGTATCCTGTGCCGACGGCGGGCTCCGAACCGTGGAGCATTGTGGCGGGTCCGGACGGAGCGTTGTGGTTCACGGAAAGTGCCGGCGAGAAGATCGGGCGAGTGACAACGTCGGGGAAACTGACGGAATACCCCATTCCCGATACGCTCGGCTTCATTCCCAGTCCCTACGAAATCATCGTCGGCGCCGACGGTGCGCTTTGGTTTGCGGGAGGTCCGGCGGGTCTGGGGAGAATCACGACCGCGGGAGAGATGACGCTGTGGAATATCTCGTGGAATAACATCGCAGTGGGTCCGGATCAGATGATGTGGTACGCGGGATACACGGGATCCCTTGGTGTTGTGGGGCAGTTTAACGAAACGGTGCAGCTATCTTCGTTCGACGTTGCAGCGCCTGCAGCACCGGGCCAACCCAGCGCCATCATCACGGGACCGGATGGCGCGCTTTGGGTCACCGATTCTTCCGGCTATATTGTGCGCTTCGGTCCCCCTGCATAGATACGCCCACCCACGGGTGCAGGGACAAAGACGAAACCGATCCGGCGGCTTAGACTATTCGGGGCAGTGTGGCAGAGGAAAGCCGAGACCGAATATGGATCGACGAAACTTTATCAGGGGCACGGGAGGCCTGCTGGCAGCGGCAGCGCTTGACGGCAAGACGGCGTTGGCCGGTGAGAGCAGCGCGCAGGATACGGTTCGCGGCCGATCGGTTCTGGCGATGAACCGCAACTGGCGTTACCACCCCGGAAAGCTCGATGGCGCTTCGGCGCCCGGATTTGATGACTCGGGGTTTAGCCGCGTCGTCATCCCGCATACCAATGAGCGGCTGCCCTGGCACAACTTCGACGATAAGGAGTACGAGATTGTCTCCACGTATCGGCGGCGCTTTCGGCTGCCGCCAAGCGCGAGGGGCAAGCGGGTGTTTGTCGACTTCGAAGGTGCGATGACCGCGTCGACGGTGTGGATCAACGGCGTGCGCCTGGGCGAGTACAAGGGCGGGTACACGCCGTTCTCGTTTGAGCTGACCCCGCACCTGTACGCCGATGGCGAGAACGTGCTTTGCGTCGAGGTCGACTCCACCGAACGGCCGGACATTCCTCCGTTCGGGTACGAGATTGACTACATGACGTTTGGGGGAATCTATCGCGAAGTTTCCCTCCGCATCGTCTCGTCTACTTATATTGATAACGTCTTCGCGCATGCCCGCGACGTTCTGATGGGCAGCCCTTCACTCGACGTGGATTGCTTCCTGGCGGGAGAGTCGCAGAGCGGGCTGGAGCTCGAAGTCGAGCTGCGCGATGGGGAGCACGTCATCGCCACCGGCAGGCAGCCGGTTGCGGAGAATGCGTCCCTGCCTGCTGGCAAGAGCCAGCCCAGCGGACCGGTGCAGGCTCCGATTCACGCCAGCGATGAGAGCACTGCCGATCCCGCGCGGCAAACGGTTTCACTCGGGCAACTGAGCGGCGTCCAGCTTTGGGATTTGCAGCATCCTTATCTCTACACGGTCAACGTTCGCCTGCTGCATGCCGGACACGTCGTCGATGAGGATTCTCGTCGCATTGGATTTCGCGAAGCTACGTTTACGGACCACGGGTTTTCGCTCAATGGAAAGATCGTCAAGCTGCGCGGACTGGACCGGCATCAGACGTTTCCGTTTGTGGGGCAGGCGATGCCGGCGCGGGGGCAGCGGCAGGACGCGAAGATTCTGCGCAATGTTCTGCACTGCAATATCGTCCGCACGTCGCATTACCCGCAGTCGCGCCATTTTTTGGATTGCTGCGACGAGGTCGGGTTGCTGGTGCTGGAGGAGATCCCCGGCTGGCAGCACATCGGCGACGAGGAATGGAAGCAGGTGGCCGTCGATAATGNNATCAACGAATCGAAGGACGATCACGACTTCTACACGCGCACCAACGCGCTGGCGCACGCGCTGGACAGGACCCGGCAGACCGGCGGCATCAGAAATTTCCAGGAATCGGAGTTTCTGGAAGACGTTTTCACCATGAACGACTTCGGAATTCCACTGAGACCGCCAAATCATCCGCGGTACCTGAACACCGAGTTTGTGGGGCACACTTTTCCCACCAAGACCACTGACGACGACGAGCGCCAGCGCGAGCACACGCTGCGCCACGCGCGGATTCACGATCAGCTCGCGTCGGACTCTCAATATGCGGGAGGCATCGGCTGGTGCGCGTTCGACTACAACACCCACGCCAACTTCGGGTCGGGCGACCGCATCTGCTATCACGGCGTAGCGGACATCTTTCGGGAACTGAAAGCGGCGGGCGGTTTCTATCGATCGCAATGCGACCCGGCTGAGGAGATCGTGCTGGAGCCGGCGTTCCACTGGGCGCGCGGCGATGAGTCGGTGGGCTTCACAAAGGCGGTGGTCTGCTCAAATTGCGAAACGCTGAAGCTGTTTTCGCGCGCGGGGAGCATCGAGGGAAATCCCTGGAAACTGCTCGCGGAGAAGGGCCCGGATCGCGAGGAGTTTCCGCACCTGACGTATCCGCCGTTCATTTTCGAGATGCGCGGCTACCGCGCGGGATGGGGTGATCTGCGGATCGAGGGGGCCATCGGGGGCAAGCCGGTCATCTCGAAGACGCTCTCGGGCCGCGGTGTCGACAGCAAATTTGTGTTGCTGCCGGATGACCGCGCATTGGCCGCCGACGGAGCCGACACGACGCGCGTGGTGATGCGCGTGACCGACGAGTTCGGCGCGACGCGCCCTTACGCGGACGATCCCATCGTTTTCACGCTGCAGGGGCCAGCCGAGTTGATCGGCGACAATCCGTTCTCGCTCATCGGAGGCACGGGGGCTGTCTGGATTCGCGCGCGGGAGCAGGCAGGCATAGTACGCCTGACGGCAAAACATCCGCGTTTGGGATCGCAGACCGTTTCTATCGAGCTAACGGCGGCGACGCCGGAAGCGATCTAGCCGGACAGGAGCGACGCGCCCGCGAACTCCGAACGGTCAATCAGCAAGCTTGAAGATGCGAATCTGCACCAGCTTGCCGATGGTGAGCTTGCCGAGGCCCCGGTCGTCCATGCGCTGGATGAAGTCGGGAGTGACTTTGAAGATGCGCATCTGAATCAGCTCATCGGCGTTGGGCTGATAGCCGAGCGCGCGGTACTGCTTCACTTCGTCCGCGTTGACACCCTGCACGCCGAAGGAGATGAGCTTGTCGGCGGAAAGATTGGGATAGCCGAGGGCGGCCATCGCCCTGACAAAAGCCGCGTCGATTTTGAAGATGCGGAGGGCGAGGATTTTGCCGGAATCCATATCGTTGACGCCGGCCTCCAGCAACGACTGCACCCACGACGTCTCGATGTGGAAGAGGGTATAAGCTTCGAGCTTTTCGGAACTGAAGCCAGTGAAGCCGAGCTTACCCATGCGTTCCACGAATGCGGAATCCGGGAGGAAGGCGTAATCGCCGGTAAGGGCGAGGCCGTGGACTTCGCCCGCGCAGGTAATGGTGCCGGCTTCGGCGACAATTTTCGCTTCGAGGTGCGCGCCTTCGCGCTCGAAGTCGGCGAGGGCGAGGCCGGTGAAATTGCTCAGCGGCAGCTCGTCGCTGTCGTGATTGTGGCAATGGCGCTCGGAGCTGTCGCAGTCACCGTCTTCCATCTCAAACTGCACACGGCCGGACATCGCGGACGGAGCGATGCTGCAATGGCCGTGCAGGGTCTGCAACTGATCCTGAGCGGAGAACAGGCGGCTGCCGGCGAACAGAAGCAGGGCTGCGAGGAGGAATGGGCGAAGGCTCACGGCTGGCTCTCCTTTTTCTG
>PMAD01000209.1:32344-97507 GCA_003152415.1 Acidobacterium sp.
GGGAACTGGGCTCTGATCCCCTTTGCGAATTCCGGCGTCACACCCTGCACGCGCAGCTCGACGAGCTTCTTTGCGGGGATCGCGTCGAAGCCCGCGGATTTCATTCCGGCGACGAATTCAGGTGAGACGTTGAAGATGCGGTACTTGATGAGGTCGTTGAAGCTCGAGGCGTCGATGCCGTCGGCGTGGAGTTTGGCTGCGTACTCGGGAGTCACGTCCTGCACCTTCAGCGCGATCAGCTGCTCCGTCGTCGGCTTTCCGAAGCCGACCTTGGCCATGGCATCGGCATACTCGGGTGTGATGTCCTGCACGCGCATGGCAATGAGTTTGTCAGGATCGGCATCGTAGCCGTCGGCATGCATTTTGGAGATGTAGTCCGGCGTGAGATCCTGGACGCGCATGGCAATCAGGTTGTCCGCCGTCACTTTGGCACCTATCGCTTTGGCCATCTCCTCGGCATACTCGGGCGTCACATCCTGGACGCGCATGGCGATGAATTTGTCAGGTGGAGCATCGAGGCCGGCTGCGCGCATTTTGGCGATGTAGCCGGTGGTGATGTCCTGGACCTTAAGGGCGATGAGTTTGTCCGCGGAAAGCTTGGCGCCGAATTCTCTCGACATTTCCGCAGCGTAGGCCGGCGTGATGCCCTGGACTTTCATCGCGATGTACTTGTCGAGGTCGACATCGTAGCCGGCGGCGCGCATTTCGTCGATGTAGTCGGAGTGGCCCGCGGTTTTTGGCTCGGGGTTCTGCGCCGGTTCGCTCGGTGCGCTCTGCTGGTCATCATTCGAAATGGGCGCCGGGACATCGGCGCTGGGTTTGGGCGCGGGCGCCGCGGCCTGCAACACAGGGTGGATGGCTTTGTACACGACGTGGTGCGCGACGTTGCTGGCGATGGGAGCGATGGAAGTGGCAACTTTCGGGATTGCGCGGAAGCTGGCAAAGACTTTGGGCAGCGGGCACAGGAAGACGATCAGCGCGGCTGCGATTCCGGCCAGAGAGACGGGGCGAAAGCCGCGGGGCCGCGCCTCGGTGGTCCCGAGAATGCGCAGGATGCGGGCGCGGAGACCGGCGCGCGACTGATGTCCGTCGAGAGCCATGGCCAGCTGGGGCCGGGTCCTTCGCTCTTCTTCGATGCGCAGCAGCGCGGATGCGTACAAAGTGGGATCGGAGCACTTCTTCACGGCGATATCGTCGCAGCTGAGTTCTCGTTCTTCGCGAACGCGGCGGCTGATCCACCAAACGGCGGGATGGAAGAAGAAGAGTGTCTCGACCATGGTTTGCAGAAGGTTCCAGAGATAGTCGGCGCGACGGATGTGCGCGAGCTCATGGAAGAGCACGACTTCCAGCTGTTCGGAGCTGAGGCCGGTGAGCGCGGTGACGGGGAGCAGAATCCATGGGCGAAGAACGCCAGCCGTGAAAGGACTGGCGATGCGCTCGGAGAGGCGCAGATCGACAAGCCGGCGGATTCCCATCTGGCGGCGGAGAACATCGAGGCGGAGAAGCAACGTGTGTGGCGCGCGCTGGTGCGTGCGCCGACGCAGGCGGCGAATGAGCCACCATCCACCGAGTGCGCGCATGGAGAGGAAGAGGACGCCAGCGAGCCACAACGCATCCAGATACGGCATGAGGCGTTGCAGCGACATGCGGTCGATGGGTGTGGGCTGCTGCGGTCGGGCAGTTTCCGACAGGGGCGCGGCCACGGGCTGCGCTGCCAGAGCAAAGTGGGGCGCTGCGGCGCCGGTTCGCGGCGGTGACTGATAGTAGGCGGCCTCCTCGTACGCGAGGGTAGCGACGGAGACGGCCAGCATGCCGAGCAGCGCGGCGAGAGCNNGCGCCCTGCCAGAGGAAATGGACCAGCGTCCATCCGAGAGCTTCCCAGTGGTGTGTCATTGGCGATGCCTCTTTTGCTCGATGAGATTGTGGAGTTCTTCCAGCTCCCTGTCGTTCACCGGTTCCATGGCCAGAGCGTGCATGGCCAGCTGCGCGGCCGAGCCGGAAAACAGGCGCTCGCTGATGTCGCGGACAAGCTGATCCTGAGTTACGTGCTGGGCCGCCGCGGCGCGATAGATGTGGGCCTTCCCCGCCTCTTCGCGCTCAACCAGTCCCTTCTCCGTCATGATCTGGAGCAGCTTGAGCACGGAGGTGTAGCCGAGAGCGCGCTTGCTGCTGACCTCCTGATGCAGATCGCGAACCGTGGAGGGACCGCGCTCCCACAGGAAGCTCAGGAGTTCCAGTTCTCCTTCGGTTGGCCGGGGTAAGGGATGCCGGTTTCGTTTCATGGTCGCGACCATATACGAAGGTGTTCGTACTTGTCAACGAAAATCTTCGTAGGAGGCGGGAGTTTCTTTACGACTGCGGGATGCGTGGCTTTCCCGGGCATTGGCGTTACGCTACGTGAGCTCCCGCGGTCTGGAAGGACTGGAGAATGCGCGCATGATAGCTGCGGCTCATCGGAACCCTTTGTCCGTTGACCAAAAGAACGGCAAAGTCGCCGCGGGATTCTGTGCGCACCTCTTTGACGTACTGCAGATTGACGATCGCGGAACGGTGAACCCGCGCGAACATTGCAGGATCGAGCTTCTCCTCGAGATCGGCCATGGTCTGGCGGAGCAGGTGCGTTTCGGTCCTGGTGCAGATGCGCACGTAGTTTTCTTCAGCACCGATCCAGCGAATATCGGTCACGGGAAGGAAGAGAATCCGACCACGCGATTTGAAGACCATGCGGGTGGTGTACTTGCCGCCATTGTGGCTCTGGCCTTCGCGCCGGCCACCAGGCTTTCCTGCCGCGCCGATCTCTGCGATGGCCCGTGTGACCGCGGTGCGAAGCCTCTCCGCCGTAAAGGGCTTGAGCAGGTAGTCGACGGCATTCATTTCGAAGGCACGGAGCGCATAGGTATCCCAGGCCGTGGTGAAAATGACGCGGGGCGTGGCAGGACCGGCCAGGGCGTTGAGCTGATCGAGCACAGTGAATCCGTCCAAAACGGGCATACAAATGTCGAGGAAGAGCAGTTGCGGCGCAGTCTCGCGTACCACATCGAAAACTTCACAGGCTGAGGCGCCCTCTCCCACCACTTCCACTCCTGGGATTTCGCCAAGCATCTGCCGTAACTTCCGCCGCGCGAGCGGCTCGTCATCGGCCAGGACCGTCCGGAGTACCATCGTGCCTCCTTGATTCCAGGCGCGAGCGCTGATGCATCGTTCCTTCAGCACTGCTGGGTCAATGTTGCTTTCCAACAGGAGAGCCCGTTCATGGCCAAACTGCTAGCGAGGGCAACCTGCTGAAAACAGGTTGGCTGGCGTAGCGGTCGCGCGGGCTGCGGCAACGGCGGGTGCCCAAAACCGGACTCAAGCGTCCGAGTTCGAACACCTGCGCCCGGTCGCGCGCGCCCTTTTCATCGCTTCCGAATAAAGGGACCGATTCGAAACTTGTGACGAACGGTGCAGCCTGGGGACCAGCCGGAGATCGAGCCACTCCAATGGCCAGCAAGAAGGATGAATGCTCCTGAACAGGGGGAACCGAACCGCTATCCTGCACGTACCGTCCGTTGTCTCAGGAGTATGCCTCCAGTACTGGCCGTCGTGGTTCCCGCGGAACGCGACCACGCCGGACAGCTGACTACGGTACCGCCCTCTTAAGACCTGGCCGCATCGAGACCGGGTTTCACCACAGCAGGAGGCTGACGAGCGAACGAAGTGACTCTACCCCCAGATAGACACGAACCCGAGCAACCGTTCTTCATGCATCCGCTTATCCTCATCAGCGCTTCGGTGCTGGTCGGGATCTTGTTCGCTCTGCAGGAATGGATGAACGCGCACCGCTGGGGTTACAGGATCAGCGTGCTGTTTCTGATCGAAATGTGGGGGATGCAGTTTCTTATCTGGGGCGCAATTTGCTGGCTGATGTGGCGATTCCTGCGGCCCTTCATCGTACAGGCGAACGTCGTATCGCTGATTACACGCGCGCTGCCTCTCAGCATCGCGACCAGCATTCTGGAAGAGATGATCTGGGTCATGTTTTTTCCAAGGGTGCCCGTGGACCGACCGCCCATGGATTATTGGCACCGGCTGAGTTTCCAACTGGGTGCGGAATTCGTCGACAGCATGGCGATTTTCTGGTGCGCTTTTCTGTTCCTGCGCGGGGTGGCCTACTACCAGCAGTTTCGGGAGAAGGAAACGACGGCGGCGCAGCTCCAGGTGCAGCTGGTACAGGCGAGGCTGGCCGCGCTGCGCATGCAGCTCAATCCGCATTTCCTCTTCAACGCGATGAACAGCATCTCGAGCCTGATGCGCACCGACGTCAACGCGGCGGACCAGATGCTGGAACAACTGAGCAGCCTGCTGCGTATGACGCTCGAACGGGGCGAGGTGCAGCTGGTTCCTCTCCGCAAAGAGATGGAGTTCATCGAGATTTACATGGCCATGCAGCAGCAGCGCTACGCGGGAAGAGTACAGCAGAGGGTTCTGGTTGAGCCGGAATTGCACGACGCTCTGGTTCCGGCACTGATCCTGCAGCCGATCGTCGAGAACGCCTATGTCCACGGCGTTGCCCGGTGTGCCGGAGAGGGAGAGCTGTCGATCGATATCCGCAGGGACGGTAAACGAATGAGGATGAGCGTCGTCAATAGTGGCAACGGCCTCGATCTGGAACGCGGAGAATTGCCGCGGCGGGGGGTCGGACTGGCGAACGTACGAGATCGCCTTCGGCTGCATTACGGCGAGCGCGGGTCGCTCTCGGTTCGTGAGATGGGTTCAGGCCGCGTGAATGTGACGATCGCGCTGCCATTACAGCTGGAACAAAACGGCACGCAAGAAGCTGCACGATTTGACGTATGACGATCCAGGTTGCATTGGCCGATGACGAGGTACTGGCGCGGCAAAAGCTGCGCATCTTCCTGCGCGACGAACCCGATTGCGAGGTGGTGGGGGAGTGTGGGACGGCGGCGGAGACGATCGAACTGGTGCGCGCCGCCCGGCCGGATGTGGTTTTTCTGGACATCCACCTGCCCGACATGGACGGTTTTGACGTCGTCGATGCGCTTTCGTCTCATACGGAGCTGATCATGCCGCGCATCGTTTTCACTACCGCATACGACCAGTACGCCCTGCGCGCCTTCGAGGTCCACGCTGTGGACTATTTGCTCAAGCCGTTTACACCGGAACGGCTGCGATCGGCTCTGGAGCGGATTCGCCAGCACGCCAATGGCGGTCCCCCTAATGGGGTGGAGGATGGCGAGTCGAGCCGCTATGCGACGCGCATTGTCTTCAAATCGAAGGGGCGCATTTTGTTTTTGCCGGTTTCAGAGATCCGCTGGATTGCCGCTGAGGAGAATTATGTGCGCATCTCCACGGCGGATGAGACGCACCTGCTGCGCGAGACGATGGCCCACATGGAAGAGCGGCTGGACCCACGGGCATTTCTCCGCGTGCATCGTTCCTCCATCGTGAACCTGCAATTTGTGAAGGAAGTCAGGATGGATGCGGAGGGGGAGGCTGCAGTGATGCTGATTAACGGTCAGAAGGTTTCTATGAGCCGTAGTTACCGATCACGGATTCAGCGGCTGGTCCATCAATAGGCGGGATTCCGATTTCTGGATCGCAAATTCGCTGATTGGGGTTGCTGTCCGCCCCAGATCATCGACTTCATCCTGGGCGGAGTGCGTTTCGCCTCGCGGGATTGGCCTTCCGTCACAGAATACGAAAAAGCAAAGAGCGAACTGCACTAATTCCAGGAACCGCATAAGCGTAGCCGGAGGCGGGACGCCTGTTAGCGATGAATCCGAGATCTGTCCTGGGGCGAGGGCGGCCCGTCCCGACTATCGAGCCTCCGTCACAAAACTCCGGTTGTGGTCTCGTCTGGACTCGCACTTGCTGTAGCGGGAGGGAAGGGATTCCCCCATGATGAACACCGAGTGCACAACCGACAGGAAGTTGACGAGGTACTTTGGCGGTCCCGATCAGGAGTTTGGGGACGCATTAAGGATCGCGATCCGATTTACCATTCCTACTGACGCTGCTCGCATTTTTCAGGCTCTAACAAAGCCTGAATATCTCGAGAGCTGGATTTCTCTCCCCGGCGACGATGCGGAGAGTTATCTGGTTGCATGGCGACAGCAGAACGGCTACCGGCTGGATCATTACCGGCGCGGCCGGCGAGATCTGATCATCCGCGGAACCTATCGCATCTGCCGGCGCCGCAAGATGCTTTTCACATGGACGATGACCGGCGACTGGACGACGCCCGAGAGCCTCGTCTACGTCCGGCTGAATGGAGACTTCCGCAACACGATAGTGGAGCTTCACCACCGAGGGATTTCTTCGGCCTCGGACTGGTCGTGGCAGCAGGAAATGTGGCAGAACTCCATTGATCGGCTCGTCCGGCTGTTTCTCAGCTAAGCCGCGGGCCGATTCCTTGAGCGGCCCGCGGCACCCTCTCAGGCGACCTGGTCTGACTACCCGCTGGGGCGACACATATTCCATGGAATCAATGGGTTGAGCGATGAAGCGCGCCTTCCGGACCCGGTGCTTTTCTTTTGATCTTGAGAGAATTAGTTGTTATGGTAAACAATATCTCCGCTCCATGAGCGGAGCCTTGCAGTGGGCGGCGCTTTCGCATTCCGGGCGGCGCAGCTGTGAGCCCTCAGACAAGTTCTCATCTGGTCAAAGGTTGTGCGTGGGCTCAGGGTGACCGGGAGGAAAAAATATGCTGCCAGAACAGTGGGAGACGTTTAAGCAAGCGGCGCGCCGCGAAAAACTGGACAAGATTCCGATGGCACTGATCGTCGACAGCCCATGGATTCCCGGGTACCTCGGAATCAAGCATCTGGATTATTTCCTCGATCCGGAGCTGTGGTTTCAATCGAACCTGAAGATCATGCGCGAGTTTCCGGACATCATCTTCATCCCTTCGTGGTGGATGGAGTACGGGATGGCGGCGGAGCCCTCGGTGCTGGGGGCGAAGATCAAATTCTGGCAGGATAACACCCCGAGTGAATACCACACCCTCTACCACCTCGAGGATATGGATCAGTTTCCCGATTACGAAGTGGAGGCCGATGGTTTTGCCGGCCTGACGCTGCATCGGATCGGGATGGCGCGGCAGCGCATCCTCGATGCGGGTTACATCCTGCCCATGGTCACATCGCGCGGGCCGCTGTGCACGGCGGGATTTGTCCGCGGCACCACAAATTTCATGATCGACCTAGTGGAGAACCCCGGGGGCGCGCACAAGCTGATCGACCTGTGCACGCGGGTAATCATCGACTGGCTGAAGGCGCAGCAAAAAGTCATGGGCGACACAGTCGAGAGCATCTTCATCCTCGACGACATCGTTGGGTTCATCAACGAAGAGCATTACCTGGAGTTTGCGCACCCTTATTTGAAGCGCATCTGCGATGCGTTTCCGAAGGACTGGGTGAAGGTGTACCACAACGATGCGGAGGTCGATGCGTGTCTCGACCATCTGCCGGATACGGGATTCAACGTGCTGAACTGGGGCAAGCAGCGGCACATCATCGAGGTGAAACGGCGTGTGGGCGACAGGATGTGCCTGATGGGCAACGTCAACCCGCTGGAAATTGGCGTGCGCGGCACACCGGAGGAAGTGAAGGATGAGACGCTCGAGGTGCTGGAGGGATCGGGCGGCGAGGGAATCATTCTCTCGGTCGGCGGCGGCACCAGCCCGGGGATGCCACGCGAGAATATCGTGGCCATGCTGGAGGCTCTTGAGGAATTCAATGCGAAGCGTAGTACGAGCGCGATTGCAAGCGCTCGCTAAGGAAGAGGATCGATGCCCGATTATGCCCTGATGAACCAGCACCTGTACGAGGGGAACGCCGGCGAGGTGGAGCGGATGACGAAGGAAGCGCTCGCCGAAGGGCGGACCGTTCAGGAAGTGCTGAATGAGGGTTTGATCGCGGGCATGAGCGTGGTGGGCGAGGACTTCAAGCACAACGTGCTGTACGTGCCGGAAGTGCTGATCGCGGCGCGGGCGATGAAGGCGGGCATGGCGGTGCTGAAGCCGCTGCTGACCTCGAAGGACAGCACCACGAAGCCCAAAGGTATTTTGCTGATGGGCACGGTGCGCGGCGACCTGCACGACATCGGCAAGAACCTGGTGGGGATGATGGCGGAGGGCGCGGGTTTTGAGCTGCACGACATCGGCGTGGATCAGAGTGTGGATAAATTCATGGCAGCGGCCGAGAAGTGCAAGCCGACCATCATCGGCATGAGCGCGCTGCTGACGACGACCATGATGTACATGAAGACGGTCATCGATGGGTTTAACGCGGCGGGGCTGACGCATATCAAGATGGCGGTGGGCGGAGCGCCGATCAGCCAGATGTTCGCCGACGAGATCGGCGCCGATGGGTACGGAGCGAACGCTTCCGCCGCGGTGGATTTGTTTTTGCGGCTGGCGGCACAGGTGTAACAAAGTGGCCACCTACAGGATTCTCTACTGGCGGGAAATCCCGACGCAGATTAAGGCCGAGGACGATGCGGATGACGTCACGCTGATGCTGGACGAGAGATTCATGCAACAGATCGATATCCTCGCCGCCAAACGAGGACTGCAAGCCGCCGACGACTACCTGGCGCAGTGGAAATGGAGCGAGGAAGAGGAACGCGAGGGTTCGGCGCGCGAGGTTGCCGAAGCACTGAAAGCGGAACTCGAAGCGAAGGGCTGGTAGGGCGCCACGGAAATGGCCGTCACTCTCACCATCAACGGGGAATCCATCGAAGCGAGGAGCGGGCTGTCGCTGTTCGAGCACGCCGAAAGCCTGGGCATCGATGTTCCCACGTCGTGCCGCAAGCAGGGCAAGTGCAGAGAGTGCATGGTGGAAGTCGTGGAAGGGATGAGCGCGCTTTCGGCGATGACCGAGCCGGAGCGGCATCTGAAGGGAAAGTTTCGCCTATCGTGCCAGACATTTGTGACCGGCGCCAGCGGGCAGGTTCGCTGCCATACCATGCGGCGGGGGCGCATGCGCATCGAGCGCCACGCATTCGGTCTGCCCGTCGGCCCCCCGCTCCAACTCGATCCTGCAGTGACACGCGACGGTGGCCGCATCCTTATAGATGGAGCTGAGGTGGAACGCTCTACCGGGCCGATCCATGGGCTCGCTATGGACCTTGGGACGACGACGATCGTTCTGCGCCTGCTCGACCTCGAGAGCGGCGAGCTGATTGCGGACACTTCGTTTGAGAATCCGCAGCGTTTCGGCGGCTCGGAAGTGATGTCGCGCATCGCTTACGACACGGATCACCCGGGAAGACTGTTGCTGCGCACGCTGGCCGGCTACCTGACCCACGCGATCGAGAAGTTCCCTGTCGATCCAAAGACCATTTACGAGATGGTAGTGGTGGGCAATTCCACCATGCGAGATCTTTTTTTTCGCCAGAGCGTGTATTCGATTGGGCAAACGCCATACCGATCGATCACGGAAATTGAACTGGCCGAGGGCAAGCGCACGACGACCAGCCTCGTTCAGACCGGGCTGCGCAGCCTGCTGCCGATTCATCCCAAAGCGCGGGTGTATGGCGCGCCGATCATCAGCGGCCACGTGGGCGCCGACGCGGCGGCCGCGATGCTGGCCGTGGATCTTGCCCATGAGGAGCGGCTGATCGCCATCATGGACATCGGCACGAACACAGAGCTCATAGTCGGCAACAAGCACGACATCGTCGCGGCATCTTGTCCCGCGGGTCCGGCTTTCGAGGGCGGAGCGATCACTTGCGGTATGCCGGCTCTGGACGGGGCGATCGAAGAAGTGGCGATCGCCGACGATGGGACCTTCCGTCTCGGCGTGATCGGCGATGTGCCGCCGGAAGGCCTCTGCGGTTCCGGGTTGGTGGACGTGCTGAGCGAACTGCTGCGCACCGGCCGCATGAACGATAAAGGCCGCTTTGAGGACGGCGTCTCGCGTGTGACGCTATACCAAGGGCAAGGGTGCGGCGAAGACCAGGGCATTTTTCTGCTGGAGAGCGATGTCAGCGAGCTGGCGCAGGCCAAGGGCGCCAACGTTGCGGGACTGCACGTCGTCTTCTCGAGCTACGGCATCGACTTCGACGACATCGACGTGTTTTATCTGGCCGGAGGGTTCGGGCGGCATCTCAGCGTGGAAGCTTCGAAGCGCATTGGACTGGTGCCGAGCCTCGATTCCGCAAAGATCGTGCAAGCCGGCAATACTGCGATCGAAGGCGCGACCATCGCGCTGCTGTCAATGACCAAGCGCCGGGAGCTGGAAGAGCTGGTGAAGAAGGTGCAGCACTGCCGGCTCGAAACCCATCCGAGCTTCTTCGACTTTTTTGTGGAGGGCTGCCAGTTCAAGCCCGTGGAGCCGATGCCATGCGCGAGGTAGCGGAGAACATCGAGCTGGCCTGCACGCTTCCCGAGCCGAATGTGTTGCCGGGGGAGTACGTGCGTCTGCTCGGTTATCCGCGCGGCTTTGCGCTCGAAGGCAGGGCGCTGGACTTGGCGGAGCAGGCGCGGGACTGGTATGCGGAGAACGGACGGCCGTGGTTCTATGCGCGTCAGGCGGAGACCTTCGAACTCGCCGGCGACTCTATCTATATTGATGGACTGCCATTCGTGAGCAAACGGCTGGAGAGCACGCTGCGGCAAGCAGAAGCGCACAGCGTGATTCTGGTAGCCGTGGGCGCCGGTCCGGAAGCCGAGGAAGAAGCGCGGCGGCGCTGGGCGGACGAAAAGCCCGACGAATATTTCTTCCTCGAGATGTATGCTTCCGCAGTCGTTGAGCATTTGACCACGGCGACCGGGGCGCGACTCTGTGACTGGGCGGAGCAGCATGAGATGGCAGTCCTACCCCACTACAGCCCCGGGTATCCCGAGTGGGACGTGGCGGAGCAGCCGCGGTTGCTGGAGCTGATGAGGCGGACCCGCAGAGAGCGTTTTCCGTCCTGCGTGGAGGCGCTCGACTCCGGCATGCTGCGCCCCAGGAAGACGCTGCTGGCAGTCTTCGGACTGACGCATCACATCGATCACCTGCGCAGGCTCACCGATCTGGTTCCGTGTGAGAGCTGCTCCTTCGGTCCCTGCCAGTACCGGCGCGCTCCGTACCGGCGGGCTCCGCGCTCGAACACTGAGCAGGTGACGGCGCGGATGATGGTGCTGGACGAAGACGCTGAGTACAGTGTGAATCGAAAAGCCCTGAAGCGTTGGGCCGAGGAGCGTCTTTCCATGGACATTCATAAGGATGGCTCGCTCGACGCGGTGTTTCGCTATGACGGAACGACCTGCACCAACATGGGACGGCCGCTGACGTTTCACTACAACGTGAAGCTGGGCCCGCGATCCGAAGGGTACCCAATACAGGAGCAGTACTGCGCGCCGGTCCCGGGCGATACCGGCCACACTCACATGTGCCAGTACATCGAAGACCCCACGCGCCTGATGGGAGCCATCGACCGCGAGAAGCCGCTGCACGGAGAACGGTTAAACACCGTGCTGTCGTGGCGGCGCGAGCTGAGCGGTGCGGGGTGCTTTTGCGAAGCGTCCAGCCGCGATCACAAATGGGGCCTGGTGTTCGAGACGATTCACTACGCGTTGGTACAAAGAGAGCTGGCGCAGGAAGCTGAGGAACGATGAAGAGATTTCTGCAGGATGCGATCCGGGAGCGGCCGCTGCTGTGCGACGGCGCGATGGGAACGCAGCTGATGATCGCCGGTCTGGAACAGGGTAATTGCGGCGAGGCGTGGAATCTCACGCATCCGGAGCGAGTGCTTGCGATCCAGCGGCGCTATGCGGAAGCCGGGTCGGAGTGCATACTGACCAACACTTTTGGCGGGTCGCGCATCATGCTCACCCGGCACTCCGAGGGAGACCACGTGGCCGCCATCAACAAGGCGGGCGTGGAAATCACGCGCCGGGCCTTTGGTAACAAAAACGGTTACGTGATTGGCGACATCGGCCCGTTCGGCGGCTTGCTGGAGCCTTACGGCGATTTCAGCGAAGCTCAGGTACGCAGCGCTTTCGAGGAACAGGCCACGGCTCTGGTGGAAGGCGGCGCGGACGCCATCATTATTGAGACACAGACCTCGCTCGAGGAACTGCTGATCGGGATCCAGGCGGCCCAGCGAGCGGGCGCGCCATGCATTATCGGATCGATGGCCTACGACGTTACGCTCGACGGCTCGACCTTCCGCACCATGATGGGGATCGAACCCGAACGGGCGGCCGCCTTCATGGAGGAGCACGGCGCGCACATCGTGGCACTCAACTGCGGCACCCGCATGGACATGCAGCGCGCGCTGACCGCGGTGGAGCGCTACAAGAGCGCGACCAGTCTCCCGGTGATGGTGCAGCCGAATGCCGGACAACCCAGACTGGTGAACATGAAGGTGGTTTACGACGAGACGCCGGATCAGATGGTGCAGGGTCTGATGCCGCTGCTCGAGGCGGGCGCGAATATCGTCGGCGCCTGCTGCGGCAGTACGCCGGAGCACATCCGCGCGTTCAGAAAAGTCATGGACGAGTTTCTGGAATCGAAGCGAATGGAACTCCAGCGGAGCCCGGCGTGAAAGTCAAACTTTGCGAAGTCAACGCGGCGGCCCTGGACAAGCTTCCACAGCACACCGACGACAAGTCCGGCATTGGCGTTCACTACGTCGATGCGTACATCAAGCCGATGAACGTGAAGCTGGAAGACGGGACACCTGTCAAGTGCAAGCGGCGCGGCCTGAAAATCGTGCTCTCCGCGGGCGGCAAGAAGGGCGAAGGCCTGATGCGCCGGCTGGAGGTGAGCGCCGATCCGGTGGTCATGCTGAATGCGGCACTTCAGGAAGCTGCCAGGGCCGCGGGCATCGAACTTGTGGTTGAGGACGGAACAATTTTCGTTACGATTTGATTATTGCGCCAGCGAGCATCCCCGCTCGACTCCCCCATTGAGGCCATGCGCCTCTCCCCCCACAGTGACACCCGAAGAAACCATCGGCCTGCATTGCGAATACAAATCTGATGGCGCCGGCAAGCAGACAAAGGGCTTCTCAGGTTCCGTATGGCCCACCAGTAACTCCCACCAAAGTGACCTAAATTGGGGTTCCGCAGTGCCCTCAGCGAGGCGACCAAAGATTCGTTGACCCGCACCGGATTGCACACTAAGGTACTTCGAAGCATTCCTCTTTTTGAAAGCGTTGTGCCGGCATTTGCCGGCGCTTCCTCTGCACGCCGGAGGGAAATCTATACACCGCCCGCGAGCTGACGGGCGGCAACACACTAATTCCAGTTGCCGAGGGCTCCCGATATGTCTGCCAATGGTTCTCTGAATTCCAGTCGCTGTTCCACGCGCTTCCGCATCTTCTCCGCTTTCCTGGCCAACTGCATTTGGGTCGCACCGCTGTGTCTGGCGCCGGCGACCTCGGCCTTTGCGTCGGACACCTACACGGTGACCGTGAACACGGACGACTACAGCGGCACGCCGACTACGCTCACCGGGACCGCCTCGCACTGCCCGGCCAACGGGACCGGTTCCAGCTGCTCGCTGCGCGACGCGATTACCGCGGCGCTGGCCGATCCCGGCAGCACCATCAACTTCTCAGTGAAGGGCACCAACATGCTGAATTTCGTGTTGCCCATTATCACGACCAGCACCAACATCGTGGGCCCGGGCGCGAATGCACTGACCATCTCGGGCGGGTATCAGCAGTTCTATGTGTCCGGCACGGCCGCGACGACGGTGACGATTTCCGGGCTGACTCTGGCCAATGCGAACAACACAGTAGTGGCCACCGGGCTGATGCCGTCTTACGGCGGGGCCATATACAACGTCGGGGCAACGCTGACCGTGGATCACATGGTCTTCGCGAACAACACCACCGGGCAGCCGTCTCTGGCGGGCGAGGGCGCAGCGATCCTGAACAACAACGGATCGCTGACCGTGAATGACTGCCTCTTTATCGGCAATTATTCCCAGAACACGACATCCGACAACGGTCTGGGCGGCGCCATCACCAACATCGGCACACTGAACATCAAAGGCAGCACGTTCGAGGGCAACATTGCGAACGACGGCAGCGCCGTCTACAGTCTCAGCGGCTTGTCGATCACGGACAGCCTTTTCACGGGGAATTATGCAGCGTTTTCCGGGGCCGTGACCTTCACCAGCGGGACGCTTACCGTGAAGAACAGCACCTTCGTGGCCAACACGGCGGTATTTGGGCCCAATGACGGCACATCGATCTACAACGACGGCAATCAGGCGCTTTCCCCGCCGACGACGATGGCGGTTAGCAACAGCATTTTGGACGTTCCCACGACGGGCGCGGCTTGCGTCACCACGGCCACTCCGAGCGATTGCCCGGTGAACGGCCAAAATGGCAACGTCGTTGCGACACTGGCGAATCTGAAACTGGCTTCGCTGGGATACTATGGCGGGCCGACGCCAACCATGCCACCACTGCCCGGAAGCGCGGCGCACTGCGTCAGCTCGTCATCGAACTTTCCTGGCGCCGACCAGCGTGGCTTTGGAGTGGACATCTCGTGCGGAGCAGGTCTGGCCGATGCCGGATCTGTACAGGCGAACTATCTGACGGTGAACACCGCCGCGGATGATGCCGGGGCGACCATTACGACTTGCGGAGCGACCTGCACGCTGCGCGACGCGATCAATGCCGCTTTGGCGGATGGCAACGGCGATATCGACTTTGCTTCCGGCTTGAGCGGCACCATCACTCTGGGCGGATCTCTTCCCAGCATCAGCACGGCGGGCAGCGTCGACATTGTGGGCCCGGGAGCCAATCTGCTGTCGGTTTCGGGGGCCCTCACTTATCCAATCTTGAATATCGCTGGAGGGACCGTCGACATCTCCGGGCTGACCCTCACCGGCGGGAAAACGACCGCATCCGGTGGTGGCATCGACAACACGGGTGGAACGCTGACCCTCAGCAACAGCGTCGTGAGCAGCAACTCGGCCACATCCAACGGCGGCGCCATCAACAACGGCGGCTCGATGCTGGTGAGCAACAGCACATTCGCGGCGAACAAAGCAGCCAGCGGCAGCGCGATCTACAACACAGGCGTGCTGACGATGACCTACAGCACCGTCGCAGGCAATACCGCCAGCGCGAGCGGAGGAATCTACAACGCCAGCGGCGCCGCATTGAAGGCGGTCAACAGCACCTTCGCGGGCAATACCGGCACGGGCAGCGGCATCTACAACAGCGGTGCGCTGGCGGTGACGAACAGCATCCTCGATGCCACTACCGAGTGCTCGGGCACAGGATGCCCGGCAACCGGCAATGGCAACGTCGTCGGGGCTACGAAGCTTGCGGCGCTGGGTTCCTATGGCGGCCCAACGCAGACCGTCCTGCCGCAACCTGGGAGTTCGGCGATCTGCGGTGGCTCTGCGGCCTTGATTCCGGTGTTCGTGACTACCGACCAGCGCGGATTTGCCAACGAGAACACCACGTATACGGGATATTCGGCAACGGCTCCGTGCGTCGATGCCGGCGCGGTGCAGACGAATTACACCTCGGCGCAGTTTGTTGGAGCGCCCTACGTCGCCAACGCGAACACGCCAGGCACAGCTCCGCCGGTGATCGTATCGGTGATGGAAAACGGCCAGAACATCGGCGGCGTGCCGGTAACGCTGAGCTTCAGCGGAACAGGAACGGCTACTGGGCTGACCTCAACAACCGCCGGCGGCGCAGGCGCGAGCTTCGCTCTTGTAGTCAACCAACCCAGTGCACCGACAGACACGCTTTCGGTAAGCATTCCGGTCGTAGGCGCGGATACGCTGACCGCCGGTCCGGCTCAGCTCACGGTTGTACCCCAGGGCGCGGCCACTTCGATCACACCCGCCGCCGCTTCGGCAACAACGCTGAGTACCAGCGTGAGCTTGTCGGCGACGGTTCTGAGCGGCGGAAAGCCGGTGACCGCGGGGCAGGTCAGTTTCACGGTCGTGTACTCGTCGGGCGCCGTACCCACGGTGACGGGGACGGTGAGCAGCGGTGGAGTTGCCACGGTGCCGTACCCGCTGCCTCAGCATCTGGCGGCGAACACGTATTCCGTCAGCATCAGCTACTCGGACATCGGAGGAGCGTTTGCGCCGAGTTCCACCACGGGACAGATGGCGATCAGCAAGGTGACGCCGACGGTGTCGACGTGGCCGGCAGCCAGCGCCATCACGGTTGGGCAGACTCTGGCCTCGTCAACGCTGACGGGGGGCGTGGCATCCGTGCCCGGCGGTTTTGCCTTCACCACGCCGACAACGGTTCCACCTTTGGGGTCTTCTTCGCAGAGCGTGACCTTTACGCCGACTGACATCACGGATTACACCACGGTGGTGGGATCCGTCAGCGTCACGGCGATCGGCCCTCCCACCCCGATCATTCCTTACATCGAGGTGAACGGCGGAGCCTGGCAGACAACCGCCAGCGTCACGGCGCAATTCAGCGACTCGGTGAACCTCGGTCCGCAACCGCTCACCGGCGGTTCATGGAGCTGGACCGGTCCCAATGGTTACACTTCCACGTCGCGGCAGATCAACGGCATCCCGCTGACTTTGCCCACCAACATCTACGTGGCGACTTACACCAATCCGGCTGGCGCCAAGAGCACGGAGACATTCACGATCACTGTGGCTCCGACCGCCATTACTCCTTATCTCGAGGTGAACGGAGGAGCCTGGCAGACGACCACCAGCGCCACCGTGCAACTCACCGATCTGGTGAATCTGGGCCCGCAGCCGCTGACTGGCGGTTCATGGAGCTGGACCGGGCCAGGCGGGTTCACTTCCACCTCGCGGCAGATCAACAGCATTCCGCTGACTTCGGCCACGAACGTTTTCGTGGCTACGTACACCAATCCGGCTGGCGTGACGAGCACGCAGACCTTTACGATCGGCATCGCTCCCACCCCGATCACTCCTTATATCCAGGTGGGAAATGAAGCGTGGGTCTCGGGCAACACTATCATCGTGTTCCTGGGGAACTCGGTGAACCTGGGTCCGCAACCACTCACCGGCGGTTCATGGAGCTGGATCGGTCCCAGTGGTTACACGTCAACCTCGCGGCAGATCAACAATATTCCGCTGAGTCTGGGCTTCGATGTCTACGTGGTTACGTACACGAATGCCGTCGGAATCAAGAGCACGGAGACTTTCACGATCATTGCTCTCTAGATCAACGGAGCCCAGGGAGTCTCGGCGAGTCTCCCTGAGTTCCGGCACGAGTCTTCATTCGTATTGCAGAGAGACCATAGGCTGGGCACGCGACGCGCGCCAGGCGGGAATGATAGTCGCGAGCGGCGCGATCAGCGCCAGCAGCATGATCGCAGCGAGCAGGCTCAGCGGATCGGCGGCGCTCGTTCCGTGCTGCAAATCGCTCATCGTCCTGGTCAGGATCTAAGCGCAGGGCACTCCCAGCACCAACCCGATCAGCGCGAGAACGGGGCCTCTGCCGCTTCCCCAGGCATGAAAGTGCCTTCCGACGCGCAGAGAGATTGCGGCCTCCGTTGGTCCTGGTTCGTTTCTCCGCGCGAATCTTTGGACAGCAGCAAATCGGGCTGGGCGGCGCGAGGCGACGTTGGCATCACCTCGCGTTCCAGGAGCCGGTCTAGAAGATGAGCTTCACGCTCCCCTGAAAGACTCTGGCGGCGTTGCCCCCGGCGGTCGATGAGATCTGGCCAAAGGTCGATGACGACAAGCTGGCTGTTGGGCTGCCGAAATCCGGGTGGTTCAGCACATTGAAGGCTTCCAGCCGGAGATCCAGATTCAGCCGTTCGTGAACCGGAAACAACCGCGAAACCTGAGCATCGAACTGGAAGTAAGGCGGCGTCCGGAATGCGTTCCGGCTGACATCGCCGAACGTTCCCACTTCGGCGCATCCATTCGTACTCGCACCGCACGGCGCGGTCACCTGAGCGAAGGCGGCCGGGTTGAGGTATTCACGGTTCGATTCGCCGCTGGCCCGGGAGAATTTCACTTCAGCATAAGGACTAGTTCCGGCGACCAGATTCGGGCGATCCTGGGCCTCGTCGGTGAGGGAGTTATCCACTCCCGAAGTTACATTGACCGCGGCCCCGGTGGTGATGTGCACCAACGGAGCAAATTCCCAGTTGTCGATGAGCAACCGCTCGGCGCGAGGGAGATCGTTAAAGTTGCTGCGCGCAACAATGACGAAGTTTTCGATATCGCGATAGTCGAAGCCGCACGGGCCCCAGTCCCCCCTGGGATTGTTGGGATTCTGATAGAGGCCCGCGGCAATATCACCCTGGCCGTCGGCGAGATCCAGGCACTTCGACCAGGTATAGTTTGCCAACAGGCTGAAGGTTGCTGAGAGTCGATGCTGGAGTGTGGCCACCATACCGTTGTAGCTGGCGTAGCCCACGTCATTAACGGTGACCGAGCCGGCGCCGCCGCCTATGATCTGGTTGCCCTGAGCGGGATTCGCAATCGTCAGCGCAAAACGAGAGTTCTCGTTCTTGGTGGTAGAGCAGTTGGTTCCGGCTGCTCCTGGCTTTACTGCGGCCGGTCCTGTGGTCACAATGCCGGCGCAGCCGGTGCCTCCGGCTCCCCATACTCCGGGGATGAAGACGGCCGGGCTCAGAGGCGTGCCCATCGGATCATGCACGGTCCTGTTCCCGATGTAGTCAACCTGGGCCTGCCAGCCATGGCTGAAGTCATGCTGAACGCTGAGTGTCCACTGGATGGTGTAGGCCGGGTGGAACTGGCTGGGCATCACAATGTACTGGGACTGGGCGTAGAAGACCGCTTCTGAAGGAGTGGGGATGATCGGTTGTGGAAATGGACTGGTGGTGATGGAACCCACCGACCAGGGAGCGCCGAAGGACAAAGGTCCGGTGGCCGACGTCTGAGTATTGCTGATGGCGGTGGCAAACGGCGGGTTCTGGTTGGTGCGCTGGCCGGTGAAGAAATTGGGTTTGTCATAAGCCAGCTCGGCGCCCGCGCGGATGACTGTCTTACCCGTGCCGAAAGGATCCCAGGACACACCGAGGTTGGGAGAAAACTGCCACGGCGAGTTCTGCGTGAACCCCCTGGGCACACCGCTGTCGCCGTAGAACAGGATCCCGGCGGGGGCATTGGGGTAGACGGTGCTGATGGTGTTGTCGAGGAAATCGCTGTAGTTGAAAACGCTGCCGCGGTTGAAGTAGTCCACGGGCATGAAATTCGGTCCCCAGCGCAGCCCAGCCACCAGGGTCAGGCGTGGCGTGGCGTGGAATGTGTCCTGCCCATAGAGGCTGGGAATCGGTCCACGCAGCGCGTTCTGCTCCTGTTTGCTCTGCTGGAAGGCGCTCAGCGTCCCCCACAGGAAGTCGAGGCTTTGGTCGCCGATAACGCTGCCTCCGTTCGGCCCGCTTCCGCTGTATTCACCGTTAAAAGTGAATGTGCCGTTGGACTCGTATCCGTTGGAGATATTCAACTCGTTCTGCACCCATTCTCCGCCCCAGATGATCTGATGCTTTCCGCGCACCATGGTGACGTCATCGTCGATGGCCAGGGTGTTGTCGTTGAAGTGGGCCACCGAGTTGGTCCCGCCTCCGATGGTGAACTTGCCTTCCGTGATTTGCAGGCCGTTGGGTATGGGCTGAGAGATGTTGACGCCGAGTTTCGCCGCGTTGATATCGCCGGCATTGTAACCGCGGTTGTCGACGCGCCGCAGAACGGTGGCATGGGCCGCGTTGACCGTGTTCGGAGTGAAAGAGTCAATCCAGCCGAGCGTGAAAGACTGCGTCCGCTCGATGTTCCCGGACTGCGTGGTGATGAGGATGTTGCTGGGAGAGAAGAAGGCCGGGGCCTGATAGCCGTCGATGAAGTAGCGGCCAAAGAGGCTGTTCTTCGAGTTCATGGTGTAGTCGACCCTGGTGACAAACTCATTGTCAGACGTCTGCGAGGGGATGGAGTAGGAGACCAGTCCGCAATTGTTTGTATCCACCGCGGGGTTGATGGCAGGCAGGTATTTGTCCAGCGCCAGCGATTGCGCGATGAAAGCGGGGGGAGACGCGTATTTGTCACCCGGCAGGGTTGCGCCGGTCAGAGGGTCCTTCAGTTGCACAAATTTCCCCGATGATTCGCAGGTGGTTCCGTCGGTCACCGAAAAATCGCCGGCCAGGTTCGCTGCGGTCGGTACAAAGGCTTCTGTGCTGGACTGGCTTTGATCGGCCTTCAGGTGCTGGTACCCCGCGAACGCAAAAAGTTTGTCGCGAATGATTCTGCCGCCGAAGGTGCCGCCGTACTCATTCTGGTGCAAGGTATCCGGCGAGACCGAATAGAAGTTCGTCGCGTCGAGGTAGTTGTTGCGGATGAACTCGAACGCTGTGCCATGGTAGGTATTGGTCCCGGAGCGAGTGACGGCGTTCACGTAGCCGCCCGTATGCTCACCGTCTCCGGCGCCGAGCACGGTGGACTCCACGCTGAACTGGCTGACCGCATCGGGGAACGGGAAGGGGAGGTTGCCGTTGGCCATGTAGTCCTGGTTATCGCCGCCATCCAGACGCCACAGGGTAGTGTTCCCGTTGCCTCCGGCGATGGAAATGGAGATGGTCTGGTAGGAGTACTTGCTGCCCGTAAAGTCGTTGCCGGGCGCGGTACTCGATCCTCCGGAAACGGTCAGCAAACCCGTGATCTGCCGGCTGGTGGAGTTCAGCGGCATTTCCGTAATGTCCTTCTCGTCGACGGTCTGCTTGAACGAGGGGTCCTCGGTCTGCAGGGCCAGACCTTCCGAATGGACCTGCACCTCAGTGCTCGCCGCCCCTACCTGAAGACTGGCATTGACAGCGATGCTGCTGCCGACTTCGAGCACGATATTCGTTTGCTCGTAAGTCTTGAACCCGCTGGCAACGACACGAAGTGTATAGGTGCCCGTAGGCAGGCCGGGGAAGGCATAGACTCCGGCGCCGTCGCTCCTGTTGTGGTGCTGTACCTGCGTTGCTGTATCGGTGATCGTGATCGCCGCATTCTGGACGACGGCTCCGGAGGCATCCAGTACGGTGCCCTGTACGTTGGCGGTTCCGGCGATCTGCGCCTTGCCCTGGGTGGCGAACAGCACCAGCGTCGCGAGACAAAGGGCGCCCAACCAGCGCCCGAGGATTGCCATTGGGTTGGAACGTGTGCTCCTCATAGAAGCCTCCAAAGAACTGCCGATTGCGTTTTCTGTGTGAAGAGGTCTGACCTGTGCTCAAAAACCGCACCAGTATCGTGGACCCAGAATGGACCTGTCAAGAGGCAACCGCGGGCCGATCCTTCGAGGGGATTGACGGAACGGGTGCGGTGGGCGATTGTCGGCGGCCCAGCGCGGCCCGCGACCCTACGCCAGGGCCTCTTGTTTCTTGGCTTTGCCGATTCATCCTTTGTTCGTGGAACAACTCAAAAGCGGGCAGGGGCGCCGCCAGGTGTCAACCCGTCTGCAATCGTTTCCAGTCCTCGCGGGAACTCCTTCCTTGTCCGCAATCGTGTCACCAATACGCCGTCCGCCTCATCCCCTGGCCCTCATCGAAGAGGTGCCCGCGCGGCTGGTTGGTCAGACCACGCATCGAATCGATATGCGGATTTGAGGGGCGACTGCGGGCAATGGATATCCAGCCGCCGCTATCCGGTCACAGCGTCTGATTGTCGGCATTGTCCAGCTGCGTATCCTTTGCGGCGCGGCTCACCAGAATGCGCAGATCCGTCACTTGATCCAGATGGAACGCGGAAACTCCCTTCGGCGCGGTAACGGCGATGAAGTCGGCGCGATCCACGCCGGTCAGGTAGAAGCTGGGACGCGGATCAGGTGACGCCGCGGCGACCTCCACATGGCTGACCTCGAGATTCCGGATATGGCGAAGGAAGAATCCCTGAGAAGGCATGGGGCCGAACATACCGGGATCTGGATACTTGTTTTCGAATTCCGGCGGCCGAAGGGCAACGGCATCCTGCGATGCGCCGCCGAGTGAATGTTGGTAAATATCGGAGAGCTTGACGTCCTCGATCGCGTAGCCGGGAATCCCACTGAGGATGGAGCAGAGCCTGGAGGCCGCGTTGTAACTCGTCAGATTACTGATGAGGATGCGCCGCATCGTGCCGACTTTGGTCGCTTCCGTCGGGCCGCGCAGGCGAGCACCCAGCCGCACGAAGATGGGCCCGGTCACGATGTCGCGCATGGTGATGTTCGAAATCGCGATGTCTTCGCAGAGCGCGCCGTCTTCGCTCTCCAGCGCAAGCCCATTGCAGGCGTCGAAAACGCAGTTGGAAATGGTGATGTTTTTGAATCCGCCGTTCGACTCGGTCCCGCATTTTATGCGTCCCGTACGTCCCACGCGCACATCCGGGGCAAATCGTTTAAAGGTTCCGTCGAGAACGCTGCCCAACTCATAATCGCCGGTCACGTAGCAGTTGGTGATCGTCACATTTTCGGTCGCTCTGGCGTAGCCCAGGGCATAACTGCTCTTCGGGCAAATCCCGTCGTCCCAGGGCGAGTTGACCGTGCAGTTCGATACGTGGACGTTGCGGCAGCAGTCGATGTCCATTCCATCGCGATCAGTGTCGATGGTGAGGTTGTCGATGGTCAGGTTGTCGACGCCCGTAAGCAGGAGCCCGAAGTGGCCGCCTTTCAGGATAGAAAAATCGCGCAGCCGGACATTGTGGCAATTCTTCAGCGCGACGCTCTTGTTGCCCACGCCGGCCTGCTCTGCGACATAGATGGGGTAATTTCCGCGCGCCATGCGGTTGGCGCCAAAGCTGAGACCCTTGCCGTAGATCGTGCCCGGCCCGGTGATGCTGATATCGGTGATGCCTTCGCCCCAGATCAGCGAATTGTGCCAGTGATTGTGACCGTAATCCTGGTAGTCCTCCCACGGAGCATTCGGCTCTGCGGCATCGTAGGTCCCGCCGTTGTATCCGGTGGCGCCGCCGGGAAGCGGCGAATCCGCGGCGACGATGGTCGCGCCCTGCGCAAGGTAGAGCCCAATGTGACTCTTCAGGCGAATCGAGAAGCTCAGCCATGTTCCCGCGGGGAAGACCACCGTGCCCCCACCTGCAGCCGCGGCCGCTTCGATGGCTTTGTTGATGGCAGGCGAATCGATCGCTTTGCCGTCTCCAACCGCGCCATACGTACGGACGTCGAAGATTCCCGGTCCCGAGACGGAAGAAGGCGCGTGAGAAGCAGCGTGCGCTTCGTGCAATGCGGAGCCGACGACCGCTCCCAAACCCAGGG
Source organism: Acidobacterium sp. (assembly GCA_003152415.1). Lineage (GTDB taxonomy): Bacteria > Acidobacteriota > Terriglobia > Terriglobales > Acidobacteriaceae > Palsa-343. Next base: position 55,511 of record PMAD01000209.1, read on the forward strand.
CGCTGAAGCGAAGAAGATCTCGACGATTGGACTGGAAAGAATTCATAGCGGCACGATCCTTGCAGAAATAATGTCCCGGTTGCAACCTGGTTCTGAGCTCCAGTGGTATGACCACTGAGCCGGTTCCAGCGTATCATTAGGCTTCGCAATCCGATCTGCTCGCCGGTGAGGAAACTTGTTGACCCGATCCAAATCGCTTTTCTCATGGCTGCTTGCGGGGCTCGCGTTGACGGCTGTGTCGATGACGTCTTCGGCGAGCGCCCCGTCGCCATCTACAACCTGCGATCCGCATTCTTACGGTGCGAAGGTGGATGGCGTTTCCAAAGACACCGCCGCAATACAAGCAGCCATCGATGCCTGCGAACAGCGTGGCGGCGGCACAGTGAAGCTCAGTGCAGGGACTTGGCTGAGCGCGCCCATCGTCCTGAAGAGCAACATCACTCTCGAACTCGACAAGGGCACGACGCTGCTCGGCTCTTCCGATCACCAGGACTTTCCCGCCAAAACCGAGTTTCGCGCGCCCGGCCGGCAGTCCCTGGTCAGCGCGACCGACGCGACGAACGTGTCCATCACCGGCGAAGGTGTGATCGACGGAGCCGGAGAAAGCTGGTGGCAGGAGGCTCGCACATTCGGCGATCACGGCGTTATGGGGTCTGACCACACGAGGCCGCGGCTGGTTGTCTTCGACCACTGCCGACACGTGCTCGTGGAAGGGGTGACCATTCAGAATTCGCCGATGTGGCAAGTGGTTCCCTACTACTCGGATGACGTGACAATTCGGAATATCAAGGTTCTGGCCCCTCAGCATTCGCCTAACACCGACGCCATCGATCCGTTCTCCTCGTCCCACGTCCTCATCGATCATGTCTACGCGGATGTCGGTGACGATAACGTTGCCATCAAATCAGGAAAGGCCAACTCGGAGGGCCCTGACGATCCCAGCCGCGACATCACCATTACCGATTGCACGTTTCTGCATGGACACGGCCTCTCGATCGGCAGCGAGATCGCCGGCGGCGCGCAAAACATTCGCGCCGAGCGCATTCACTTTGACGGAACAGACAATGGCATCCGCATCAAGGCCAATCGCGATCGCGGCAACGACGTGAGTTCGCTGACCTTCCGCGATATCGACATGAAGAACGTCAAGAATGCCATCATCATCAGTGAGTACTATCCGAAGATCCTGCCGCCCGATCCGGATCCGGTGCAGCCCGTCACCCGGCTGACGCCTCATTTTCACGACATCGCGCTGGAAAATGTAACAGCCACGGATATCGTTTCGGCCGGCGCCATCGCAGGATTGCCTGAGGCGCCAATTCGCGGTGTCATTCTGAAGAACGTCAGAATCGAAGCGCAACACGGCCTGGCAATCAGCAACGCTGACGTCTCCGGCAAAGGAGTCACGGTCCAGGCAAGCGACGGATCGTCCATCATCAAAGCCGCCGGAGGGATCGTAACTTTCCGGTGATTGGCCGCGTTGCTCGCGGCTTCCCCCTCGAGCGCGCAGGCGGCGTAGGATGGACCGCTGTCGGGATTTTACCTGGTGATGACTGGCTTCCTTCGAATCATCGGCTGCGCAATGGCCGCCTGCCTCATGCTGGTTTACTCCGCTTCAAGCCAGCAAAGCAGCGAGGCGACATCTCCGATCGCAGCATTCGGCGATTCGCTCGTCGCTCTGCGCCGCGGCTTCGAGGCACCTCCGGCCGACGCTCGCCCGATGATGCGCTGGTGGTGGTTCGGACCTGCCGTCGAACCCGACGAACTCGCGCGCGAACTGCAAACGATGAAGGCTGGCGGCATTGGCGGTGTGGAGATTCAGCCCGTCTATCCCCTGGCGCTCGACGATCCACCGTCCGGGTTCCGAAATGACAAATTCCTCTCGCCGGAATTCCTGAAGATGGTCGGCTTCGCTGCGGAAACCGGCCGCAGCCTCGGCATGCGCGTCAGCATCACGCTCGGCAGCGGCTGGCCTTACGGCGGAGCCTGGGTTCCCGTGACTGAATCGGCGGGGCGCCTGCGCATCGTGAATGTTCCCGTGTCTGCAGATGAGCATTCTGTTGCGGTGCCCTCTACCGAGAACGGCGAGAAGTTGCTGGCGGCGTTCGTCGCAGCGGGAACAGCCGAGCATTTCGATGCGAATCACGCGCAGCGAATTGAGCGGATCAGCAACGAGCGGCTTATCTTGCCCTCGGGACTGAGCGGGCCTCAGGTTGCGCTGTTCTTCATCTCGAGCCGTACAGGACAGCAGGTAAAGCGCCCGGCATATGGCGCCGAGGGTTTTGTGATCGACCACTTCAGCGCGCAGGCGGTTCAGGACCACCTGAAGAACGTCGCGGAGCCGCTGGTGCGCGCTTTTGGAGACCATCCTCCTTATTCAGTCTTCAGCGACAGCCTCGAAGTGTATGAATCCGACTGGACCCCGGACTTCCTCACCGAATTTCGCAACCGCCGCGGTTACGATTTAACTCCACACCTGCCGGAAATGATCGACGGAACCGGGCCGGAGGCTGTCGACCTGCGTTACGACTGGGGCCGCACGCTGGCGGAACTGATCGACCAGAACTATCTTGGCGCGATCATTACCTGGGCACGCGCGCACCGCACGCAGTTTCGGTCGCAGAGTTACGGCATCCCCGCTGTCACGCTCTCCAGCAACTCCCGCGTCGATTTGCCCGAGGGCGAAGGCTCGCAGTGGCACGGGTCGTTTTCCTACACGCGCTGGGGGACGTCGGCCAGCCACGTCTACGGCCGGCCGATCACCTCGTCGGAAACCTGGACCTGGTTGCATTCGCCCGCCTTCCGCGCGACGCCGCTGGATATGAAGGCCGAGGCGGACACGTTTTTCCTGCAGGGCATTAACCAGCTGATGGGCCACGGCTGGCCATACTCGCCACCGTCGGCGGGCGAGCCCGGATATTCCTTTTACGCCGCGGCCGTCTTCAACAACCACAATCCCTGGTGGATCTTGATGCCGGAGGTGACCAGCTATCTGACCCGTATGAGCTGGCTGCTGCGCCAGGGAACGCCCGCCAACGACGTTGCTGTTTTGCTGCCGGAGGAGGACGCTCAGGCCCGGTTCCGTCCGGGCGAGGCAACCGTCAGCGATCAGATGCCCGATCTGCTGGGGCCAGAACTTGTGCCCGCGATCCTCGACGCGGGCTACAACTTCGACTTCATCGACTCGGCGGCCATCGATCGTGTTGGCATTCACTACCCAATTCTGGTGATCCCCAACATCGAGCGCCTGCCGCTGGCCACCTATCGCAGGATCGCGGACTACGCGCGAGGGGGGGGAGTCGTCCTTGCCACACGGAGTCTACCTTCGCGCGCTCCTGGGTTTTTGGAATCGCCTCGAGATTCCGCCGCAGTCCGGCAGACTTCCCACGAACTTTTCGCACCGGATGCGAAAACCGCAAAGCTGGTCGCGAACCCTTCCGATCTGGGCGCAGCGATCGCCGCATTTCTGAAGCCCGATGTTACGCTCGATCCAGCGACGCCGGAAGTGGGGTTCATTCATCGCCGGCTTCCCGAGGCGGACATCTACTTCCTCGCGAACACTGGCAATCGCCCGTACAACTTCACCGCTGCCTTCCGCACCGAAAGACGCGGGGCCGAATGGTGGGATCCGTTCAGCGGAACGAGTTCGCGCGCCGCCGGCAGCGGTCCCGTGCTGAAAATGACTCTAGCTCCCTATGAATCGCGCGTAGTGGTCTTCGCCGATCGCGCTCAGCCAGGAAAAGTGCGGGCGACCGTTACAAATTTCGCCCCCATCGACCTGAGCCACAACTGGCAAGTTACATTCGACAAGACCAGCGTCGGCGAAACGATGCAGACGTTGCACTCCTGGGCCGATGACGAGGCAGGGAAGTATTACTCCGGGACTGTCACATATCGGCGCACCGTCGATATCCCGCGGAACGTTGCGGATACCGGCTCAGCGATCCTCGATTTCGGCGTCGGAACACCTCTCGAACGGACGAAACTCAACCTGCCCGGCATGCGCACCTGGCTTGACGCGCCGCTCCGCGATGCGGCTCTCGTCTATGTCAACGGTAAGCTGGCCGGATCGGTGTGGCATCCACCCTTCGCGCTGAATATCGGGCGGTCTCTGCGCCCCGGCTCCAATGAACTAAAGATCGTCGTCGCCAACACCGCCATCAACGAGCTCGCGGGACGCGCGCCAGCGGATTACCGGCTGCTCTGGCTGCGCTACGGCAAACGCTTCGCACCCCAGGATATGGATCATCTGGAGCCGCTGCCTTCCGGAATCCTGGGACCGCTGCGCATCGTCCCCGCAAACGAGATCACCGCATCTGAAGGGAATTCCACCCAATGACTTCGCGCGAAAGGATGAGAATCGTGATGGAAAGATTTCTTCTGGCCGCTGCACTGCTGGCCGCCACACCGCTACTCGCGCAAACTCCGGCCATCTCGCCCGAGGAGCAGCAAGCCATCACTGGCGACATCAACCGCCACTTCGGCGATGCTCCTGCCAACCCTGGCCCGAAAGCGAATCTCTCCGCATCGTTGCATCCAGCCGACGTGCGCGCAGCAACGCGCAAAGTTGCCGACTGGGAGCTGGGCTGGTCGGAGCCGTACTTCGACCGCATCTGGACGTGGAGCGTGCTGTATACCGGCTTCATGGCGGCCTCGCCGGCGCTCGACGAACCGCGTTCTCGCGACGCGATGGAGGCGATGGCGGAGAAGTTTCAGTGGCAGCTGCGCTCCGAGCATCCCAACGCCGACGATCAGAGCGTCGGCCAGACTTATCTCGAGCTGGATTTGCTGAGACCCGCGCCGGAAAGAATCGCACCAACCAGGGCGGCACTCGACGATCTGCTCGCTGGCGGAGCGGCACGCATTCCCGAGGGGCAAGCGCAGATTCCGTGGTGGTGGTGTGACGCCCTGTTCATGGCGCCCCCGGTGTGGTCCCGCATGTATGCGGCCACGCATGATGCGAAGTATCTCGATTACATCGACAAACACTGGCAGGAAACATCGGACCTGCTTTACGATCCGCAGCGGCATCTCTATTTCCGCGATGCCACCTTCCTGCACAAAACCGATGAGCGCGGCAATCCGATCTTCTGGTCGCGCGGAAATGGCTGGGTGATGGGCGGCATCGCTCGCACCCTGGATTACATGCCGAAGGATCGCCCCAGCCGCGGGAAATATGAAACACAACTGCGAGAGATGGCAGCGGCCGTCGCCGCGCTGCAGGATCCGCAGAGCGGTTTATGGCACGCGAATCTCCTCGACCCAGCGGATTATCCACAGCCGGAGACCTCCGGTTCCGCGCTGATCACCTTTGCCCTGGCGTGGGGCGTGAATCACGGTGTGCTCGATCGCGCGACCTACCTGCCGGTCATCGTCAAAGCGTGGCGTGGGCTCGTCGGGCAGATTTATGCGGATGGGCGGCTGGGAAACATTCAGCAGACCGGCGCGGCGCCCGCGCATTACCTGCCCTCGTCGAGCTATACGTATGGGGTGGGCGCGTTCCTGCTGGCGGGAGCTCAGGTCGAGGGGCTCTCCGCGCACCCACGGCGCGCGACGAAGCGCGAACCGTGAGCCCGAGCGCATCGTCGTTTTTCACTCGAGATGAAACACTTCCTCCAGAGGCGCCATGCTCGCGTCGGCAGCTCCCTGCTCCAGCGATTCGAAGAGCGGCGCCATCTCCGCCTGCCACCGCGCGTTCACGGGATGCTCCTGCATGCGGGCACGCGCCTGCTCAAAATCCTCGGTCTCGAGGTAGCCAACCAGCAGACCATCGGAGCGCAGGAAGAGCGAGTAGTTGTGCCAGCCGGTAGCGCGCAGCGCCTCGAGCATCTCCGGCCATACCTGTTGGTGACGCTGCCGGTACTCGTCTATTTTGTCGGCTCGAACCTTAAGCAGGAAACACACGCGCGTCATAGACAAAGCTCCCTTTGCTGTTGTCCGGGCCAGCCTCCCCGAATTCGCTTCCCTCACCGAATTCGTCTTTTTACATATCCGGCCCCGGGAGTATCATTTTGGGTGAATTCTAACTGGGAACTTATTTCAATGAGGGGACGGAGACATTGAACGCCTGTCAGGGCCGCGTAATGCAGGCGCTCGATTCGCTGCGGATTGAGCTCCCCTCCTGGGGATTCGCCAATACCGGAACCCGCTTCGGCAAGTTTTTGCAGCCCGAGGCCGCGGCCACCATCGAGGAGAAGTTTGCCGACGCAGCACAGGTGAACGCGCTCACCGGCGCCACCCCTACCCTCGCTCTCCACGTCGCCTGGGATTTGCCAGGCGGCCTTCGCGACGCCCGCAGGATTGCAGAGCTCGAAACGCAACACGACATTCGCGCCGGTTCCATCAATCCCAATCTGTTTGAGAGCCAGAGTTACAAGTTCGGATCGATCTGCAATCCCGATTCCGGGATTCGCAGGATGGCAATCGATCACCTGCTGGAATCCGTGGCCATCGCGAAGGCGCTGCGTACGCGCGACGTTTCGGTGTGGCTGGCCGATGGTTCGAATTACCCGGGCACGCAGAGCATCCGGCGGCGTATTGAATGGATGGCCGAGGCGCTGGCGGAGGTGCATGAAAGCCTCGGTGCCGACCAGCAGCTGCTGGTGGAGTACAAGCCGTTCGAGCCGGCCTTTTATCACACCGACCTTGCCGACTGGGGCATGGCGCTTCTGATCGCCCGCGAGGCGGGTCCCAAAGCGTGCGTGCTGGTCGACACCGGGCATCATTATCAGGGCCAGAACATTGAGCAGATCGTGGCGTGGCTGCTCCGCGAAAAAATGCTGGGCGGCTTTCACTTCAACGACCGCCGCTACGCCGACGACGACCTGACCCTCGGCTCGATCGATCCCTATCAGGTCTTTCGCATCTTCCACGAACTCCTCTCTGACAGCACCAGCATGGCGACGACCGCGTTCATGATCGATCAGAGCCACAATCTGAAGGGAAAAATGGAAGCGATGGTGCAGACGGTCTGCACGGCCCAGGAACTTTTCGCGAAAGCCGCGCTGGTCGACCGCGAACGGCTGGCGACGCTGCAGGACGAATGCCGCCTGGTCGATGCGGAAGAGTGCCTGCGAGAGGGATTCTGGTTCGACGTGCGGCCTCTGGTCCAGGAGTGGCGCGCTTCGCAGGGCCTCCCGGTCGATCCGCTCGCCGCCCTGCGCGCCAGCGGCTACGTGGAGCGCATCCGGAGCGAGCGCAGGGAGCGAAATGCGCGGTCGGTGGCCACTTACGCCTGATCGCTCACCCATTTCCAATCCGCATAAGTCATTTTCGGATTCAAAGCCGGGAATAATTGCCCTGTCGATATCGCTGTGTCATCATTTTGGACGGTGCCCTCAATGAAAACGCTAACTGCCCTGCGCTATCTGCAGGACCTGTGGGATGAAAAAGCAGCCGCAAAGCTCGACGAGCCCGAGTTGCTGCGCTATCGCTCCAATCTGCTGGGAGCCGACCTGCGCATTACCAACTTTGGTGGTGGCAACACAAGCTCGAAGGTCGAGCAGCCCGACCCACTGACCGGGCAAAGGACCGACGTCCTGTGGGTCAAAGGCAGTGGCGGCGACCTGGGCAGCATCAAACGCGCCGGTTTTGCCGCGCTTTATCTCGACAAGCTGCTCGCCATCGAATCGCAGTACAAGGGCGCTGCCGAGGAAGACGCGGTTGTGGATCTCTACCCCCTTTGCACTTTCGGCGTGAACCCCACGGTCGCCTCGATCGATACGCCGCTCCACGGTTTCCTCCCGTTCCGCCACGTCGATCATCTGCATCCCGACTGGGCCATCGCTATGGCGGCAGCCGCCGACGGCAAAGAAAAGATGGAGGAGTTCAATCGCGCCTTCGAGCACTCCCTTGTGTGGGTGCCGTGGCAGCGCCCTGGCTTTGAGCTGGCCATGATGATGCGCCGCACCGTCCTTCAGAACCCGGGATGCGATGGAATCGTGCTCGGCGGTCACGGCCTCTTCACCTGGGGCGAAGCGCAGCGCGAATGCTATCTGAATACCCTTACGATGATCGATCAACTCGGCCAGTTTGTTCAGGAGCACATCGAGCGAAAAGGCGCCGCTATTTTTGGCGGGCCGGCGCTGCCGGTTCGCGAGAATCGCAAAGACATTGCCCTGGAGCTGCTGCCTTTCGTGCGCGGACGGGTCTCCGAACAGAAGCGACTAATTGGAACCTGGACCGATTCCACGGCTGTGCTGCGCTTCGTCAATTCAAAGGATGGCGCTGCCCTGGCGCATCTCGGCACCAGTTGCCCTGATCACTTTATCCGCACCAAGATTCGCCCACTGTTTGTTCCGGGGACGGCCGCGGACGACGTCGCCACGCTGCAAAACAAGATCGAAGCAGCCCTCGACACCTATCGCGCTGACTATGCCGCGTACTACGACAAGCACAAGGTCGCGTCGTCTCCGGCCTTGCGCGATCCCAACCCAGCCGTGGTGCTGATCCCCGGTATCGGCATGTTCTCTTTCGGCAAGAGCAAGACCGAGTCGCGGGTTGTGGGCGAGTTCTACACCAACGCCATTCACGTGATGGAAGGAGCCAGCGCGCTCGCCGGAGCAACCGTCGTCAAGGATGTGCCGCAGGCCGGAGCCGCCGCTCCCTGCGAAGCTTTCGAGGTCTACACCAACTATGTAGCGCTGCCCGCCGCGGAGGCATTTCGGATCGAGTACTGGCTGCTGGAAGACGCGAAGATTCGCCGCCATCCCGCAGAGAAGGAGTTGAGCAGGAGAATCGCCCTGATCGTTGGTGGAGCGAGCGGCATCGGGCGGGCAACCGCCTTGCTCGCAGCCGAGCGGGGAGCGCAGGTGATGATTGCCGACCGCGACCTGGCGGGAGCTGAGTCTGTGGCGCAGGAAGCTCGCGCAATCGCAGGCAAAGAAGCCATTGCCGCCACGGCCGTCGATATTCGCGATCGCAACTCGATCGCGGCGGCGCTGCGCGACACGGTGGCCCACTTCGGCGGACTCGACATCCTCATCAACACGGCCGCCGTCTTCCCCTCCTCGCCGCAGGGCATGATCGACGACGCGATGTGGGCGACGACTCTCGCCCTCAACGTGACCGCGAATTATCTGCTCGCCGAAGAGGCCGAGAGGCTGTTCGCCGCCCAGCAGCTCGACGGCAGCATTGTGCTCACCAGCTCCGCCAACGCGGTGGTTCCCAAGCGCGGCAGCGAAGCTTACGACGTGAGCAAAGCGGCCCTGAGTCATCTGGTGCGGGAGCTGGCGGTCTCGCTTGCGCCCCGCGTGCGCGTGAACGGCATCAGCCCCGCGACGGTCGTCAAGGGCTCGACCATGTTTCCGCGCGACCGCGTTATCACATCGCTCACCAAATACGGCGTCGCGTTCGATGCATCGGCCACCGATGACCAGCTGCGCGACCTGCTGGCCGGCTACTACGCCAATCGCACGCTGACGCATCAGCCCATCGAACCGGACGACTGCGCCCGCGCGATCCTCTTCCTCGCCGGCGCGCACACGCGCTGCACCACGGGGCATCTCATTCCCGTCGATGGCGGGTTACCCGAGGCGTTCCTGCGGTGAGCCGTGGCTCCGACCCGGAGAATCCGGCCTTCATCGCGATCGACCTCGGCGCGGAGAGCTGCCGCGTTTCTCTGTTGAACTGGCGAGCCGACCAGCCCCATATAACCATGGTTCGCCGCTTCGAAAATGGGCCCGAGGATCATGGCTCCGCCGGGCTGCGCTGGAACCTTGACCGCATTTGCAGCGAGCTGGACCGCGGTCTTCACGCCTGCGCGGAGCTGGCGCCGGAAGGCATCGCGAGCATCGGCGTAACCGGCTGGGCGGTCGATTACGTGCGTCTTGACAAGTCCGGCCGGCCACTCGCGCCGCCATTCTGCTATCGTGACGAGCGCACGCAGGCCGCGTTCAAGGCCGTCCACGCCATCGTTCCCGCCACTTCACTCTACGGCCAAACCGGCGTGCAGATTCAGCCCATCAACACTCTCTATCAGCTCTATGCAGACAAAACCACCGGCGTCGCAAACTCCGCGCCGTGGGTCAATCTGCCGGAGTACATCCTGCACTGGCTCGGCGCTCCACGGATCGCGGAGTACACCAACGCCACGCACACCGGGCTAATCGGCGCAGAGACGCGCCAGTGGTCGGGCGAAATTTTCCAGGCTCTGGGCCTGGATCTCGCCGCCGCTCCCAAACTGGTTTCGCCGGGAACAGCTCTCGGGCCTCCACGGGATGACCTGCGCCGTCTGCCAGCCTTTGCGACCACTGAACTCATCGCGCCCGCCTGTCACGACACCGCCTCCGCGATCGCCGGCATTCCCGAGCGCCCCGGTGACTGGGCCTATATCAGCTCCGGCACATGGTCGCTCGTGGGCGTGCCGCTGGCCCACAACCTGCGCAGCCACGAATCGTATTCACGCGGGTTCACCAATCTCGGTGCAGCGGACGGCGGCATCCTCTTCCATCGCGGCATCCCCGGCATGTGGCTGCTGCGGCAATGCATGAACATCTGGGACTCCGATCGACGATGGAGCGTGGCGCAACTCATCGAAGAGGCGCGCCGCCTGCCCGCGCCCGATCACCCGCTCGACCTCGACGATCCCGCCCTGCTCCCACCTGGCGACATGCCCGCGCGCATCAATGATCAGCGCAAACGGCAAGGCCTCGCTCCGCTGCCCACGGCATGCGAAGCAGCACCGCACTATGCCAACCTCATTTTTCACAGCCTTGCGCATCGCTACGGCGTCCTCCTGCGCGAAATCGAGGAGATGACCGCGCATCGCCCCCATCACATCTGCGTGGTCGGCGGCGGTAGCCAGAACGAGTACCTCAACGCGCTCACGTCGGCAGCCACCGGCCTGCCGGTCAGGCGCTGCTCCGTCGAAAGCTCCACGCTCGGCAATTTCGCCCTACAATGGGCGCGGATCGAGCAGCCCTCGGGCTCGCTCCGGCCCCAGTCGATCGCCGATAAAGTCTCGGCGCTCGCCGAAGTCCAGATCGTTTAGGCCACGAAAGGAGTCGCAATGTCCTCTGCCATTCTTGGCGGAATCGGATGGCATATGGTCGGCGCCGCTTCTGCTGCGTCTTTTTATGCGCCCATCGAGAAGGTGAAGAAGTGGTCCTGGGAAACGACCTGGGCGGTGGCCGGCGTTTTCTCCTGGGTTTTGCTGCCATTGATCGTCAGCCTCATCCTGCTTCCGGATTTTCACGGCTTCTACGCAGGCATCGCCACCGGCGATCTCACCAAAACTTTTCTCTTCGGCTGCATGTGGGGCATCGGCAATGTCAACTACGGGCTCACGATGCGCTATCTCGGCATGTCGCTCGGCATCGGCGTGGCCATCGGGGTCACGCTGGTGGTCGGCACGCTCGTCCCTCCCATCCTGCAGGGTCAGCTCGCCTATCTCCTCACCAGCCGCAGCGGTCATTTCACGATGTCCGGCGTCGCGCTGGCCCTCGTCGGGATCGCCATCGTCTCCTGGGCCGGTCATCAGAAGGAACTGCGTCTGGGAAAGCGAGCCGAGGAATTCAATCTCGGCAAGGGCCTCCTGCTCGCCGTCATGTGCGGCATTTTCTCGTCGGGAATGTCGTTTGCCATCGAGGCCGCAAAGCCGATCGCCGCAGCCGCGCAACACGTGGGCGTCAAGCCGCTGTATGCGGCGTTGCCCAGCTACGTCATCATCATGGGCGGCGGAGCGCTGGTGAATTTCGGCTACTGCTTCACCCGCCTCGCGTATCGCAAAGACATCTCTCTCCGCCGCGACTGGTCGCAGACGCGATCGACCCTGCTCCTGAACAGTTCCATGGCGGCCGCGGGGGGCACCATGTGGTATCTCCAGTTTTTCTTCTACGCCTGGGGCGCGGCAAATATTCCTGCCCATCTCAGTTTCGTCAACTGGATGTTGCACATGAGCGGCTACGTGCTCTTCGGCGGGATTGTCGGCCTGGCGCTCGGTGAATGGCGTGGCGCATCCGGCCGCCCAGTACGCCTGCTCTGGACGGGGATGCTCGTCATCATCGCCGCAGCGAATCTTGTGGGACTGGGGATGGCCTCGTAGTCCTGAGTGGGCAGCCGGCGTCAGGAACCGACGGTGAACGTCCCCACCGTCGTCAGCGCACCAACGGAGTCGCCGAGATAGACGGTGTACTGACCCGGCGCCACCGTCCATGCGCCCGATGTCTCGTCCCAGTACGACAACGGATGCGACGAGTCGTTCTCGTCCACTTCGATCATGACCGCCTGGGACGCCCCGGGCTGCAGCGTCACCTTTTGCCAACCCACCAGGCGATGCGGCGGTTCACCGATGCCGGCTGGCAATCCCAGATAGACCTGCGCGACTTCCGCGCCGCTCACAGCCCCGGTATTCGTAACCGTAAGCGTTACCTGAATATTCGGATTGCTCATCGAAGCAAGGTTATTCATGATCGCGGAATTGGTGAGGGAAAACGTCGTGTACGACAGCCCGAACCCAAACGGAAACAGCGGCGTCAGTCCCTGAGAGTCATACCACTTGTAGCCGATGTTGAATCCCTCAAAGTAATTCACGTCAAAAGGCGTCGTACTGTCTGGGGGTGTGGGGATCGTCGGTCGCGGCAACTGCGACACGCTGGCGGGAAACGTGATGGGCAGCTTGCCCGACGGATTCGTCTTGCCGAAGAGCAGGTCGGCGATCGCCGGTCCGCCGCTCTGCCCCGGATACCACGCCTCCAGCACGGCGCCCACCTGGCTGAGCCACGGCATCACCACCGGTCCGCCGCTCTCGATCACGACGATCGTGTGCGAATTGGCCGCTGCCACCGCGCTCACCAGAGCATCCTGGTCGATGGGTGTGGCGTCAGTCAGGTCCGTCAGGTTAATACTGGGCAGGTCCATGCCCTCGCTCTCCCACTGGCTCACGAACACGACGGCCACCTGGGACGACGCGGCCAACGCCGCCGCGGCGCTCGCGTTGCTGCCGTCCGCAAACTGCACGTTCGCGCCGGGCGCCATGGTCTCGATCGCCTTCATCGGCGACGAAGGATCCCACACCACTTCCGACCAGCACGGCGGGCAGGGGTAGCCGCTGGTCAGTGCAGGGCCTCCGGCAGGCTGCACCTGCGCCGATCCGCCGCCGGAGAGCACGGCCACGTCGGCATGGGAGCCGATGACGGCGATGGATTGCACACCCGCGTTGATTGGCAGCGCGCCATTGCTGTTCTTCAGCAGCACAGCACCGTTCTCCTCCACCTGCTGTGCGATGGCTGCATCGGCCGCCGCGGGAATGGGCTGGATGGTCTGCGGGTAATCGAAGAGGCCCACCTGAAACATGGTGCGCAAAACGCGATGAACCATGTTGTCCAGCCGCGACTGCGGCACCTGTCCGTTCTGAATCGCTGTCCCCAGCGATCCAAAATATTCCTGATCCGGCTGCTCCTGATCCAGACCCGCATTGGCCGCGTTCACCGTACTGTGCGTGGCCAGCCAGTCCGACATTACAAAGCCGGTAAAGCCCCAGTCGGTTTTCAGAACATCCGTCAGCAGATGCGAGTTCTCGCAGTTATACGTGCCGCCGGTCAGGTTGTAGGAGCACATTACCGACTGGACATTCGCGTCTTTCACGCCGATTTCAAACGCCAACAGGTCGCTCTCGCGGCCGCCTCGCTCGTCGATGACGGCATTCGCCGTCGCGCGCCCCGTTTCCTGGTCGTTATAGGCGAAATGTTTGATGTCGGCGATCACATGCTGCGCCTGTACGCCCTCCAGATGCGCGGCGGCAATCTTCCCGGCCAGAATCGGATCCTCGCCCTTGGTCTCAAACGTCCGGCCGTCACGCGGCTCGCGTCCTGTCAGATTCGTGTTGCCGCCAAGGTTGACGTCGATGCCGTAGTCGCTCAGTTCTGTGCCGATGACTGTTCCATATTGAACGGCCGCCTGCGTATCCCACCCGGCAGCGCTGGCAATCGATGCCGGCAATGCCGTGGCGGGTCCTATGCCGTTGCCCACGCCCACGCTCCCATCGGCGAAATACAGGGCCGGAATGCTGAGCTGCGGAATGCCAGGAATCCAGCCCCCGGCGCCGCGCGGAAAGCTGTAATTCAGGTTGGGATCGTTCGCCACCCCGCCCGCTACCATCTGCAGTTTCTGTGCCTGCGTCATCTGCGCCAGTAGTGCATCAGCGCGCTGATCCGGCGTTCCCGAGGTGGGAGGGCCGCTCGGAGAGCTGGTTTGTATCGGAGTCGACGAGCCGCATGCAACCAAAATCGCGGCCAACGGTAAAGATAGAATGATTGCGGAGCCCGATATTTTCTTCACGAAGGGCTTCGGGGCCGGATAATTTCCCAATCGTTGAACAGAGCGGAGAGACATAAACCCCACCGATCACTTACAAATAAACTCCCTAGTTTAGTTCTTTTGCTCTGAAAAGTTGTCGCACGCCTGCTGCTTCCATAAGATCGAACTTGACTCCGGTCATGCCTGACAAACTGCCTCGTGTTCGCTTCGCGCCCTCGCCTACCGGCTTTCTTCACGTAGGAAATGCGCGCACCGCTCTCTACAACTGGCTCTTTGCGCGACATACGGGCGGGGCCTTCCTGCTGCGCATCGAAGACACCGACCTCGACCGCAGCGAGATGCGGCACGAAACCCAGCTGATGGAGGATCTGTTGTGGCTGGGCCTGGACTGGGACGAGGGTCCCGGCGTCGAAGGTCCGCACGCGCCGTATCGGCAGTCAGAGCGGCTTGGCATCTATCGCGAGCACACCGATCGCCTGCTCGCCGAAGGCAAAGCCTACCGTTGCTTCTGCACCGCCGAAGAGCTGGAGGCGGAGCGTCATGAGACCACCGCTGCGCATCGCCCTCAGGTTTATTCCGGACGCTGCCGCGCTGTTTCTGACGCCGACTCCGCCGCCCGGGCTGCAGTCGGCGAGCCTTTCGCCGTGCGCCTGCGCATCCCCGATCATCCGCTGCGTTTCCACGACCTGGTGCGCGGCGCGGTGGAATTCCCAAACGAGACGATCAGCGATCCGATCCTCGTCCGTTCCTCGGGTATGCCCGTCTACAACTACGTCGTCACCCTCGACGACGCGCTGATGGAGATCACGCACGTCATTCGCGGCGATGATCACATCTCGAACACCCCGAAGCAGGTGGCGATCTACGAGGCTTTCGGCTGGAAGCCGCCGGAGTTCGCGCATCTGTCCACCATCCTCGGCAGCGATCGCGAGCGCCTGTCCAAGCGCCACGGCTCGACCTCCGTCTCCAGCTTTCGCGCTATGGGGATTCTGCCCGAAGCCCTCGTGAACTACCTCTCGCTGCTTGGCTGGGGCGCGGAGGGCGGCACGCGCGAGCTTTTTTCGCTCGAGGAGCTGGTCCGCGAGTTCCGCATCGAGCGCGTCACCGCCTCGCCCGCCGTCTTCGACTGGGAAAAGCTGCACTGGCTCAATCGGCATTACCTCAAAACCGCCGACCCGGAGCGAATCGCCGAACTCGCGTGGTCCCATTTCGTCAGCGCGGGTCTGCTTCCGTCGCACAATGCCATCTGGCAGGTCACCACCGCTTCCGTCGAAGTATGGTTCGGCAAGCTGCTGGCTCTTTTTCTCCCCGCGGTCAACCAGCTCGACGAGCTGCCGGTGAAGGCTGCGTTCGTCTTTCGCTTCAGCCCCGCGGCCACCCGCGCCAATGACGAGAACGCCGCACTGCTGGCGACCGATGCTTCGCAAAGGGTTCTCGCCGCCTTTGCCGCACGCGTTGAAGTGCTTTCCGGCCCGGTCACGCCAGAACTGTTCAAAGCCTGGATGAACGAGATCAAAACCGAGACCGGGGCGAAGGGCAAGGACCTTTTTCACCCCGTGCGCATCGCACTCACCGGCGCGCACTCGGGTCCGGAATTCGATAAGTTCATCCCCATCGTTGAAGAGGGCAGCCGCCTCGACCTGCCCGTCCACGTATTGAGCGTTCGCGAACGCATCGAACAATTCATGAGCGGTGGACGATGAAGACGGTCCTTTGGATCGAGGAAGCCAATCCCTCACGGCTTGCCATCGTCCTGCGTCCCCGCGGCGATGAAGGTCTGCAGGCTGATCTGGAGCTCGTCAGGGAAGCCGGCATTGACGTCCTTGTCTCGCTGCTGACGGCCGACGACAATGAAGATCTGGGCCTCACCGGTGAAGGCCAAATTGCCGAGCAGCTGGGAATGAAATTCATCTCGTACCCGATTCTCGATCGATGCACCCCTTCGAACCTCGCCTCCTTTCACGCCCTGGTCGCCAGTCTGCGCGATCAGGTTCGAGCCGGCAAAAGTGTTGGCGCTCACTGCCGCGGCTGCATCGGCCGGGCCACTGTTCTGATCGCTTCGGTAATGATCGCGCTCGGCTGGGACGCCAGCCAGGCCCTGCAGAGAATCGAACGCGCCCGCGGATTCCCCGTCCCGGACACGCCGGAACAACTGGAATGGATCCTGAACTTCCATCCCGGCCCGTGACCCTCGCCTTCCCGCACTCCTGGGAGGCCGAGATCCTGCCGAAGAGGCCGCTCATCAAGCCTCTGCGCAGCTTCACCTATCCGCGCGAGGCGGAGGAAGTGGAGCGAGGCGCACTCGAAGTCATGGTCCGCCCCGCGGGCAAGGGCGGGAAGTTCCTCGCCACTTTTGCCCTTGGATTTGACGATCCGGCCGCGCCCACGGGACTCTGGAGCTGCCCCAATGTTGACGACCTGTGCGCCGTCTCCGGCGGCTACGGATACATCGTCAACACACTCGACCCCGTCCAGTTCGCTCACGTCCGCCCGGTTCTGGAAGTTTGGCCGGTCACGAAACACAACCTGCTGCTCTTCGTCGGCCACTACACCCTGGTGGCCTGGGGCGCCAACGGTGCAGAGTGGCAAAGCCCGCGCCTTTCCTCAGAAGGTCTGCGCATTATCGAGACTCGTGGCAACGAACTGCACGGCTTCGGCTGGGACTTGCAATCGGACCGCGAACTCCCCTTCACCATCGACCTGCACACGGGGCAGCGCACCGATCCTCATTCCGGCTGAGGCCGGTAGAAGCTCAAGGCCGCATCGCCCTGTTTCAAAACCCGATACCGAATCAGCCGTCCGTACAACTTGTCCAGCTCCCGCCGCTTCTCGTGTTCGGCCACCACCATGGCGTCCGGCGCCAACACTCCGCTGAACTCCCCTCCCAGCAGATTGAGCGCCACCGCATATTCGTCGACCCAAGCGTACGGCGGATCGAGAAAGAAAAGATCCCCCTGGCGTCCCGCCTCCGCCAGTCGCCGCAGCCCGGCACTTACGCTGCGTGGCTCCAGCGCATAATTTCCTTGGATGCCCAGCGCCCCGAGGTTGCTGCGAATGACACGCAACGCAGCCTCCGCCTGTTCGACAAAAATCGCCTCGCGTGCTCCTCGGCTCAGCGCCTCAATGCCCACTGCGCCCGATCCGGCATAAAGATCCAGGAAGACGGCCCCCTCGATCCGTGGCGCCAGCACGTTGAACAGCGTCTCCCGCAGCCGATCGCTGGTCGGTCGTGTGTCCGTTCCCCGCGGCGCGTGTAAAACCCGCGACCGGTACTTGCCGGCAATCACCCGCATCTCTTCCCCCCTGGCAAAATCCGCCGACCCTCTACAATAACGGCAAGGGACATCGAGATGCGCGCCTGGTCACTACCGCTCGGACGCTGGTTTGGTGTACACCTGCGCATCCACTATTTCTTTCTCCTCCTGCTTCTCTTCTGTTTGCTCTCAACGAATTTTTCCGGCATCTCCGCCTGGCGTGGCATCTTTTTGTGGTTCCTGCTGTTCGGCGCGGTGCTCGGACGCGAAGCCGCCCGCGCCATGACCGCGGCCTGGCACGGGCTCGCCGTGCGCAGCATCCTTTTGCTTCCCATCGGCGGCCTCTTCTCCTATTCCAGCCCGGATATGGCGGAGCGCGCCGTAGAGGGATCGACGCAATGGGCTTTGACTCTTGCCGGCCCCATCTCCAATCTCACGTTCGCCGCCCTGGTCGCCGCGCTCATTGAAGGCGCCACCTCCCAGGTCCCCATCGTCACCCTGCCCCTGGTCACGGCCGCGCATCTGATGCGCTCCATCGTGTGGCTCAACGTGGCCCTCGCGCTCATCAATTTCATTCCCGCCTACCCGCTCGACGCCGGCCGCTTGGTGCGCAGCGGAATCTCGCGCACCCGGGGCGTGGCCCAGGCCACCCGCGCCGCCTCCGGCCTCGGCCAGATGCTGGGCATCGGCGCCGTCGTCGCCGGCCTCGCGCTGCTGGCCATTCCTAACACACATCTCGCGGCCGCCGTCAGCCCCTGGCTCATCATGGGCGGATTCTTCGTCTTCATCGGCGCGCAGCTTGAAGACCAGGGCGTGCTCTTCCAGTCGGTCGTCGAAACCGTGCGCATGCGCGACGTCATGCTCACCGACTTCGACACGCTTTCCCCCTCTGACACGCTCTCCGACGCCCTCTACAAAGCCATCCACAGCCTCCAGGATGACTTCCCCGTGGTCCGCGGCGCGGCGCTCGTCGGCGTCGTCTCCCGCCAGGGCATCATTCAGGCACTGCGCCACGGCGGCAACGGCTACATCCAGGCCATCATGTCGCGCGCCTTCCAGGTCGCGCAGCCCGACGACTCCCTCGGCGCGCTGATTCGCCGCATCGGCAGCGGTCGCCTCTCGCTGATTCCCGTCGCCGAAAGCGGCCGCATCGTCGGCATCGTCACCTGGCAGAACCTGAGCAGCAGCATGGGCCTGCTCGCCGAGTATCGCCGCATCGAGCGCGCCGACAACGAACAGTGACTGACGAACCTCTCGCCCCCGGCCTCTACATCGTCGCTACGCCCATCGGAAACCTCGAAGACATCACCCTGCGTGCGCTGCGCGTCCTGCGCTCCGCCGATCGCGTTGCCTGCGAGGACACCCGCCAGACCCGCAAGCTGCTCGACCGCTACGGCATCGCCACACCCACCATCAGCAGCCACGAGCACAACGAGGCGGAACGCAGCCGCCAGCTCATAGAAGAGCTGAAGAACGGCGCGCGCATCGCCGTCGTTTCCGATGCCGGAACCCCCGGCATCTCCGATCCCGGCATGGTCCTCGCCGCCGCCGCCATTGCAGCCGGAATTCCCGTCTATCCGATCCCTGGCGCCAGCGCCGTTCTCGCCGCGCTCGTCGCTTCAGGGCTCAGCACCGAGCAGTTTTCCTTCGTCGGATTCCTGCCCCCAAAGGCCGGAGCCCGCCGTACCGCGCTCGAGGACCTGGCCACTGGACTGTCGCGGCCGTCGACGCTCGTCTTCTACGAAGCGCCGCATCGGATCGCCGATACCCTGGCTGACGTCGAAGGGGTTTGGGGTGCGGACTGCCGGGTCGCCCTCGCGCGCGAGTTGACCAAGTTCCACGAAGAATTCCTGCGCGGCGCAGTTCACGACGTCCGGAACCAGTTGGCCGCACGGGAAACCATCCGCGGCGAGATGGTGCTGCTCATCGACGCCCATCCGCTCGCAAGCGGCTCAGCGGCCACAACCAGCGTGCAGGACCGTCTCGCGGAACTGGAAAAATCAGAAGGCCTGGCCGAGAAAGACGCGCTCAAGCGTATCGCCCGCGAGCGGGGAGTCTCAAAGAGCGAGCTCTGGCGTGAGCTGCAGCGCGAACGCGCGCGATCAAAATGAACTCGTCGCGAGCTACGCCCCCGGCACTGTCACACCCGAACGCCGCACCCACTGCCCGTCGTGCTTCTCGAGATACACCCAGCTCCCCGTGGAGCACAGATGCGCGCACCAGTCATTCATGTAGACCAGTGCCGCCTGATGCTTGCTGTCGAAGTACACTTCGCTGAAGAACGTCACACCGGCATAGCCCGCCCACTGCGACTGCGTCTCCGAACTCACCTGCGCCGCCGTCCTGGAAGCGCGCAACGCTGCCACTTCATCCGGACGCAGCAGCGAAAATGCGTGGCTCAGCTGAAACGGATCCTTCGTCAGCTGCACGCGCACGTTCCTGTTCGCCGCGTAATCCTCGACCGCCTCCTGAAATCCGCGCGGATTCTCCGGCGGCGGCTTCAGCTCACCCTGCGGAGGAACCGCCGGATTGCGATCCCTTTCATTCACGGTGATCGCGGCAATCGCCCACCGCGCGTTCAGCTCCGGAGCCATGCTCGCGAATTCCTCCCCCGGCATGAGCCTCGAATAGATCGCATACGAGTCGTCTGCCCGATCTTCCGGCATCGGGATCGCGCCCTGGTCGGAATAGCGTGTTGACGGCGCCGGTGCCCTGCGGTTGTTCGCCGTCTGCGGCAGCGCGATCAGGGCGAATATCCAGCAGGCAGACAACACCCCAAAACCGAAAAACGGCAGGCAGTGCAAGCGAAATCGCATGCTTGCATAGACGCTTTCTGAAGCGAATGCGTTCCCTTTTTTCTGCGAATTAGCTTCCTTGCGGACGATCCCACGCTGGCACAGGACGCTCGCTCTCCGGCAGATCGCGTCCCTTCACCCGGTCGTATAGGTACGTGTCGCTCGTCGTGCCCAGCGCCTCGTTGTAGAGCGTCGCCGATCCAGTCACGTCCTTCAGTTCCTCTTCAAACCGATGCAGCGTCTGCAGACGATCCGCAGTCGCCGGAAACTCCGCTTTGCTGGTCCGAAAGAACTTCTGAAATCCGCGATCGACCAGCTGCGCAATCTCACCGCCGATCACCACCCCCGGCCGCACCGCCGCGCGCAAACCAGCCTCGTTCTGTACCTTTTCGAGCACTATCGCGCAGCCATACTTGCCGATCCGCCGCTGGTTTGCGACCCCCGCAACATCCTGAACATCGAATTGAAGACGGCGCAGTTCGCTGAGAATTTCGTCCCACGTGCGTTGGCGCGGCTGTTTGAGCATGGTGGTTGGTTCCCCGGAAATCGGGCCACCCGCTACACTGAACAGTAGCTGCAGCCCTTGTTGCAAGGGTCGCACAACCACGCACCGGGCTGCAATTTGCCGCTGGTTCCGTTGGTAACGGATTGAAATTTGCGCATGGCTGCACAGGCCGTAACCAAACCCGCCTTGCCCGGAGCCGTTCTCGGCGACCGGCTTCTCGATCGCATCGGCAATACGCCCCTCGTGCGCCTGGAGCGCCTCACGGCTGACCTGCCCGGCATTCAAATCCTCGGCAAAGCGGAATGGACCAATCCCGGCGGCTCCGTGAAGGACCGCGCCGCCGCCGCCATCGTCCTCGACGCCTTGAAGCGCGAGCAGCTTTGCCCCGGCATCAGTCTCCTCGACGCGACCAGTGGCAATACCGGGATCGCCTACGCCATGCTCGGCGCGGCTCTCGCCTTTCCCGTCACGCTGTGCATGCCCTCGAATGTCTCTCCCGAGCGCAAGCGCATTCTCAACGCGTATGGAGCCGAAGTTGTGTGGACCGATCCCGCCGAAAGCTCCGACGGCGCCATCCGCAAAGCCCGCGAGCTCGCTGCCGATCCGCAATATTTCTACGCCGACCAGTACAGCAATCCGGCCAACTGGCGCGCCCACTATACCGGCACCGCCAACGAGGTCCTCGAACAGACCGGCGGCCGCATCACACACTTCGTCGCCGGCCTCGGCACCACCGGCACCTTTATGGGCGTCACCCGCCGCCTGAAAGAAGTGAACCCAAAGATCGAGTGCATCTCCATGCAGCCCGACTCGCCCTTCCACGGCCTCGAAGGCCTGAAGCACATGGCCACGGCCATTGTTCCGGCCATTTACGATTCCCATCTCGCCGATCGCAACCTCGAAGTCGAAACCGAAGCCGCCTACGCCATGGCTAAGCGTCTCGCGCGCACCGAGGGCTTGCTCGTCGGCATCTCCGCGGCCGCCGCTGCCGCCGCATCGCTGCGCATCGCGGAAGAACAGGCCGCGCTGGGAAAAGAAGCCGTCATTGTTACCATCTTGCCCGATGCCGCCGACAAGTACCTCAGCGAGCGGTTCTGGGAGGAGTGACGTGCTCCGCCTGAGTCTGCAGCTTTACGACGCAATCCGCGAGCATGGCGAGCAAACCTACCCCCATGAGTGCTGCGGCGTGCTCCTCGGCCGCTTCACCTCGGAAAGCGGCCACTCCGTGAACGAAGTCGAGGACGCTGTCCGCGCCGGCAACACCCGCACCGACTCCGCGCACAACCGCTACCACATCGCTCCTCATGAGCTGGTGAAGATCCAGCGCACCGGCCGCGAGCGCGGCATCGACATCGTCGGCTTCTACCACTCGCATCCCGACCATCCCGCCCAGTGGTCGCCCACCGACTTCGCCGAAGCCCACTGGATAGGCTGCAGCTATGTCATCACCGCCCTCGAAAAAGGCGCGGCCCGCCAGACCAATTCTTTTCTGCTCACGGGAACCACCGACGACGACAAGGCCTTTCAGAACGAGCCCATCGACGTCACCGGCCAGCTCGATCCCGGCCTCGAACCCGAACCGGACGACCGCCGGCAAGACAGAGCCTGACCTTTTGCGGCACAATAGAGGGTGAGCATGGTTCACGCATCTCCAGCCTGCCTGCAATGCGCGCGGTGTACAGCACTCTGTACCGTGGCACGATGTCGCTCGTGCCGCTAGCGCTCTTCGTCCCCTGAACGAACCCCTGCAGCTTGCTTTGAGGAGCCGTCCCATGACCATCGAGATTCCCACGCCCTTGCGTGTCTATACCGCCAACCAGTCCGCCGTCGCGGTCGACGCGGCCACCATCTCCGAGGCCGTCTCCGCGCTCCTCACCCGCTACCCCGAGTTTAAGAAGCACCTCTACACCCCCGACGGCAAACTGCGCTCCTTCGTCAACCTTTACCTCAACGACGAAGACGTCCGCTATCTGCCTCAGCGCGAAGATAGCTCGGTCCGGCCCTCCGACACGCTCTCCATCATCCCCTCCATCGCCGGTGGCTGCTTGCCGCATGGGCGGGCGCTCCTCGCGCACAAACGATGAACCATTTGGCCGGGATCCGGAGCGCAGCTTGCGCACTCGCGCTGTGCGCCGCGTCTCCTCTCGAAGCGCAGACGGTGACCCTCGCGAGTCCAGGTACGATGCAGTTCAGCGACCCCCAGTACGGCGTGACCTTCCGCTATCCCGCATTCTGGAAATTCACCACCGTCCCGCAGTTTTACTCGATTGACGCCCCTCTCACGCAGCCCACGCCGCAAAGTGGCGAGCGATTCTCGGCGCGCGCTATCGTCGTCGCTTCCCGCGAGGTCTGGCCGGAACTGAAGGGTCGCACGGACTTCTCCGGAGCCGAGTTCATTTTCAATATTCTTCCCGGCGCGACTCCAGCCGCATGCCTTGAACGCATGCACGCCGCCGTCAGTTTCGATCAGGTCGATACCCGGCCGATCGACGGCGTGCCGTTCAGCCATACCGAAACAGGGAGCGCCGGGCTGTGCCACCAGGTTTCCGAGTCGCTCTATTTCCACCAGGCCCAGGGTTCTTGCTATCTGTTCGATCTCGCCATCCATACCGTCTGCCCACCCGAGGACGAAAAGCACTTTTCAACCCCGGCCGATTTGCACCCGGTGCAGAACCAGCTCCAGGCCATCCTTGCTACCGTCCGTTTATCTCCTCCCTTGCACCCAGTCCCTCCGCAGCAGCATCCTTAAGGAAGACCATGGCCACCACCACCGAACCCATCACCCTGCCGCAGCTCTCGAACGACGAAATCGCCCGCTATTCGCGGCACCTCATCCTGCCCGAAGTAGGCATGGAAGGCCAGCAAAAGCTGAAGGCCGCCAAAGTCCTCTGCGTCGGCACCGGCGGACTCGGATCGCCGCTCGCCTTCTACCTCGCCGCGGCTGGCATCGGCACCCTCGGTCTGGTCGACTTCGACGTCGTCGACGCGAGCAATCTGCAGCGCCAGATCATCCACAGCACGAAAGACGTCGGCCGCCCCAAGATCGACTCCGCCGCCGAGAAACTCACCGCGCTCAACCCGTTTCTGAACGTCGTCAAACATGAAACCATGCTCACCAGCCAGAATGCGCTGGAGATCATCCGCGACTACGACATCGTCGCCGACGGCACTGACAATTTCCCCACGCGCTATCTCGTCAACGACGCCTGCGTGCTTACCGGCAAGCCCAACGCCTACGGTTCCATCTTCCGCTTCGAAGGCCAGGCCAGCGTTTTTGCCACCGAACGGGGCCCCTGCTACCGCTGCCTCTATCCCGAACCTCCACCGCCCGGCCTCGTTCCCTCCTGCGCAGAAGGCGGCGTGCTGGGCATCCTGCCTGGTCTCGTCGGCATCATCCAGGCCACCGAGGTCATCAAGTTCATCCTCGGCAAAGGCGAGCCGCTCATCGGCCGCCTGCTTCTGGTCAACGCGCTCGACATGCGCTTCCGCGAGCTCAAGCTGCGCAAGAACCCCGACTGCCCCGTCTGCGGCACGCACCCCACCGTGACCCAGCTGATCGACTACCAGCAGTTCTGCGGTATCATTCCGGAACAGAAAGCGGCCGCCGTGCAGAATGGTATTCCCCAGATGTCAGTGAAGGAACTGAAGCAGCGCCTCGACGACGGCGACGACCTCCTCATTCTCGACGTGCGCGAACCCTTCGAATATCAGATCGCCCAGATCGGCGGGCGTCTCATCCCGCTCAACGATCTGCCGAAACGCATGAACGAGCTCAATACCGCCCAGGAAATCGTCGTCCAGTGCAAGTCCGGCGGCCGCAGCCAACGCGCCGCGGAATTCCTGGCGAAGAATGGCTTCAAAAAGCTGCACAACCTCGCCGGCGGTATCACCGCCTGGTCGAATGAAATCGACCCGAAAGTACCAAAGTACTGAGACGCAGCGCGGGCCTGCCCGCTCGGACAGGCCCCGCTTTTCACCCGTGGACCACTAGTACTTCTTCGGCTTTTCTCCCGGAAATTCAGGCATTTCTGCACCGCTTTTGCGCGTCTGTCAATACACTTTTCGTTCGCTGCCCTGTGAATATCGTGGCCTTGGCCTGCCCCTCGGTGCTGCGTATACTCCGGTTGCCTGGCAATGCTGATGGATTTGTGATTCCCCCCGGGCAAGCTTCTCCGCATCGCCAGCGTAAGCCGTCGGGGACCCCTTATGGACTTATTCGCTCTGCGTCTGCTCTTCATTCTTATTTTTTCGGCTGCTTGCTGGTTCTTTCGCCCCTTCGGCATCGATCAGTGGACCGCCGCCGGCGTCGGCGCCATCCTGTCCGCGCTCATCATCCTCTTTGAGCTGCGCGTGCGCGCCCTCAGCCTGAAACGTCTCTTCGGAGCCGTCATCGGCAGCCTGCTCGGCATCGTCGGGGCCTTCCTCTTCTCTCTGGTTCTCCGCAACAGCCTGCCCGATGGCCGCACCCGCAGCCTCCTGCAGCTCATTGTGCTGCTGCTCATGACGTACATCGGACTGGTGGTCGGTGCCAGCAAGGGCGATCTTCTCAACCTCGCGGCGCTCGGCGGCCTTTTCTCCGGCGAACGCGCCGGCAAGCGCAACATCAAAGTGATCGACACCAGCGCCATCATCGATGGCCGCATCGCCGACATCTCCGAGACCGGCTTCCTCGAAGGCGTCCTCGTCATTCCCGAATTCGTTCTGCGCGAACTGCAGATGGTCGCCGACTCCTCCGACTCCTCGAAACGCCAGCGCGGCCGCCGCGGCCTCGATGTCCTCCAGCGCATGCGCGAAAATGCGCAGATCACCGTGCAGATCACCGAACAAGACTTCCCCCACGTGAAGGAAGTCGACCTCAAGCTGATCGAGCTGGCCAAACACATCGAGGCCAAAATCGTCACCAACGATTTCAATCTGAACAAAGTCGCTCAGGTCCGCGGCGTCTCCGTGCTCAACATCAACGACCTCGCCAATTCGCTCCGCCCCGTCGTTCTCCCCGGCGAAAAGATGCGCGTCGTCATCATGAAAGAAGGCAAGGAGTTCGACCAGGGCGTCGGCTACCTTGACGACGGCACCATGGTCGTTGTCGACCACGCCCGCCGCCTTATCGGCCGCTCCGTCGAGATCGCCGTTACTTCAGTCCTCCAGACCACCTCCGGCAAGATGATTTTCGGCCGCCTCGACGACAACTCGCGTCCCGAAGCGGTGCGCGCCTCGGTGGAAGTCTCCAATTCGTAAGCACCCGGCCGACGCCGCGCACGATTACGCAACTCTTACACTACAACGGGGCCTCATACCTTTAAGGTGAAAGGTGGAGCAGTAGCTTTCTCATGTCAACTCTCGTTGAGATCCCTGCCGATACCGTTCGCACCGACTCCGAGTCGCTCGAGCAAACACGCTCCGCGAAGCTCAACGTGATTTTCGCCGTCACCCTGATCATCTTTCACATCGGCGCAATCGCAGCGCTCTTCTTCTTCAGCTGGAGCGCGCTCGCCGTCTTCGCCGTGCTCTGGGTGCTCGGCCAGAACGTCGGCATCGCCATGAGCTACCATCGCCTGCTCACCCATCGCGGCTACATCACGCCCAAATGGGTCGAGTACGCCATGGCCCTCTGCGCCACGCTCGCCCTGCAGGGAGGCCCCATCTACTGGGTCGCCGTTCATCGCATGCATCACCAGCTCACCGATCGCCCCGGCGATCCGCACTCGCCCCGCGACGGCAAATGGTGGTCGCACATGGGCTGGATCCTCCACGGTTCCCTGCGCAATCGCAACCCCCTGCTCACGCGCTACGTCCCCGACCTCGCCAACGACCGCTTCTATGTTTGGCTCAGTCGCTGGCACTGGGTACCCATCACCGTCGTCGGCATCGCGCTGTTCCTCGTCGGCGGATGGTCCTGGCTGCTGTGGGGCATCTTCCTGCGCATCACGCTCGGCCTGCACTCGACGTGGCTGGTCAACTCCGCCACGCATATGTGGGGCGCGCGCCGCTTCCAGACGCGCGACGATTCCCGCAACAACTGGTGGGTCGCGCTCATCACCGGCGGCGAGGGCTGGCACAACAACCACCACGCCCATCCCGTTTCTGCCAGCCACGGCATGGCGTGGTATGAGCTCGATTTCAATTACTGGGGCATTCGCCTCCTCGGCCTGGTAGGCTTGGCGAAAAAGATCAAGGTTCTCGGTCCCGACGGCGGCCCGGCGCGCATTCTGCATCCGTAATCGGCGTAGCCCTCCCCCATCGTTCTTTTGCTTTACGCGCCCTGGTTGCTACACTCACGGGGATGATCCTCAGGAAATTCGCACGTCTTCTCGTTCTACCGTTCTTTGTTGCTCTCGCCTGCGCCCAGACCCCATCTCATCTCTTTTTTCGTGTGACGCTCGACCCTGGCATGCAGCCCGCATCCGGCCGTCTGCTCATCTTCCTTGAGCCCGGCAGCGGCGCAACCCATGTCAGCGCAAACGAGTTCCGACCCTCCGCGACTTCCATCGCCGCGAAAGAGATTTCCGGCCTCCAGCCTGGCTCTTCCATCGACGTCGACGTCGACGACGTCGCGTTTCCTGCGCCGTTCTCCTCCCTCAAACCTGGAACGTATCAGGCCCAGGCCATCCTGGATGTCCGCCACACCTATGCCTACGACGGTCCCGCAGCGGGCGACCTTGAAAGCGCCGTCGTTCCTCTCGCCGGCTGGACCCCTGGCTCCAGCAGCGAGCCCACCTTCGTGCTGAACCACGTCCGCGAGGCGCCCGCTCCGCGCCCGCTGCCGTTGAAACCCGAAGAACTGGCGGCGGCGGAGAAGGCCACCGCGCCGGTCGACTTCGTCAGCCCCGCCCTCACCGCATTTTCTGGACGCGAAACGCACATCCGCGGCTGGGTAGTCCTGCCGCCCGGCTATGCCGAGCATCCGCGCGAGCACTACCCCACCGTCTACTGGACCCACGGCTTCGGCGCGAAGCTCGAGACCATCCGTCCCTCCGCACTCATGGCCGCCAGCCGCATGAACGCCGGCAAAATGCCGCCCATGATCTGGATATTTCTCGACGAATCACTTCCCACCGGCACGCACGAGTTCGCCGACTCCGTGAACAACGGGCCCTGGGGCCAGGCCCTCACTGCGGAGTTCATCCCCTGGATCGAAGCCAAGTATCGTATGGACGCGAAAGTGAACGGCCGGTTTTTGAACGGGCATTCTTCTGGCGGGTGGGCCACGCTGCAGCTCCAGGTCAACTATCCGAAGATTTTCGGAGGCACCTGGTCAACCTCTCCCGACCCCAGCGACTTCCACGACTTCACCGGCATCGACCTCTACGCTCCGAACGGGAACGCTTATCGCCGCCCTGACGGCACGCCTTACCCCATCGTGCGCGATCACCAGCAGGTTGTCGCGACCTTCGAAGAACTCACGCGCCAGGAGGATGTGCTGGGCTCGTATGGCGGTCAAGTTGCTTCCTTCGAGTGGGTCTTCTCGCCGCGCGGCGCCGACGGCCGCCCGCTCGTGATGTTCGATCGCAGCACCGGCGAGATTCATCCCGAAGTCGTCGCATACTGGCACGATCACTACGATCTGGCGCAAATTGTCGAAGCCAACTGGGCCACGCGTGGACGCGACCTCAAAGGCAAGATTCACCTCATCGTCGGCACCGCGGACACCTTCTATCTCGACGGCGCAGCCCACAAATTCGAAGCCGTTCTGAATCGTCTTGGCGCCGATCCGCACTTCACCTACCGCGACAACCGCACCCACTTCGATCTGTACGAAGAAAACGGAGACCGGATGGCGATGATGGACGAGATCGCCGAGCAGATGTACGCCGTCGCACGCCCTTCGGCGCATTGGAAGCCCCCGGCTGGAGCCCCCGCACCCATTCTTCACCCATAGCCCCGTGAGCAAACGGCAAGCAGCACGGAGTCCCACAGCCAGCCGGCCGGTGACCGTCCCGGTCGTCGCAGCGTTCTCCTGGATGGCGACCGCCCTTGCCTTCCTGATCGGATCATCGCTGTTGATTACCGGAACCCTCCCCAATCGCGTCTGGAACCTCAATCCCCGCGCTCGCGTCGTATTCTCCGCGCACGCCAAACCCTTCGGAGCGCTCCTTCTCGTCGTCGCCCTCGTCGCGGCAGCCACAGCCATCGGCCTGCTGCGCGGTCGCCGCTGGGCCTGGCTCCTCGCTCTGGCAACGTTCACTGTCAACGGGCTCGGCGACCTGGTCACCCTCCTCGTCGTCCGCGACTGGCTCCGCGGCGGATCGGGAGTCCTGATCGCCGCTGGCTTCCTCTTCTTTCTGCAGCGGCCCCGCGTCCGAGCGTACTTCGCACCACCCGCTTAGCTACTGCTTCTCAGCCCACGCCTCAAGCTGTTGCGCGTCGCCCATCTCCCCCGCCACCATTCGCTCCACCAGGTCGTGGATCGCCAGCAGCGCCATGGGCCGGCCAATCGTCTCCCCTGCGGTTTCTCCCGGGAATCGCACCATCAGCATCGGCTGCGGATCGAAATGCCCATGCCCGGACGCCAGCTCGTCCTCCTGCGTCCATCCGTAACTGTCCCGCCACAGACCCACCCGCCAGCTGTGATCCGAGGAAAGGATCACCGTCGTCTGCGCGGCTGCGGGGCTCGCGGCAACCCCCGCCAGCATTTGTCCCAGGACCCGGTCCGACAGCGCGAGGTTATCGATATAACTCCCGCCCGGTCCGATGCCCCCCGTCTTCCGGTTATAACGGCCGGGAGGATGCGGCAGCGGCAGGTGTACGAAGCACAGGTCGATTTCCTGGTCGCCAATCAGCGCATCTCCCGCGCGTACTGCGCCCAGCTCGTCCAGCGAAGCAGATCCGCCTGGCGCAACCGTTGCCGCATCCTTGTGTCCGAACACCCGATTCCAGTCTGCCGCCAGCGGTGCGGTCACGTTCTCCAGCGTGCTCTTGTCTCGCGAAAAATGATCCGGCAGCGGCGGCAGGCCCATCCAGCAAAAATCCAGCTGGTCCTCCAGAATGCGGCAATAGGGGTTGTATTCGCCGATCGCGCCCGTCGTCCATCCCGCGCGCCGCGCATCGGCGAAAAGTGTCCGGCTACCGTCGAATCGTTGCCACGGCGCCTGCTTCGCGGTCCGGTACAGCATCCATCCTGAGATCGTGGCCCGCACTCGATTGATGGGTTCGCCGACAAAAATCGACGGGATCACGTCCTCGGTAAAGAACCCGTCCGGCTCCACGTCGGAGAAGGTCACGCTCTCCCCGCGCAGCTTATCCAGATTTGGCAGCTCCAGCCCCGGGAAGCGATGCACGAATACCTGGTCGTACGACATTTCGTCGAAGAGTAGCCACACCACGCGTGGGTGCGGGACCGCGGCCGCTGGCAGCGGTCTCCTGAATCCCTCCTGATCCCGCGGCTGATGCACGAAACCCGCGGCGACCAACGCCGGAATCATCCAGAAGATACAGAACCCCACCAGCAGGGTGCCAAAGCGCAGCACCCGCACCGTCCGGAAATACCCTCGCTCCGATGCCAACCACAGAATGGCCAGCAGCCCCGCCACCACCAGAAATGCGCGCCCCGTCGTGATCTGCTGCCACCACAGCACCTGCGAGACGATCATCCCGGCAATCGCGCGCGCCGCGAGCAGTCCAAACCACAACGCCCACAGCAGCCCCGCGACGAGTCTGCGATTCTCATTCGCCCCAGTCCCGCCTCCCGCGCGGCTCAGTCGCTCCAGCACGCGCACCACCATCATCGCCAGCAGCGAGAGCGCGGCCAAGTCCACAGCCAGCGCCCGCGCCACCGTCGTTAGCGGCAGCAGCCGGTGGTATTGATCGATGTGCGTTTGGGAAAGTTCAGTCCACAGTAGCCCCGGCGCCAGCAGAATGGCCGCTCCCGCGCCCTCCAGCCAGCAGCGCGCCCATGAACTTCGCCCTGCACTCCATGAATGCGCTCGCACCCGCCCTTACCTGGCCTGCAGAATAAACAGAACCCGGCCATTCGGTAGCGCATTGCGCAGCACAACGGTGAAGTGCTTTTCCGCCGCGTTCAGGAACGCGGCTTCGTCCAGATGCCCGTACAACTCCTCGCGCCCGCGCAGCAGATCCACAAACCGCGGATCGCTCGCCGGCACCCACTCCACTATCGCCCAGCTGGTGGTCAGCTCGCGCAGCAGCCCTGCAATCTCCTGCATCGGAATCTGCTCCGCGAGCAGCAGGTGATGAATGAATCCCAGCATCATCACGCAGTCGAAGCGTCCCCGCGACCGATCCAGCAGCGCCGGGTTCTCCGCATTACGCCATCCCGCTGCCGGAGTGGGCCGTGCCGGATTCGCGATCAACGGAGCAATGTCCAGGTCTCGTCGCTGCGCTTCGCGCCAGTTCTCCTCCGTCGCCGGCAAATCCGTATCCCAGGCCACGACGTTCGCGCCGCACTCTGCCGCGATGCGCGAATACACACCGCTGTTCGCTCCCAGGTCGAGAAGATGCTTTGGCTGCGCAGCGGTCAGGGCATCCCGCACAAACTGCCGCTTCAGCTTCTGATCCTCAGCGCTGTAATGGTCGGCCGAGTGCGCATATCCGCTCCACCGCGAAGCGCGATGTCCGGACTGCAGCCCTTGCTCGATGCGCCGCAGTTGTCCTCGCAGCCTGCCCAGATTGCGCCGCAGCACCGCCAGCGCCACTTCCTCGCTCTGCCGCACCCGGATATCCTGTGCGCTCTTTCCGCCGTTCTTTTCCAGCATCAGCGGCAGCGTCACCAGCGAGCGGAACGGCTCCCGCATACGCTGCCACCGGCTCAGGGGCGGAGCCAGATCGGCCGGCTCGTACCCGTCACGCTTCTGCATCGACGCGGCCAGCGGCCATCCCAGACACTGATACGCCGCCAGCGGCAGCAGGAATGTCCGCACGAATTGTCCGTATGCCAGCCACAGCGGGCTCGCCGGATCGCGCTCCTCCACCGACAGCACGTCCACAAAAACAGGTCGCACTCCGCGGAACAACACGTTCAGCGGTGTTGCGTCTTTCAGGATCAGCCCCTCTGCCAGCAATCCCTCGCACAGATCCAGAGTCAGATCCGCCGCCGCAATCCACGCGCGCGGTGTCCACTCCCACGGATAGGAAGGAAAGAAAACGCGCGGATGCTCGAGCGTCAGATCGCCATTTTCATGGGGCAGGAAACGGGTTTCAATCAGTCGTCCCTGCGCGACCCACTCCTGCGCCGTCTTCGATTGCAGGAATCGGAGCGCGGCCTTTGCATGCTCAGGATGGACTTCGCGCAGGACACGATCCCCGGCGATGCGCAGGGAGCCAGCAGGATCGCGAAAGGTTTCGAGCGTGAGCTCGGCTGTCGCCATCGGTTACTTACTCGGTTCGGGTTGTGCGCTCTTTTCTGCCTCGATCTTTCCTTCATTCGAGGTCATCCCAAACAGACGCCGGATTTTGGAACGCAGAATGAACAGCCCTCCGGCCAGCATCGATCCTCCCACCTGAACTGCCAGCAGACCTGAGCCCGGATCCACATAGCCGTATGCGGGTTTGGTCAATGCCGCGAGCAGTACAACCAGTTCAACCGATGCGAGTGCCACGAGGGCGGTGCGGCGAACAATGTGCACAGAAAACCCTGCCTCCCTTATTACAAATCTGCGTAATCCCATGTAGACGGGGTAGGCCCCAAAAAGTTGCGGCACGGTCTGGGCTTATCTCCCACCCCGTGCTCAACCGTTCAAGAGCATACATACCCGGTACCCATTGTGCCCTCCCCCACAGGTGGCATATCGCGCAAACCGTACTCTCAGCGTTACCGGCGTACCCCCGTTTCGCTCCCCGCGCCCAGCCGCTACAATCAGGCCTGACACTTGCAAACAGACATGACCGCTCATCTCGAATCCACCCTTGTCGCCAATCTCCAGACCGCCGCCCAGCAGGCGGGTCTGACCGTCCTCTCCATCGATACAGGATCTGACTTCAACGGCCATCCCACCACGCGCTTTCGCCTCGCCACCACTGCCGAAGCCCCTGCGGAGCGCACCCTCATGCTCGAACTCAGCGAGGCCTTCGACTTTCACAAGCCGGAACTGCTGCCGGAGATGACCACCCACCTGCGCGAGGCCGCCAATCGCCTCCGCAACCCGCGTCCTGACGCTTACGTCACCCTCGCCGGTCTTCCTGTGAGCTTCAGCGACTTTGCCTGGCCATTTCATCGCTCCTCTTCCGGGGCCGACACCTTTATCGTCCACGGCACCCTCCATCTCGACGATGGCACACAATCGCCGCTCCACACCCTCGTTTCCGCCAGCATGACCGTTACTTTCGCGGAAATCGTCCCGGCGCCCGAGCAGCCTTATGCCGAAACCTTCATTTACAATGCCGTTCGCAAGACCCTCGATCGCGGCCAGCTCGAGCTGCTCAAGAGCGGCAACCGCCAGCCTGTTCCCGTCACCACGCGCTACTACAGCCGTTGGCAGAAGAAGTTCTTCTTCACCGACACGAACGACCAGAGCCGCATGGATTTCCTCGGGCTCAAGGTCTACTGGCTCTCCGGCGTTCTCGGCGCAAATCAGCCTGTCTGGATCGCCGACCCCCGCGACGCGCAGTACCTCAACACCACCGCGGACGAGCTCTCCCGCATGGCTGCCGACCTCTCGCGCCAGGGTCTGCTCGCCCTCGTCGGCGAATACGCCTCTGCCACGCCCTCGCTCCTCGGCCGCTCCGAGGAATATCACGCCAGGCTCGCCGCGGCCCTCGCCGTCACCCGTCCCACCTTCAACGAGGAAATGCGCGCCGGCCACACGAACATGTAACCCTGCGCCGCCTTTCGATCACGCCCTTTTCGTACCGGCTGCCGGTCTCGGCCACGAGCTACAGGCTACTCGCTACCGGCTACCAGCACTGGCCGCCGTTACGGCTGCGCGTAGTAGCCGTTGATGGTGCGCACCTTCACACCCGGCTTGTCGACCTTTACTTCCAGATCGTGCCAGGTATTCGGCGCGTCCGGCCGTTGCGGATCGAAGGTCATCGAATACCACGCCGACGCGTCGTTCGCGCACTTTTCAATCTCGCCCGTGATGTCGTTGCTGCCGGCGAGCGCAATGCCCCCGCTGTGCAGGGAGAATACCTGCAGTGCCAAATCGCCCGGATCCGACTTGGTCGGCTTGGTCACCGGTTTCATGAAGCTTTCCCAGAGAAAAGTGCGCGAGCTGGCGGCGTCCACCGTCCCCAGTGGGTCAATCGCATACAACGTGATGCCCGCCTCCCGCAGCGTGCTCGAGAGGCCTACAATCGCGCTGAAGAAATTGCGCTGCTGCTGCGGGCTGATGATCACGTTGGGATTGTCGAAGATCGGCCAGCCCGGTCCGATCCACACCACCAGCTTCCTCCCCGATGCGTGGCCCAGATAGTCGCCCAGACCTGCCAGTGCTTTCAGCGAGATCTCTAATTTCTCTTCCCCGCCGTAAAACCCCGTCGAGCGCGGAATATCGCGCAGGGAGCCTTCCTTCTGATGCAGCACATCGGCCAGCTTATTTCCATCGCTCGAGATCTCCGTCGCCTGGCTGAGGCCTGAGTCCGTCAGCATATAGACCCCGGTCGGAATCGCCAGATGCCCTCCGTTGCTGCGCAGAAAGTTCTCGATCTGCGTGCGCACGATGCTGACGGTGCTGAAATTCGCGTTCACTTCGTCGATCAGCAGAATGAGCCCCTGAGGATCGTCGTTGGGCGTCTCGATCTCGTGCGCCGCAAACGAACGGATCGGCGTCGGCTGCTTGTTATCCAGCAGCGTGAAATCTTCCTGCTTCAGTCCGCGGATGACATGACCCGCCTTGTCCGTCACCACCACGTCCAGCGTCATCGGCCCAGATGACGCGACCGGCGTCGGCGTGGCCACCGGAGGAACATCGAGCGGCTTCTGCGCCATCGCGCTCGCACCACAACACACAAGAACCAGACAGAGTTTCCATTGCGCCCGCATCTTTGCCCTCCCGCGCCCGCAACCGCGATCCATTATGGCAGACGCGATTCTTGCCGCGTGTGGAAGAAAGAACCGGGGCTACTGCGGCTGCCCAGTCCCGCTTTGCGGCGGAGTCGACGGCTGCGACGACTGTTGGGGTGTGGACGGCTGTGGAGCCGGTTTGGTCTCATCCGCCGGAGCACTCCCCCTCGGAGCCGCCGGTTTCCCCGCATCGTCCGTCTGCCCCGCGGCGCCGGGCGGCGGCGGTGCTTCTCCTTCCTGATACGCGGCCCGCGTTGCACGATGCGCCGCCTGGCCCGGTGGCGGCGGCAGATTCTCCGCGGCCAGCGTTACCCGGTTCACCACCGAGGGATCGTCGCGCAGCTTCACGTAGAGCTGCCCACCCTCCGGATGCGGCACGGGCAGCACGTAGCCCGGAAACCCGTCCGGCACTTCCACCGGATGATCGAACGCCGGATCGCTCGCCACCGAATCCACCAAAAACAGATTCGATCCGCTCAGCCTGCATTGCTCGTCTGCGCCCGCCGGACACTTCAGATCGTGCAGCTCCGGCAAACGCACCAGCGTCGCCAGTGGCTGCCAGTCTCCCGCCGTGCCGTTCTCCACAATGCGGAACTTCAGCGGCCCAAACGCCGACCCGCCAAACGCCTTCGCCGGATCCAGCGTCGCCAGCGCTACCTGCGCGTTCTCCAGCGTCATGCTGCCGTTGTCCAGGCTCAGCGTCGTCGAAAACGCCTCGTCTGCGGTCGCCACTTCAATCTGCTCCGCGCGCCGGAACGTCGCCGGCGATTGTGCCCGCACGCTGAACGTCAACTTCGCATCCTGCGGCAGCTCGTCCTGGTTCGCCAGCTGAATATTGCTCCCCGTGCTCGACGCCGATGCCTGCACGCTCTTCCCAATCAGCGCAACTCCCGGACGCGGCGCGCCCACCGCCACTTCCACGGCCATGATGCGGCCATCCGTCAGCGTCACCTGCGCCTTGCCGGATTCGCCCTGCTTCAGCTTCTCCGCTCCCTTCGCGTCTTTCGCCAACATCGGCAGCTCGTCGCTGCCCATGGTTGCGTCGATTTTCCCCGGCGCGAACGTCACCCCATCCAGCGTCAGGTTCGCCACATCCTCGAGCGTGCTCCCTTTCAGCACCCCCTGCACATCGCCTGCATGCAGCGAAAAACTGTCCAGATGCCCAGCTGCCGAGTACGCGCGCAGCGGA
Organism: Acidobacterium sp.; assembly: GCA_003152415.1. Lineage (GTDB taxonomy): Bacteria > Acidobacteriota > Terriglobia > Terriglobales > Acidobacteriaceae > Palsa-343. The sequence goes on from PMAD01000209.1 coordinate 91,467, forward strand.
ATGGTCTGCGCCGTCACCGTCCCGTATTGCTTCACTTCCAGTTGCAGCGGACCCGGATTCGCCTCTTTCAGCGGTAGCTGCACCTCGACCTCGTCGACGCCCGTCGCCTTCCAGTCCGCCTTCAGCTCTTTGCCCGCTGAATCCTTCACCAGAATCGTATCCACGCAGCTCGCATCGTCGGTCGAGAGATGAATCGTGTCCTCCCGCCCCACAATCAGCGCCTCGCGATCCGCCGCCGCCAGCTCCCAGTGCTGCGCATGGGTGTTTTCGAGACGAAACTGCGGCCCATCGTACTTCTCGAATCCCCAGTACCCGTGCAGCGATGCGTCGATCGTGTTCCCGAAATCGCCCGCGCTCAGGTCCTTCGCTTCCAGCTCCAGCCCGCCTTTCTCCGCGTCCGGCTTCACCACCTCATCGATGCTCTTGCCATCCTTCTTCTTCAGCCGCAGCGTCATCTCATGCGTGTAGCCGGTCGAAAACACCAGCGGCGCCCCATCCACGGCCAGCACCAGCGAATTTTTTTCCGCGCAGTAGTTCTGCTTCGAGTCCACTGGATGCAGCGGCGGAGGCTGCGCCGCCTCGACCGCCGGCAGCGCTGTCACCAGCACCGATTTCGGATTGTGAAACGACGGCGGCGTATTCAGAACCAGCGCGATCTGCTCCCCCTGCTGCGTCGCCAGCGCCGGAATGTACTGGTACTGCGCTGTGTGGAACGTGTCGAGGATGCGCGCGATGTCCATCACCGACCCGATATACGGGCTGTAGAACCCGTAGTTCGCCTGCGGCGTGTAACTAAGCTGCATCGCCAGATCGCCCGCCGGCCCCGCCGTCAGCGCTTCCACAATCGACTCGCTGTGCCCATCGTTCAGGATCAGCGCCTCCTGTCCCTGCGTCAGGCACGCCGCCTGCAGCTCCGGCATCCGTTCCACGCACTTCTCGTCGATCTTCATCCCCAGGCTGCGCGCCAGCAGCGGCGCCGCGTCCTTCAGCTTCGCCGGGTCCGTCGCGCTGATCTCCCGCACCGCCGCCAGATACGTATCCAGCCGCGAGCGGTCCAGCATCGCCTGGTTCAGATCCTGCGACGCGCGCACAAACGATCCCGGCTTGCCCCGCACCGCGCTTACCAGCGTGTGAAAATCTCCGCCTGTCTCCGGCGCAAGAAAAATCAGCACCTGCTGCGCGCCCTCCGGCACCGTCACCGTCAGCCCTTCGCTACCCGTCTTCTTGTTCCAGGTTTCCTGCTTAAAGAACCAGTTCTCCGGCGGTGGATTCGTCGACCCGCGCAGAAACGCCGCCACCATCAGGTAATGCGCCGACTGGCCCGTCGGCAAATCCGCCTTGATCCAAACCCGATCGCCCGCCGCAAGGTTCGGCACTTCGGAAACGGGCAGCGTCTTGCCCGCTCGCGTTACCTTCACCTCGAGCTTCGGTCCCGCTAAATCGAAGGGAGCCGCATCGGCCCACGCCGAAGCCACCGCCATCACGCACACCGCCACTGCCAAAAGGGGAGAGAAACGTCGGATTGCCATATTAGTTACTATTCTAGGCTGCAATCGAGCGGAAAAAAGACCCGAAAATCCCTGCTGTCGATTTGCGGATGCGATCCCGATGAAAAGGTTGTTTGCGCCCCAGCATCCACCGGGTTACCGCAGACACCTCCACCTGCTTTTCGCTGGCAGCTTTTTCTGGCTTCTCACTCGCCTTTCGCTCGCCTTTTGCGGAACTGCTTCTCGCTAACAGCTTCTTGCTAATCGTCTTTCGCTAAACGCCTTTCGCTCGCCTTCCCCTCGCCTTCGCTGTCATCCTTCAGGCCCACCCCACTCAGCTTCAATCGCCGCGCCTCGCCCAGCAAATACGCGAGCCGCAGCGCAGCCGCAGCGTATCGCAACCCCTCCGGCCGCACGTTGGAGATGCAGTTCCGCTCCGCATCCGTTCGCCCCACACGCGGCGCCCACGTCAGATACACCCCGAGGCTATCCGGCGAGCTCAGCCCCGGCCGCTCTCCGATCAGCACCACAACCGCTTCTGCCCCAAGCAATTCGCCAATCTCGTCGCCCAGCGCCACGCGGCCGCGATTTGCCACGACGACTGTGACTTTATCCCGGTTCGATCCCAGCGCGGTTAGGAACTCCCGCAGCAGCGGCACCGCATGCCGCTTAGGAGCGACCGCCGACAGCCCATCCGCAATCACCACCGCCAGCTCGCAACCGTCTCCACGCGACTCCTTCAGCTTTTCCCGGCTCTCGGCATCTAATGCGCGCCCCAAATCCGGCCGCAGCAAATACTCCATCCGATCCCGCGCCTGACTCGATACCACGAGCACCTCGCCGAACCCAGTGACTCGCAGCTCGTAAGCTAGCGCCGCCGCGTCGAACCTTGCACGCACAGCGTCCCGCGCCCGCGCATGCGCCAGCTCAAAGTCGAGCAGCCCCCGCGTCGGCAAGCTCCCTCCCACGCGCCCCAGTCCGATCCGCGCCGGCGTGAACTCCCGCAGGCGCGCCCACACATCGTCCCCAGCTTGAACTGCCTTGTCCCCGTGCGACGTTATCCCAGCCACTCGCTCGCCCCCGGCAGCAGCTTGCGTTCCGCACCCGTCCCCAACAAGTCCCCGCGCGAATCCGCGATTCCCACCCGCTCCAGCCAAGCCTCAAACTCCGGCGCGCGCCTGAGCCCCAGCGCGCTCCGCGCGTACAGCGCATCGTGAAACGACGTGCTTTGATAATTCAGCATCACATCGTCCGCGCCCGGAACCCCCATCACGAAATTCACCCCCGCCACCGCCAGCAGCGTCAGCAGCGTATCCATATCGTCCTGGTCCGCCTCCGCGTGATTCGTGTAGCACACGTCGCACCCCATCGGCAGCCCCAGCAGCTTTCCGCAAAAATGATCCTCGAGGCCCGCGCGAATAATCTGCTTCCCGTCCAGCAGATACTCCGGCCCAATGAACCCCACCACCGAATTCACCAGCAGCGGCTTCAAATGCCGCGCCACCGCGTACGCCCGCGCCTCGCATGTCTGCTGATCCACGCCCTCATGCGCACCCGCTGACAGCGCGCTGCCCTGGCCCGTCTCGAAATACATCACGTTGTCGCCGACGGTCCCGCGTTTCAGCTCGAGCGCCGCCGCCCGCGCCTCCTCGAGCAGCTTGCGCGAAACCCCGAAGCTCCGATTCGTCTTCTCCGTCCCGCCAATCGACTGGAACACCAGGTCCACCGGCGCTCCCCGCTCCATCGCGCGCAGCGTATTTGTAACATGCGCGAGCACACATGTTTGCGTGGGCACGTCATAGCGCTCGCGAAACGCGTTCATCATCTCCAGCAGCCGCGTCACAGCCTGCAAACTGTCCGACGCGGGATTCACCCCGATCACCGCATCCCCACACCCATAGAGCAATCCCTCCAGCATCGACGCCGCAATCCCGCGCACATCGTCCGTCGGATGATTCGGCTGCAGCCGCACCGACAACCGTCCCGGCAATCCCAGCGTGTTGCGGAAGCGCGTCACCACCCGGCATTTCTGCGCGGCCAGAATCAGATCCTGATTCCGCATCAGCTTCGACACCGCCGCCGCCATCTCCGGCGTAATCCCCGGCGCGATTCGCGTCATCGTTTCGATATCCGTCGCCGGGTCGAGCAGCCACTCGCGAAACTCACCCACCGTCAGCCCGCGAATCGCGGCGAATGCCTGCGCATCGTGCGTATCCACAATCAGCCGCGTCACCTCGTCCTGCTCATACGGAATCAGCAGCTCTTCCAGAAATCGCACCAGCGGAACCTCCGCCAGCGCCATCTTCGCCAGCGCCCGCTCCTCTTCGTTCTCCGCGGCAATCCCGGCCAGCGCATCGCCCGACCTCGCCGGCGTCGCCTTCGCCAGCAGAATCTTCAAATCCCCGAAGCTGCGCGTGCACCCGCCGATCGTAACTGAATACGCCATTGCTGCTTAACCGAGACAATACCATCGGTCTTTAGTCCTGCTCGCGAATTTAGGAGCCTTCTCCGATTACCCGGCAAGTTCCGCCGCGACGGCGTGGGCACCAGGCGTGGGCCTGAACCGTATTAGCCCTCAGCTTCGGGGCCTGGCGAGTCCCCTTGCCGCCACCGCGCGCACGGCTGCACACTGTTACCCGATGCGCATCCAAATTCTCCCGCTCGCCATTCTCCTCACCATCGCCCTCCACGCGCAGGACGTCCACGTCCGCGTCTCTCCCGATATGAAGACCGGCATCGAGGGCATCACCGAATTCCCCACCATCCAGATGGCCCTCGACCACCACCCCTGGCCCGGCCTCGGCGGTCGCGTCTTCGTCGAAATCGCGCCCGGCACGTACCATGAGCGCCTCAACATCACGCAGAACCACCCCAACATCACCCTCCTCGGCATGGGCCACGCGCCCCAGGACGTCGTCATCACCAACAGCCTGAATGCAAAACAAGCCGGCGGCACCTTCTTCACCGAAACCGTTCAGGTCAACGGCGCCGGCTTCGAGGCCGACAACCTAACCTTCGAAAACACCGCCGGCAACACCGGCCAGGCCGTCGCCATTGCCGTCCGCGCCGATCGCGCCGTCTTCAAACACTGCCGATTCCTCGGCCATCAGGACACGCTCTTCGCCGACTACGGCCGCCAATACTACCTCGACTCGTACATCGAGGGCGGCGTCGACTTCATCTTCGGCAACGCCGCCGCTGTCTTCGACCACTCCGAGATCCACGCCAACGGCCCTGGCTACCTCACCGCGCAATCCCGCACTTCCGCCGATCAAAAAACCGGTTACGTCGTCTTCTCGAGCAAAATCACTTCCAGCCTCGACCCCAACCCCCCTCCCGAAGCGCATTCCACAGGCATCTTCCTCGGCCGCCCGTGGCGTCCGTACGCTCGCGTCGTCTACATCGATACAGAACTCCCCGCGGACATCGGCCCCGAAGGCTGGAACAACTGGGGCAAGACCTCCAACGAACAAACCGCCTTCTTCGCGGAATACCACAGCACCGGCCCCGGCGCGCAACCATCCGCCCGCGTCCCCTGGTCCCACCAGCTCACCGCCGCCGTAGCCCGCAGGTTCTATCCCCGCGTCTTCCTCGCCGGCTCCGACCACTGGAACCCCATCGCCGCCGCCGCCCAGCTCCCCTGACCGCCCCGCACCGCCACCCAGGCTCTTGCCCATACCAACGTACTCTGGTACTTTGGTACCAATGCAGCTCAAACCCGGACACTCCCAATCCGAGCCCGCCGAGATCGAACGCGTCCAGACCGGCGTCCGCATCGAAAAACGCATCCTCAAAGTCCTCAAAGCCGTCGCCGAGCTAAAAGACCTCACCCTTGGCGACCTCCTCGAGGGCATCGTCCTCCACGCCTTCGAAGGCAAAGCCCCCTTCTCCGCGCAAACCCTCAAAGAGATCGAGCAGTTCAAAAAACTCTACGGACTCACCCTGTGCGCCACTGACAGCCACCATCTTCACGAACGCAGCGAACACCCGCATACAAAAGCCCGCAGCCAAAGGCCACGCAAATGAATCCAGCCCTGCTCACCCTCGCTCTCGCGCTCCCGCTCCTCACCACCCCACAAACGGCGGACCCCATGCAGACCCCACGCCAGCTCGCGCACATCAGCACCACTTTCAGCTTCCAGCTCGCCGCCCCGCTCGCCCGCGTCGCCCCGCTCTTCGGCCCCGAAGGCGAACGCTGCTGGGCCGGCAAGGACTGGGACCCGCACTTCCTCTACCCACAGCCCGCGCGCGACAGCGAAGGCGCCGTTTTCACCGTCCAGCACGGCCCTCGCACCAGCATCTGGGTCAACACCGTNNGACGTCCGTCTCACCAGCATCGACGCGAGCCACACCGCCGTCGAAGTCACCTACACGCGCACTGCCCTCGCGCCAGTCGCCAACGAAGACGTCACCGCCATGGGAAACACCGACCGCGACAAGGGCCCGCACTGGCAAACAAGGATCGAAGCCTGCCTCAACCCGCAATCCGGCCCGGCTGCCGCGAGCCATCAGCCATGAACCTCGACCTCTTCCTCTCGCCCGCCGACGCGGCCC
>PMAD01000209.1:97545-115118 GCA_003152415.1 Acidobacterium sp.
TCTCCAGGGCGTCGACCCCACCACCTCCGTCCGTGTCGACGTCTTCCGCGCCTACGGAAACGAAATAGCCCGCGCCCAGCCAGTCACCCTGGCCGGAATCCCCCTCCGCATCGTCTCTCTGGAAGATTTAACCGCGCGCCACGCGCGTCTCTGCTGGGACCTCATCGAAGGCAAGCCCCTCGCCCCGAAATACCCGCGCGATTTCCTGCGCCTTCTCGCAGTCGTCCCCGAGAACCAACTCACAGAAGCCATCTGGCACGAGCACCGCAAACCTCACTTCGCTGGCACCTTCGCCGAAGCCGCGCGGCAAATCCGCCGCGCCATCGAAGCGCGCCCCGATCTGCTCATCCCGCCCAGCTACTCCACTGACATTCACGAGGTCTGCGAGCGTTGCCATGCGACCCAGGCTTTCCCGCTGGCTCCGCCCAGCGAGATCCTCTCCCACCTCGGCTACTGCTGACGTCGCGCGCGACCCATCACGGTCTCAGCGCGTACTTCACGTTGATCGTCGTGCGCACGTCCACCGGCTCTCCGTTCAGCAGATACGGCTTGTATTCCCATTTGCCAACCGCCTTCAGAGCCGATGCCGTCAGCAGCGGTCCAGGGCTGCTGATCACCTGCAGATCGTGAATCCGTCCGTCCTTCCCAATCTGCGCCTCGATCATGACGGTGCCCGAAAGGCGGGATTCCTTCGCTTCGTCCGGGTAAATCGGGTTGTCGCCTTCGATCCGCTGGCCGTTCATCCAATGCTCAGTAACATCCACCGTCGAAGCAGCGCCCGCCTTGGCATCCGCCGGTGGCGTCAGCGCCGGATCAGCCGGGTCCAAACCGCCAATGGCATTCACCGTCACCGCAAGAATCCTGCGCCCGTTCACAGCCTCGACCAGGGATCGCGGCAGATCCCGCTTCTGAATCCCGACAAAGTTCCCGTAGCTCTCCGTCACTCCGTCGGTCAGCGATTTCAGGATTAGGATCGGCTGCTGCGGATCGAAGCAATACGTAGGAGGCTTCACGTTATCCAGTGCCTCTGTGTACGGGAACGGCGCGCCGCGCTGCTCGACGAACCGTTTGCCGATGATCTCCACGCACGGCGCCTTGGCCTTGCCGAGTGCGATCGTGTCGCGCTTCAGCCAGGTCGCTTTCGGGTCGTCGTCCTTTGCGTCAGGCAAAGGCGCCAGCAGTTCCTTCGGAAACTCCGTTTCGAAAAGATGCAGCGCGTCGCCGCTGCTGGTTTCAACCCGCCTGCCGTCGGCGGTATGCCATTCTGACTCGGTCCTGCTGCCCCGCGTCCACGTGCTGCGGAAGACCGACGGAGACGCCCACCAGTACTCATACGTCCCCAGCTCCCCCGCTCTGCCATCCTGGTCGTAGGTCTGGTAGCTCGCCTTAAAATGCCACGGCTTGAGCGCAGGGTTGGTAAAGTCGTACACCGGCGCGACCGCCGCAAGCAGAGCCTTCGGATCCTTGATCGACGAAGGCGTAGCCGCAGCAGGGTTCTGCGCGGCGCTCACCAGCGCGAACACCGAACCCGAGGCACAGAACAACCATCCGAAGACCCGCATCGCGCCGCCAGATTACCACGCATGCTAGCGGAATTGCCTGGCGCCCGCTGGTCTCGCGCTGACTTTGCTACGGCATCGCCGGCCCGCGCGTTCGCAGCATCTTCGCCGTCCACGCCGAGCCCGGCAGACCGCACGCGTCCAGCAGCGCCAGCTCTTTCTTCACGTCATACTCCACGCGCCGAATCTCCGGCACGCCCTCATCGAGCAGCAAATACGACGCGCGCGCATCGCCGTCATACGGTAGCCCGACACTGCCGGTGTTGATCAGCAGCTTCGGCGTTCCGCTCAGCCGGCGAATCCCCGGAACATGCGTGTGTCCGTACGCGACTGTCTCGCGCCCCAGCACGCCATAGATCGCCTCAATCTCCGCATCGCTCGCATCCGCAGCGGGAGCCCGCCAGCAATCCCCTGGACGCGCATGCACCAGAGCCAACCCGGCCTCCGGCCTCGCGATCTCCAGCGGGAACTCGCGCATCCATGCCAGCCGCTCCTCTCCCAACGCCGCCCGCGTCGCCGCCGCAATCTCCCGGATCGTCTCCCACATCGCGGCTGGCGCTTTCGATCCTCCCGCAAAATCCTCCAGCGCCTCCGGCCGCACCAGCATCTCGTCCGTATTCCCCATCACCCCGGCCCAGCCCAGTCCCCGAATCCGGTCCGCGACTTCGACCGGGCTCGACCCGCCGTCCGCCAGGTCGCCGCCATGCAACACCATATCGGGCGCAGCCCTCCGGATATCGGCGATCACCGCCTCCAGCGCCGTCCGATTCCCGTGAATGTCCGCAATCACCGCGATCCGCATCGTCTTTGAACTCTCAAAAACTCGAAGATTTATCTCAACCGGCCATTTCCTCAGAATTTGTCAAGCTTTTTTGCTACGGTACCGAAGTTTTGTCTCTCATTCCACACCACTTCCACCACAATACTCTCAAAGAATTTTGGCCGATTTTTGCGCCGGACTTGGTATCCTGATAATAGGGGGCAAAGAAGAAATTTCCCCCGCAGATAGCAAAGCAAAAGCCTCGCTCGCACGAGGCTTTTCCCTTTGCCGATTCCGGCCATCGATCACTGATCTCTGATTACCAATCACTGTTTTGCCCTGTGCTCTGTGCCCTGAAGGAAGTTTTCTATTCCCTTACCCTATCCCCTATCCCCTGCTTTTACACACACATGTGAGGAGGGCCTCTCGCAACTAACTTCTTTTCAATTACCTGCGACCCGAGGGCCTCAGGAGAGAATAACGAACATGCCTGAAATCAACTACTTAACAAAAACGTAAGGGAGAGGGGGTGGTGCCACCAGGCGTCCCGTTGACCGCCGGCAAACAGCACCTGGATATCGCACGGGCGCGGAATGGGGCACGAATTGGAAACCGTGGGCCGATTAAGCGGCGGCAGGCTTAAGGGCGGCTTTCGCCTGGCTGACAAGCGCGGTGAAGGCGGCTGCGTCGTTGACGGCGAGATCGGCGAGGATCTTGCGGTCGAGCTCGACGCCGGCCTTCTTGAGGCCGTGGATGAGCTGCGAATAAGCGATGCCGTTGGCCTTGGCTGCGGCATTGACGCGCACGATCCAGAGCGAGCGGAACTGGCGCTTCTTCTGCTTGCGCCCGCTGTAAGCGAACTTCATGCCGCGCTCGACGGCTTCCTGAGCTGCCTGGTAGAGCTTGGATTTGGTGAGGAAGTAACCGCTGGCGCGCTTCAGGATTTTCTTGCGGCGGTCGGTGCGTTTGGTTCCACGTTTGACGCGTGGCATGCGAGTTTTCTCCTTATGTGTTGCGGTTCAGCGGCTGGAGGTGGGAAAAACCTCTTCACTCGCTATGCTTACCCGATCCACTCTCGCTTTTGGCGAGGGAGCCTTGCGGCCCGAAAAGATCAGGCGTAGGGAATCATGCGGGCAACCTTCTTGTGGTCGGCGTCGGAAACCAGCACGCTGTGAGCCAGCTTACGCTTGGTTTTCGTCTCCTTCGACGTGAGGATGTGCCGCATTTTGGACTGGCCGCGCTTGAATTTGCCCGTGCCGGTCTTTTTGAAGCGCTTGGCTGCGCCCCTGTGTGTCTTGAGTTTGGGCATGGTAATCCTGCTACGAAAAGCGTAGGAACAACAGTGTTCAGTATAGGGGAATGGCGAGGATCAGTCTACCTCAGTTGGTGATGTTGACCTGCTGCTGGCCGGTTGCCGGACCAAGAGCCTCGAGGTACTTATCCATGGTGCCGGTGTAGCCGAGGACGAAGCGCGACATGATGCGGAAAACGGGATTGTAGATGTTGGCGTCCTCGGTGATCCGGACGGTGGTGCCGTTCGCAGCGGGTTCGAGGGTATACGTCCACGAGCCGTCGAAAGGCAGGTTTTTGTCAAGGATGCGGCGCGTGAGGGATTTGGGGAAGTTGCAGGCGAGGATTTCGTAGGTCATGTGGGTGGCGTCGCGCAGCGATTCGCGGAGGATGCGCTGGCCATTGGGCCCGTTGTCGAGTTCGCTGTGGAGAACGTCAGGACGCCAGTTCTGCGGACCGGCGATGTAAGCGAAGAGCTGCTCGGGCGTGGCGCTGTAGGTGGCTGCGCGCGTGGCGACGTGGTGTTTCGGCAGCAGATAACCGATGCCGACGACGAGAACAGTAATGAGGATGACGGCGCCGATGACGATGAGGACGATTTTCATGCGACATGCCTTCTTTCTTTTGGCCGCAGCGCTCTTTCCTGCTGTGGTGCTCTTTTTCGCTGCCGCTGCTGGATGCGCGCGTATTTAGCCAGCGACTCAAGGCCGCGCAGCGCGGATTCCAGCTCGGCGGCAGGCATGAGCGCGAACATTTTGCGGAGCAGTTGCGGATCGAGGACCGAATTGTCGGCCTTGACGCGAGTTCCAGCAGGCGTGAGCGTGAGCGAGACGCGGCGCGCGTCGGACGAATCGCGGCGCTGCGCGATGTAGCCGGCGCGAACGAGACGAGCGACGAGGATACTCATGGAAGAACTGCCGACGCCCATGTGCTCGGCGAGTTTCGAGAGCGTAGTGGGTCGAGTTGCGTCGAGGTGGTCGAGAACGCTGGCCTGGCGCTCGGTGACGGCGTTGCCGGCATCGTCGGCACGCAGATGGCGGCGATGGCAGGCGAGGAAAATGGCCGGGTATGCATCGAGGATGCGTCGCACTTCGGAATCCAGCATAGGCAGCAGCGTGGCGGAAATAGTTTGATTCGTCAAACGAAATTTGCCCGAATGCGGGAATCCGGCTCACCGTTAGCTCGCTGTTGGCTATTTTTTGCTCGCCAATTCCTGCTCAAACCCACACCCAGACCGCGTACACTGGGGCTTCTCACGAAACACGATTCCGGCAATGCCTGCGCCTGATTCCAACCCTTCGCCGCAACGGAAGCCCGCTGCTACTCCAGCCACCTACGCTGACTCCGGCGTTGACATCGTCGCCGGCAACCGCGCCAAGCAGCGCATCAAATACCTCGCGCAGCGCACCTTCACTCGCAATGTCCTCAGCGAAATCGGCGGCTTCGGTGGCCTCTTCCGTCTCGACGGCAAATACGAGGAGCCCGTTCTCGTCTCTTCGGCCGATGGCGTCGGCACCAAGCTCAAGCTCGCCTTCCAGCTCGGCGTCCACCACACTGTCGGCGCAGACCTCGTCAACCACTGCGTCAACGACATCGCCGTGCAGGGCGCAACGCCGCTTTTCTTCCTCGACTATCTCGCCACAGGCCAACTCGACGGCGAAATCGCCGAGAAAGTCGTCTCCGGCCTTTCTGACGCCTGCCGCGCCAACGGCTGTGCCCTCATCGGCGGCGAAACCGCGCAGATGCCTGGCTTCTACGCCGACGGCGAATACGACCTTGCCGGCTTCATCGTCGGCGTCGTCGAGCGCTCCAAACTCATCACCGGCGCAAAAATCCGCGCGGGCGACGTCCTTCTCGGCTTTCCTTCTACCGGCCTGCACACCAACGGCTACTCGCTCGCCCGCAAACTCTTCTTCGAAGTGGCAAAGTACAAACCTGACCAGTACGTGAACGCCCTCAAAGAAAAAGCCGGCGCCGCGCTGATGAAAACTCACCGCAGCTACCTGAGCCTCATCAAAAAACTCACCGCCAGCGACTACGCCAGCGGCATTGCGCACATTACCGGTGGCGGAATCACCGAGAATCTGCCGCGCATCCTGCCCAAGAACGTTTCCGCCCACGTCGAACTCGGCAGCTGGCCTGTTCTGCCCATCTTTGAGCACCTGCAGCAGCTCGGCAACGTCGAGCAGGACGAGATGCTCCGCACCTTCAATATGGGTATCGGCCTCATCGCCTCGATTCCCGCCGAGCGTTTCAAGCGCTGCAAATCCATGCTCGACCGCGCCGGCGAGAAAAGCTGCGTCATCGGTCGTGTCATCAAGGGCGACCGGCGAGTCGTTTATGTCTGATCACTGTTTCCTGATCTCTGTTCGTTGATCACTGACAACTGAACATGCACAACCTCGGCATTCTCCTTTCCAGACGCGGCTCCAACTTCCTCGCCATCGCCGACTCGGTTGCCTCGGGCAGAATTCCCGACGCCCAAATCGCTGTCGTCATCTCGAACCTCGCTGCCGCTCCTGGCCTAACCGCTGCGCGCCAACGCGGCCTCAACGCCGTCGCCATCGAAGCCAACGGCCGCAAGCGCGCCGAACACGACGCCGAAATCATCGCCACCCTGCAGGCCCACAACGTCGACCTCGTCTGTCTCGCCGGCTACATGCGCCTGCTCTCGCCAGGATTCATCCAGGCCTTCCCGCATCGCATCCTCAACATCCACCCATCGCTGCTTCCCGCTTTTCCCGGCCTTGACGCCCAAACCCAGGCCTTCGAATACGGCGTCCAGGCCACCGGCTGCACCGTCCACTTCGTCGACGAGCAGCTCGACCACGGCGCCATCATCCTGCAGCGTTCCGTCCCAGTCCTTCCCACCGACGACCCGCACAGCCTTGCCGCCCGCATCCTCGAGCAGGAACACATCGCCTACTCCGAAGCCATCGCCCGTGTCCTCTCCGACAACTACCAGATCGTGGGCCGCCGCTATACCCCGAAACCCGAAGGTTGAACCATCTGGCAGCTTGTCGCCCATCCCTGTGGTCACTCACACCATCCTCTGCCCGCGCTGCCCCTTTTAGGTCATACCTGGCATGCAATCCGAGAGCTACACTGCGCCTGATTCACCCGCATATCTCGAACGATTCGAGGCACGACCCGAAATGAGATACTTCCAGCGCAAAATGATCGGCTTCGCAGCCGTTATGGCCTTTATCCTCGTCTACGCACCGCTCCGCCAGTTCCCGTTNNTCGCCGAAATTCTGCTCGCCCACGCCGCCTGCCTGGTCGCCCTCGTCATCATCGTCAGGATGGGCATGTACATCACGCCGTTCCTGCCCGACTGGTTGAGCACGCCCATCGGAGCGGACAACCAGGGAAGAATCGGCCCGAACGGCTTTCAGATACTCCAGAGCCTCGCCATCTTCGGCCTGGGATACCTCGAACTCCACCTGCTGACGGCAAAGAAGACCGCCGCGGAAGGCGAGGAGCGAGCCAAAGTCTCTCCCTGGGGCAAGCCCGATCTCGAAGCCGACCGCATGAGCGGGCTCCGCCTGCGCTGACCGTCTCCAATAGAAGCCAGCTCAGCTCAACCGCAGAGCCTCTACCGGGTCCGCGCTCGCCGCCCGGTTCGCGGGAAGAGCCGACGCCAGGATCGCGATCACCAGCATCGTCAGAATCGTCCCCGCATAAACCAGCGGATCCGTCGCGCTCACGCCGAACAGGAATGAACTCACCAGCCGCGAAACGGCCAGCGATCCCAGCACGCCCAGCCCGCATCCCAGCAGCGCCAGTTTCATCCCTGAGATCAGAACCATCCTCGCGATGCTCGAGCGCTGCGCCCCCAGTGCCATGCGGATCGCGATCTCCCGCGTGCGCATGGTCACCGAGAACGCCACCACGGCATAAATTCCCGTCAGAGCGAGCAGCAAACCGGAAGCGGCAAAGCTCGTCATCAGATCGGTGTTGAAGCGCCGCGGCGCCTCCACATCCGCCATCGCTTCAGCCATCGTCCGAATCTGATCGAGCGCCAGCAGCGGATCGACTTCCGCTACCGCCGACCGCAGCACATGCGTCATCTGCTTCGGCTCGAGCGACGAGCGCAGCGTGATGTACCCGCCTGCAGGCTGGATCAGGCTGTCCTGCGCGTTTGCCCCGAAAAGCACTGCAGGCTGTTCCGCAGGAATGTACCACTGATCCGCGGCCGGCTGGTCACGTGGGCCCAGCGTCGTGTCGGCCACCACCCCTGCCACCGTGGCCCACGGCAACCCCTTATGTGGATTCCCAACATGCAGGCGCTTGCCCACTGCGCGCTCCCCAGGCCAGCAATGCTTCGCCATCGATTGATTCACGATCACTACCAGCGGAGCATCCGCCCGATCTTCCGTGGTGAAGTACCGGCCCTCCAGCAGCGGAATACCCATCGAGCGAAAGTAGTCGCCATAGGTCAGCGCAAACGCCGCAAAGGTCAGCTTCCAGCCGGCCGCAGGCCTGCCTTCCACCGTATAGGCCGCGAGCCCTCCGTCATTCGCAGACGGCAGCGTGTTGCTGATCCCCGCCGCTACGATCCCCGGCTTGCCGGTGAGCCGGTCGATCACCCCGTGATCGAAATTGTCCGCCGAAGTCTGCGTCGAATACTGCCGCAGCGGCAGCTGATAGCTTGCCACCAGAACGTTCTCCGGCCGGAATCCCGGATCGACGGCCAGCATTCTGCGATAGCTGCGCAGAAACACGCCCGCGGTTGTCAGCAGCACCAGAGCGATCGCGATCTCTGACACCACCAGGAACGACCGCAGCCATGCATGGCTCGCCGCTCCGGTCCCGCTTCTTGCTCCCTCCTTAAGATTCTCGATCACGCTGGTGCGCGTCGCCACAAACGCCGGAGCCACGCTGCACAACGCTCCCGTGGCCAGCGCCAGCAGCAGCGCGAAGATCATCACCGCCGGATCCATCGCGATCGAATCGACACGCGGCAGGGAATCTGGCAGCAGATGCAGCGCTGCGCGCACCGCCAGCGCGGCCAGCCCGACGCCAATCGTGCCGCTCGCCACGCCCAGCATCAATCCGCCCAGCACCGATTGCCGCAGGATCGCGCTCGCGGGCGCGCCCAGCGCCACCTGCACCGCGTATTCACGCCGCCGCCCGATCGCCCGCACCAGCAGCAGCCCCGCTACATTCGCGCACGCAATCAGCAGCACCACCAGCACCGCGACAAACAATGCGCGCAGCAGCGGCCGGGTCGCGGCCACAGCTTGCTCCCGCAATGACAGTGCGTCCCCGCGGATGCGAATCGCCGCCATGCTCGCCGGAAAATCCCGCATGATCTGCTGCGCGACCCGATTCGCATCCTCGGCCGCCTGCCGCTGCGTCACGCCATCCTTCAGCCGCGCCACCATTCGGTAGGCCCACGCGCCCACGTTCTTGTCCGAGAGCTCATCCGGCGTCAGGCTCAGCGGTACCCACACCTGCGCCTGATTCAGTCGTCCCGGCACCAGCGGAAACTCAAAGCTCCGCGGCATCACCCCGACAATCGAATACGCCTTCCGGTCCAGAACAACCGACTGCTCCAGCACCCGCGGATCGCGATGGTACCGGTTCAGCCACAGCGCGTAGCTGATCACTGCCAGTGGCTGATGCCCCTCGTCCTCCTGCTGCGTGAACACGCGCCCCAGCATCGGCGCAACGCCCAGCGCCGAAAACGCCCCTGCTCCCAGCCGCGCGCCGTCGATCAGCTCCGGCGTTGCACCGCCCGACAACTCGTAGCTCGTCCCCGCGAACCCGCCCATCGCCGAGAACGCGCTTGTCGCCCCTTCATACGTCGCAATCTCCCGCGCCGTCACACCAGGATTCGGCCCGTTGCCCACGTGGTCGCCCACGATTACCAGCCGGTCCGGATCGGCGAACGGCAGCGGCCGCAGCAGGATTCCCTCCACCAGCGAAAAGATGGCAATGGTCGCGCCCATGCCCAGTGCCAGCGTCAGAATGGCAGTCAGCGTGAACCCTGGCGCCTTACGCATCTGCCGCACCGCCAGCCGGAAATCCTGCATCATCNNCCCGTCACAAACCACTTCGCTAAAATAAGCATGGATGGCCAGCTCACCCACTGTCGATTCGGCCGCGCCGGACACGTTAGTCCAGATCGACCTCGCGCCCCGCCGCCCGCTCCCCAAGCCCGAGTGGCTCCGCGCCCGCGCCCCCATGGGCGACAACTACCACGACCTCAAAAAGCTGGCTCGCTCCCTCAACCTCCACACCGTTTGCGAATCCGCGCAGTGCCCCAACATCGGCGAGTGCTGGCACCACCGCACCGCCACCTTCATGATGCTCGGCAACCTCTGCACCCGCCGCTGCGGATTCTGCGCCGTCCCCAAAGGCCGCCCCGAGCCCATCGACTTCGATGAGCCCCGCCGCGTTGCTGAAGCCGTCGCCCAACTCGGCCTCAAGTTCGCCGTCATCACCAGCGTCAATCGCGACGACGACATCATCGGTGGCGCCCGCGCCTTCGTTATGGTGATCGACGAGATTCGCCTCCAGGCTCCCGGCTGCCAGGTCGAAGTGCTCGTCCCCGATTTCCAAGGCAATGAGGAGGCCATCCGCCTCGTCGTCGAAGCGCACCCCGAAATTCTCAACCACAATACCGAATCCGTCCCGCGGCTCTATCGCGTCGTCCGCTCCGGAGCCCGCTACGAGCGCACCCTCCGCCTCCTCCAGCTCGCGAAGGAAATCAATCCCGCTGTTGTTACAAAATCCGGAGTCATGGTCGGTCTGGGCGAAGAAATGCACGAGTTGCTTGCCGTCTACCGCGACCTTGCCAACGTCGGAGTCAAGGTCCTCACCATCGGCCAGTACCTGCGCCCATCGAAGGACCATCTCCCCATCGCCCGCTACTACACCCCCGACGAGTTCGCCTTCATGAGGCGCGAAGCTCTTGCCATGGGCTTCCGCCACGTCGAATCGGGCCCGCTCGTCCGCTCCTCCTACCATGCCCACGAGCAAAGCGATGCCCAGAGCACGGCCCAGGCAGGCTCCCAGGCCACTTCGGCCGCCGTTCGCATGCTGATGTAGCCCGGTGTTCGCGCGTACAATACCTGTTTTGAGCTCGTTTTCGTAAGGACCACCACCATGGCGCCATCCGTAATGGCGGGTATTCCCGCTCTCAAAGCCGACCACGCGCAGCTCCGCACCCGCATGGACAAAGCTGTTCTCGATTTTCAGACCAACCTCGGCTCCATCCGCACCGGCCGCGCCTCCATTCACATGCTCGACCAGGTCAGAGTCGATTACTACGGCACGCCCACGCCGCTCAACCAGGTCGGCCAGATCACCACCCCTGACGCCAACATGATCGTTATCCAGCCCTGGGACGTCAGCCTCATCGGCGAAATCGAAAAATCCCTCCGCACCTCCGACCTCGGCTTCAATCCCAACAACGACGGCAAGATCGTCCGCGTCCCCGTGCCGCCCATGACCGAGGAGCGCCGCCGCGAGGTCGTCAAACACCTGCACCGCGTCCTCGAAGATCACCGCACCGCCGTCCGCAATATTCGCCGCGACGGCAACGACCTCATCAAGAAAGCCTCCAAAGACAAAAAGATCTCCGAAGATGAGGAGAAGCGCTCTCTCGACGAGATTCAGAAGCTCACCGACGAAGAAATCAAAAAAATGGAAGAGATGGCGAAAAAGAAGGAAGCTGAAGTTATGCAGGTCTGAACCGCGCCAGCTTCCCGCACGTCAATCTTTCGCGCAACAAAAAGGCCGTCCAGCTGGACGGCCTTTTTCTGTTCCAGAGGGTGGTGCGAAATCCAGCTTATTCGGCCGCGTTTGTCCCGCCGCCGCTGCCGGCCGGAGCGATCCCCACCTGCAGATTCGTCCCCGCCAGCAGTTTGAAGTTTCCATTCGTGCTTGAGAACGTCCCCGACTCATGACTCTTGACTGCGCTGCTCAAAGCCACGTGTTCCAGCGCGCCGGGTTGCTGGTCGAACACGCTGTCACCAGCCACCTGAGCCGGTGCCGGCTGCTCCGCCACATCGCCCAGAGTCAGAGCCACTGCATCGCTCTCCGGATAAGCCGCCAGTACCGTGGCCTTCACCGGAATCTCTTTGCCGTCCTTCAGCTTCGCTGAAGTGAACACCAGGCTCACGCTCGCCGCGCCGTTCGCGTTCTTCACGTCAGCCACCTTGCCGATCAGTTCCGTGCCCTTCGGCAGCTTTGTGCCGTCCGCTGCCGTTACGGTTCCGTCGAGCTTCGCTGTTACCACTTGCCCGGCCGCCGCGCTCTTTGAATCGAGCGTGCGATCGAGCGTGGTGTTCACGCCCACCAGAGACTGCGCCGATGCAGCCCCCGCCGCGGCCAGCGAAACAAGTGCCAGACCGAAAGAGAATTTCTTAAAAGATGTAAAACGCATGAATTGCTCCTCTGCAGAAAATTCTGCCGTTACGCCCGCTGCTCCCTCTACCGTCCCGCCTCCCGGACAAACTTCGGCTAACGCGCCGTTCCTCGAAAAGATCGGCTGCCGCAGGGATGATGGGTACTGTGAATGAGCGCAGGCGCGCCAGCGGAATACCACGTGGTTCCGCCTCATGGATCGCATCGCCACCAGCAGCTTCGGAAGAAGCCCTGAAGGGACAACACTACCCAATCCATTTCTGCAATGGCCGTTAGCAGAAATGGTGAAAAACCACCCTCTGCACGTTTCGACGCGCGGGCGAGCTGTTTGGATTCAGGTAAAAGTGGATTTATGGGGCGGAGAAAAATTCCTTACTAAAACGATTTTTTACGCACGATTCACATCACGTATGCTACGCGCTCCAGCTCGCTCTGCATGCATTCCGGCTTGCACGAATTCGCCTCCAGACGCAGCACCGCTTCGCGCACCATCGCCCGATCCGCACCGTAACCGCGCCCCGACAGGAACGTGGTCACCAGTTCAGCCGCCTGCCACGAATCGATACTCGACCGCAGGAGCTCGGTGCGCAGCCCTGAGAGCTCTGCCACCGGGAATTTCTCGATTCTGCTGGCGCTCGCCATGGTCGTCTCCTTGCTCGCATCCTCTCCGGATGCCCTTCTCCGCGCGTGTTCTCGATCGGCCTTCTACTGCCGAACCTCTGCTCCTTTTAGACACATATTTGTGAAATTTGTGTTGCGATTCTCTTTCCCAAACCGGACATTTCTTCGCGGGTAATCCCCTTTTCCATCGTGCAAAATGCCACTCCGGTAACCGCAGCCGTACACTAACTTCCGTGGCCGATCCCCAAAAAGAACCGACTCCTCCGCCCAACCACGATGGGCCTTCCTGGGGCCTGATGCTCGCTCTCATCTTCCTCGCTATGCTCATCGCTATCGCCTTCGCCTGGGCTTTCATCCATCCCTTGCTGCACCGGCACTGAAGCGAATAGTGCCTCGCAATCGAAATACGTTTCGCCGACCGTTTCGGTTCTCTCACACGCCTTACAATCATCGGAGATTCCGCGCCGCATTTCCCTGCGTGCACGGATCGGAGACGCATGTTGCGTGTAGGCCTCACCGGCAGCCTCGGCAGCGGCAAGACCACCGTCGCGGCCATCTTCCGCGAGCATGGCTTCCATGTTCTCGAGGCCGACGCCATCGCGCGCGAGATGATGAACCCCGGTCAGGAGGTCTTCCGCCGCATCGTCGACCACTTCGGCCCCTCCGTCGTCCGCTCTGACGGCCCCCTCGACCGCGCCCGCCTCGCGACCCTTGCTTTCTCAGAGGGCCGCCTCAACGAGCTCAATCGCATCGTTCACCCGCCCGTCATCGCGGAGCAGGAGCGCCTCACGAGCGAGATCTTCGCTCGCGACCCGCACGCCGTCGTCGTTATTGAGTCGGCACTCGTCTTCGAAGCCGAAGCCTGGGGCACCGTCCCCAACTGGCGTCAGCGCTTCGATCGCGTCATCCTTGTCACTGCGCCCGACGACCTCAAGATCCAGCGCTTCCTCGCCCGCATTCTCCCGCCGAACGTCACGCCCGAACAACGCGCCGCCGCCGAACGCGACGCCCGCCTGCGCCTCGCCGCGCAGCTCCCCGACGCCGCCAAATTCCCGCACTGCGACTTCGTTATCGACAACTCAGGTTCCCTCGACGCAACCCGCCGCCGGGCAGAACACGTTGTAGAGGAACTCCGAGCCTCCGCCGGTGTTTGAACGTATGCCGATACAATGAAAGGAGGCTGTTCCTGCGCCTTCATCCGCCCTGCGCTCAACCGGGTTTCGGGGCGCCGACTCGGAACGCCAACCACCCACTATGACCTTGCGCAGACTTCTTCTGGTTCTCATCCTGGTTGCAGGATTCTGTTACTTCATCACCCACTTCGAGATCCGCCGTCTCGGCGCTTCCGGCTCTTCGCTCACGCTCACCGAGGCCCACGCCGCGCCCGAATACACCAACACGGAGATGAACAACATCTCCGTCTACAAGCGCGTCGTCCCCTCCGTCGTCAACATCACCGCCGGCACAGTCACCCTCGACTTCTTCATGGGCCTCGTGCCTCAGCAGGACCAGGGCTCCGGCTTCATCCTCGATAAGCAGGGGCACATCCTCACCAACTACCACGTCGTCGCCGACGCACGAAACATCGAGGTCCAGACCCACGACAAGCATCGCTACCAGGCCCAGGTCATCGGCAAAGATCGCCTGCACGACCTCGCCCTTCTCCAGATAAACGCGCCTAATCTCGTCCCCGCCGTCCTCGCCACCTCGCGCGATCTCCAGGTCGGCCAGCAGGTCTACGCCATCGGCAATCCCTTCGGCCTCTCCGGCACCATGACCTCCGGCATCATCAGCGCCATTCGCTCCGTGCGCAGCCCCGAAGGCGGCGTGCCCATCGAAAACGCCATCCAGACCGACGCCGCCATCAACCCCGGCAACTCCGGCGGCCCNNCGCTGCTCAACTCCCAGGGCGAGGTCATCGGCATCAACTCGATGATTGCCCAGAACGGCGCCGAGCAGAACGCAGGCATCGGTTTCGCCATTCCCATCGATACCGCCAAAGCCGTCCTCGCCGACATCCAGAAGTACGGCCACTCCCGCCGTCCCTCGCTCGGCGTCGTCACTCTCCCCATCGGCCCCGACCTCGCCGAGCAGATGGGCTTGCCAGCGCAGTACGGAGTCCTCATCGAGAGCACCGTTCCCGGCGGCGCCGCCGAGCACGCCGGCCTCCATGGCGGCAATCAGGTCGCGTACCTCGGCAACATGCAAATCTCCACCGGCGGCGACCTCATCGTCGCCATCGACGGCCAGGAGATCACCAACTCCCAGGACATCGCCGAAATCATGAACCAGCACCAGCCAGGCGACACCGTCACCGTCACTTTCTTCCGCGGTCGCCGCCGAATGACCACCCGCGTCACCCTCGGCGAAGCTCACGAGCAATCCGCCTGAGTCGAACGCTGAACGCTTTTCTGTACCCTGCACGCTGTACCCTGCACCCTGTTCTCACCGCAGCCGCTGCGTCACCTCGGGCCGTACCAGATACAGAAAAAACACCAGGTTCAGCGCCACCATCACGATCTCCACAATCTGGTGAAACTTTACCAGCACCCACATCCCGTACAGCGCCGAACAGAACACCGCCCCCAGCGTCAGCGCCCATCCCCATCGCCGCAACCGCAGCAGTCCCTGGCCTGCGGCAACAAACGCCGCGCACATAATCAGCACCACCAGCGGCAGCTTGTGCAGCGTCACACCCACCAGCCCGATCAGGCACAGAAAGAACATCCACGCCCCGATCGCCGCCATCCCCGGCAGCAGCCCGCGCTTTTCTTCTTCGCTCATAACGTGTGCAGATAAGCCAGCAGGTCCGCGAGCTGCTGGTCGTCCAGGTCATTCCCATAACCCGGCATCATATTGCGCCCGCGCAGAACCACCGGCGTCACGCGCTCGTCGTTCGCCGGAGCGCCGCTCGGCAGATACTTTTTTCGATACACCCCAAACAAACTCGGCCCATGCAGATCGCCGCTCTGATTCGCGTAGTGGCAGCTCGCGCAGTACTGCTGATACACCGCTCGTCCCCGCGCCTCCTGCGGCGTCAGCTCGCCCACCGCCTTCGACGGCCCCAGCGACCGCCCACACCCCGCGGCACTGAGCGCGAATACCGCAGCAACAACAACACCCGTAATCTTCAATTGCAACCTGGCTTCCCGCACCACTTCCAATCTCTAACCCTGATCCCAAACCGCTCTTCTTCTATCCGCTAAACGCTGCTTCGCTACACCCCATCCCCTACACCCTAGTTCGCCGCAGCGACCAACTCCACAATCCGGTCCAGAGCAACCCGCGCCGCATCCCCCGTGGGCTGCCGGTCGTTGCAGAGCACCGAAAACGCCAGCGTCCTCCCGCTCGCCGCCTTCACATACCCGCTCAGCGCGTTCACTTCCGACAGCGTCCCCGTCTTCGCGAATACTTTGCCCTTAAGCGCTCCTATAAATCGCCCGTCCAGCGACCCATCCACGCCACCAATGGGCAGGGATGATTTATACAGCTCGCCCCACGGCTGTCGCGCTGCGTAGGCCAGCAGCGTCGTTGCCGCGCGCGGCGTGATCAAATCGTCCGGCGATAATCCCGACCCGTCAGAAAACAAAAAATCCCCGGGATCCACGCCCGCGTTCACCAGAAACTGCCGCACCACCCGCGCCCCCTGCGCAATCGTCCCGTCTTCCCCCTCCAGCCGCCCCAGCAGTCTCTCGTATAACTCCGCGTGCAGATTCTGGCTCACCTTGTTGGTCACCGTCACATCCTCCGCCAGCGTAGGCGACACATGCGTCGCCAGCACCTTCAGTCCCGTCACCGGCGGCTCAATCGTCGTGAGCGCCAGCGGCCGCAGCACCACTACCTGATCCACCTCGTCCCGATACTTCTCCGTATCCATTGGCAGCCGGTGCCACGCCGTGGCCAGCCCCGTCACCGTCACGCCGCGCGCCAGCAGTATCTGCCGCAACGCCGTCGCCGCAAACTGCGCCGGATCCTCAACCGCCAGCCCCTCATGCATTCCGTTCGCGCTCAGCGAGCCAAACAGCCGGATCGCCAGACTTCCCGGCGCGCGATCGATCCCCGGATGCCCCGCTTCGCCCGCCCGCGCCGGTGTCAGTGAGTTCTCCAGCTTGTAGTACGGCACATCCGGGTTCCACGCGACCACCATCGACGTCGTCCGCGCCGCGGCATCGCCCTCACTCCCCGCCGGGGCGCCCGCGTTCGCCGCCGCCGGGGCAGCAGGCGTGATGTTCAGATACACAACGTTGTCGTTCACCGTCAGCGCCGACACCGGCGCGCCGTAATCCCACTGCAAATCGTCCCACGCCCAGCTTCCGCCGTACCGCTCCCACACGAACCACGTATCGTCCCCGATCACGTCGCCCGTAACCGTCTTCACGCCGCTCGCGACAATCTGATCCGCCATGCTCTCCAGCGCCTGCAGCGGCGGATTCGGCCGCTCCGTCTTCCCACTCCACGGATAGGTCCGCCCCGACATTGTCGGATCGCCCGCGCCCAGCAGCCGCACGTCGCCCGTCAGCGTCCCGCTCGCATCGATCGATCCCGAAGTGACCGCGGTCGTCGTCCACGTTGCATCGGCGGGAATCAACGCCAGCGCCGCTGCCGTCGTGAACAGCTTCGCGTTCGACGCAGGCTCGAAAAACTCCGCATCGTTCAGCGCGTACACCGTCTTGCCCTCCAGCGTCGTCACTGAGATCCCCCAGTGCGCGCGCGCAACCGCCGGATCGGCGAGGATCTGCCGGATCTCCGCGTCCAGGGTCACAGATTTGTGAACCGGTCTTGCCGTCTGATGCTTCGTCGCCGCATGAGCGGTGACCATCAGCGCCAACATCACCAGAGCGCATGTCGCGAAGGATTTCGCTGACCGTCTCCTGGCTAACCGCTTTTCCGCTGACAGTCTCATCGTTAACCGTTTCTTCGCTGAATTTCCCCCGAGTGTAGCATCGATTTCTGTATGGCATTCGCCC
>PMAD01000209.1:115147-122398 GCA_003152415.1 Acidobacterium sp.
GGCGCCGACCTCATCGACATCGGCGGCGAATCCACCCGCCCCGGGTCCACGCAGCCCATCAGCTCCGGCGAAGAACAAGCCCGCATCCTCCCCGTCCTCGAAGCCATCCTTCGCGAACGTCCCAAATCTGTGCTGTCCGTGGATACCTATAAGGCCGAAACCGCTCGTGCGGCCGTCGCCGCCGGAGCCGAAATCGTCAACGACATCAGTGGTTTTCAGTGGGACCCTGAAATGGCCCGCTCCTGTGCCGCATCAGCCTGCGGCGTCGTGCTCATGCACACCCGCGGCCGCCCGCCCGATTGGCGTTCACAACCCCATCTCTCCCAGGAAGAAGTCGTTCAACTGGTGAAATCCGGCCTTGCCCGCTCTCTGGATCAGGCCCTCGCCGCAGGCATCGATCGCACCCGCATTGTTCTCGATCCCGGCTACGGCTTCGGCAAAGCCTGGGACAACAATTACCCGCTCCTCGCCCACCAGGATGAGCTGCTCGCAATCGGTCAACCCATCCTCGCCGGCATCTCGCGCAAATCGTTCCTCGGCCGAACGTTGGCGCGAACCATCTCCCCCGCAACCAATCCGTCCGCAACGAACCCGCCCGACTTCCCACCGCATGCGCGTGGCAATGCCACCCTCGCCGCTACCACCGCCGCCATCCTCGCTGGAGCCAGCATCGTGCGCGCCCACGATGTCCGCCCCACCGTCGAAGCCGCTCGCATCGCCGACGCCATATTGACGGCGCTCTGAATTCGCCGAGATCCGGGTGCCCCATTCTGGTCGCGCCCGTGGTTGGCGCGAGCAAGGTGGGGTTTTCTCTAATTCCTAATCCCTAATCCCTAAACTCCAAACTCTAGCCCGTCACGCCATCAAATCGAGCACCCCATCGTGCTCTTCATCCATTTCGACCGGCTCCGCTTCCAGCTCACCCTCAACCTCGGGCTCCACGTCCTCGGCAAATTTGCGCCTCCGCATCTTGCCCCGCATCCACGCCGGATTCTGCTCCTGCCCCACGCCGCCCATCGCTGAAATCCGATCCACGTCCATCGCCGCACCCTCTGCGAAGCCGCACACTCTGGACTTCGGCAGCGTTCCCCGGCACGTGAGCCGACCCCGCGCAATCTCCGTGCCAGTCCCCTTCGGCGTCCAAATCTGAACCAGTTCTCCACACCTGGATGCGCATATCCTTGACCCAGCATGGGCCGCATCCGCGTTCTCTCCGACCAGGTCGCCAATCAGATCGCCGCCGGCGAGGTCGTCGACCGCCCCGCCTCCGTCGTCAAGGAGCTGCTGGAGAACGCCCTCGATGCCGGCGCCACCCGCGTCCGCATCGAAATTGAAGCCGGTGGCCGCCGCCTCATCCGCGTCGCCGACGACGGCTGCGGCATGGTGCGCGACGACGCTCTGCTCGCCTTCGAGCGCCACGCCACCTCCAAAATTCGCTCCTCCGACGATCTGCTCTCCATCGCCACCCTCGGCTTCCGCGGCGAAGCGCTCCCCTCCATCGCCTCCATCTCCCGCCTCGAACTCGTCACGCACCCCAGCGCCGGCGGCCCGCATGAGGAGCCCGGCGCCACCGGAACCCGCATCGAAATTGCAGGCGGCAAAATCCTCGCCGTCGAAGACTCCGGCGGTCCACCCGGCACTACCATCGCCGTCCGCGACCTGTTCTTCAACACGCCCGCCCGCCGCAAATTCCTCCGTGCCGAAACCACCGAGCTCGCCCATGTAACAGCCTTAGTGACGCATTACGCGCTCGCCCATCCCGAAATCCACTTCGAGCTTCACTCCGCCACCCACGCGCTGCTGACAGCGCCGCCCGTCCGCGAAGCTTCCGAGCGCATCTACCAGATCTTCGGCCGCGACACCCTCGACCAGCTACTCCCCCTCGCCGCCGAGCGCCGCTTCGACCACGCCGGCCTCCCCGAACCTGCGCCCTGGCACCGCGATCGCGACTACACCCCGCCCGATCCCGGCTTCCTCCGCCTCAGCGGCTTCGTCTCCCGCCCCGCGCTGCAAAAGCTCAACCGAAACTCGATCTACATCTTCGTCAACCAGCGCCTCATCCGCGATCGCCTCATCATTCACGCCATCGTCGAGGCCTATCGCAACATCATCCCGCCCACCTCGTTCCCTGTCGTCCTCCTGTTTCTCGAAATGCCGCCCCACGAAGTCGACGTCAACGTCCACCCCGCCAAAACCGAGGTCCGCTTCCGCCAGCAGTCCCTCGTCCACGACTTCATCCGCGAAAGCATCCGCGTTACGCTGATGAAGACCCGCCCCGCCGCCAGCTTCCTGGAGGCTCTCACCGATAGCCCCCGCGCTTCCTCTGCGCTCATTCTGGAAACAGACTCTCAGCCTGTCGCGGAAATCCCCGACTCCGACGCTTCGCCCCAACCCGGCGACGCCGCGCCCTTCAACCTCGCCCCACCCGAGCCTCGCCCCGAAGAAATCCATCTCCCCTTCGCCGCCGCAGTAGCGGGCGCCGCTCCCCCAGCCGCCTCCACCAACGGCCACGCCTGCGCCGAACCAACCCTCCCCGACGCCGGGGCCCCCGGCGCGCCCGGTGTTGGCGCGATGGGGTGGGAAGGCGGCGAGCCCGCACCCTCCCTCCACTCCCTTGCCTCGCTCAAACCCCTCGGCCAGCTGCGCGAGTCCTTCATCCTCGCCACCAACGACGAAGGCCTCTGGATCATCGATCAGCATGTCGCCCACGAGCGCGTGCTCTTCGAAAAAATCCTCCGCGAGCGCCAGACTGAGCGCGTCGAACGCCAGCGCCTCCTTATGCCTATGCTGATCGACCTGCTCCCCCAGCAAATGGTGGTCTTCTCTACGCTCGCCGCGGAGCTGGAACGCAACGGCTGCGAAGCCGAGCCCTTCGGCCCCCACACCATCGCCATCAAAGCCGCGCCTTCCGGCCTTAGCGGTGCAGAACTGGAGCGCATGATCCTTGAAGTCCTTGAGCAGCCCGGCGCCGCCGCGCAGTCCGACAACCTCGAAACCGCCCGCGCCCGCATCGCCGCCTCTATCGCCTGCCACGCCGCCATCAAAATCAACATGCCCCTCGATCCCGCCCGTATGGAATGGCTGCTGGCCGCGCTCGCGAGGACTGACCACCCCACCAGCTGCCCCCACGGCCGCCCCATTGCATTACGATATTCATGGAAAGACATTCAGCGCGCATTCCAGCGCATTTAGACCTTGGTCACTCGATCTCAACAGTTGAAGCGGGCTCTTTTTGAATCAGCAACAGTTACAAATCGCGCGCGCCGCGCTGTGGCACCAGACCGCCGCAACGAACCCGGCTGCCCCGCTGCTGACTCTCGACGATGCCGCCCGCTGGCTCGACAACGTCGGCCTCTGCCTGTTTCTGCCGCGTCATACCCAGCTCCCCGCGCCCGCTCCTTCCTTCGTTGAGGCCTGCCTCGGAGCACCCAGCGTTACCCCGCCCGCGCCCGCCATCGCTCTGGCCACGGAACTCATTTCCCGCCTCGTCGAAGAACGCCGCGCCATCCCCCTCAATCTCCTAGGAACCTTCTCCGAGCAGCCCGACTTCCTCATCACCCCTGAAATCCTGCCCTGGGCCGCGGCCGTCCGCGGCGACCGCCAGTGGAAATCCCCGCCCCACGCCCGCAACACCCCCATCGTCCTCCGCACCTGGGAGGCCCTCGACCGCGAAGGCGAGAAATCCGCCATTGAACTCCGCGAAATCCTCGGCCGCGAACTCACCGAAGCCGCGGTCCTCCGCGCTCTCATCGAGCTTTGGACCACCCTCCGCGCCGCGCCCCTCTACTCGCCGGGCCAGCCCACCCGCTGGACTCTTTTGAAGAATAGCTACCCGGCGCAACTCGCCACCGGCGGCAACACCGCCCAGGCCACCGCGCTCTCCGCGCTGCTCTCCATCTATCTCCGCTCCGCCGTTGCCGCGACCGCGGAAGAAGCCGAGATTTTCCTCTCGCCGCTCACCGCCCGCTCGCGCATCCGCGAAGTCCTCCACGGCATGACGGCCACCCGTCAGCTGGGAACCATGTCTGTCGCTTCCCAAACCCTGCTCTTCGTCGAGGGTTCTCTCCCCGAACACGCCCCCGAACCGGAGCAGCCACCGGCCCCGCGCGAAGCACCCGCCCTCGCTCGCGCCCCGTTCAAGAAAGAGCCGCGCCCGACTCGCTGGGAGCTGCCCCGCCACGATGCGCGACCTGAGCGCGACCGGCCCCGCGGCGCCTGGCAGAAAAAGCCTCCCGCCGCCAACCGCCCCCAGCCCTCTCCCGAGCGCCGAGGCCGGGAAGGGAAACCGTTTGCCGGCCCGCGCCCAGCCTCCGGTCCCCGTCCAGCGTTCGCAGCGCGTCCGGCCTCCGGCCCGCGCCCACCGTCTGGCGCACGCCCAACCCCAGGTCCCCGTCCTCCATTCGGTCGTCCGCATCGCCCAGATGCAAAACCCTGGCAGCGCCGGAGCGGCACGCCTCTGCGCGGCGGGCAATTCCGCAAAGACAATCGCGACCGGGACCGCTCAGCACCCGATCGTCGCCCTCCCCGCAACCGGCCTGCGCTCGGAGAACAGCGCCCGCCTGGCGCCGATCGACGCCCGCACCCCGAAAACCGCTGGCGCTCCTCCGATCGACCGCGCCCCACCAATCCTCCGCGCCCTCAAAACCGTCCTCCGTCGAACAAGGAATCAGCGACCCCAGGGACACGCTTCGGCGACAGCCGTCCTTCCCGCCCCGCACCCTCGCGCCCTTACAAGAAGTTCGTTGCAAAGCCCCGCTTCGCCGCCTCCGGAAAACCCGGCTTTAGAACCAGCTCCGGTAGGCCCGGAACCGGGAAACCCGTCTCCGGAAAACCCGGCCCCCGTAAGCCCCGTGCCGACGGCCCCGTTCGTCCGTTTCGGACCGGAGAATCTTCCTCCGGTAAATCCAGTCGGCCCCCGTTTCGAGGCTCGCATCCCGCCCGTCCCGCCAAACCGAAAAACAAATTCCGCAAATCTGCCCCCGCCAAACCAAATCCGCGCAAGAATCATAGTCAGGAAGAGAACCCCGAATGAACCGCGGCCCCATCATCGCCATCGACGGCCCCGCCGGCGCCGGCAAGAGCACCGTCGCCCGTCATCTCGCGCAGCACTTCGGTCTTCTCAACCTCGAAACCGGCGCTATGTACCGCGCCTTCGCCCTCAAAGCCATCATGTCCGATCAGGACTTCGACGACGCCTGCGCCCTTGAGCGTCTCGCCCGCGACACCGACATCGCCCTCGAGGCCGACCGCACCGGCA
The DNA here is from genome assembly GCA_003152415.1 of Acidobacterium sp. Lineage (GTDB taxonomy): Bacteria > Acidobacteriota > Terriglobia > Terriglobales > Acidobacteriaceae > Palsa-343. The sequence goes on from PMAD01000209.1 coordinate 120,405, forward strand.
GCCGCGTCTTTCTCGACGGCGCCGACGTCACCGAGCGCATCCGCGACTCCGACGTCACCCAGGGAGCCTCGCGCGTCAGCGTCCACCCCCACATTCGCGCCTGGATGGTCGATCTCCAGCGCGACCTCGGCCGCCGCGGCGGTGTAGTTATGGAAGGCCGCGACATCGGCACCGTCGTCTTCCCCGACGCCGATGTCAAAGTTTTTCTCGATGCCTCCCCTGAAGCGCGCAGCCAGCGCCGCTACGAGCAGAACTCCGGCGCGAAGTCTCCCTCCAACAACTCCGGTTACGAACAGAACGCCGGCGCCTACGAGCAAAATGCCGGCGCCCGGGATCGCACCCTGCCCGCGTCCAACTCCGACCATTCGGTCGTCTTTCAGCAAATCCGCGAGCGCGACGAGCGCGATCGCAATCGTGCCAACTCCCCGCTTCGTCCCGCGTCCGACGCCGTCGTCATCGATTCCACCAGCCTCACCCTCGACCAGGTCCTCGCCCACATCGAAGACCTCGTCCGCCCGCTCTTCTCCGGCCGCGCCTCCGCCGAAAAAGTAGGCTAAGGTCTGTAACGACACCGGTTGCAAAAAAGACGCCCTCCCGTGAGGAGGACGTCTTCTGTTAAAGCTTGGTTTGTGCGCGCCGAAGAGAGATCACTCCTCTTCCGACTTCGCCCCCGCTGGAGCCTTGAAGTGCTTCGCCGCAGCCGGAGGAGTCGGCGGCTTGGGCGGCGTCACTGCCACCGTCGCATTCTCGCCCTTCCGCAGCTCCAGGTTCCCGTGATCCGTCTCCAGCTGCAGCTGGACGCCGCCGTGGCCCACCGAACCCTCCAGCGTCTGCCGCCCGCCGTCGGTCGACATCTTCAGCGGAAAGTCCGTCCTCACCGCCTCGTCGCCGCTCGTGCTGCCCGTCACGCTGAAGTTTGCGTTTTCCGGCATGGTCACGATCACGTTGCCTGTATGATCCGTGATCTGCACGTTGCCCAGCGGATTCGCCGCCACCACGTTCACGTCGCCATTTGAGTCTTCAATGTGCGCGTCTCCCGCAACCTGCGTCAGGTCGATATCCTTCGAGCGCGCGATCACCCGCACCGGTCCCACTGCCTGGCTCAAACTCAGGTCGCTCTTGTCCAGCGTCAGCGCACCCGCCAGCCGTGCAATATCGAGCGATGTCTGGCTCGAGTGGTAGTGAATGTCTGCCCCGATCTGCTCCAGGTGAATATCCCCGAAGAAGTCTCCGTTGATCGTCACCGGTCCCTGGATCTCCGACAGCGTCACATCGTCGCCGTGCCCATCCACCAGCACGCGCCCCTGCACGTTGTGCGCGGAAAAGTCGCCGTGGTCGATGTGCCCCTGCGCGTCCCCGCCGATATCCTCCAGCTTCACCTCGCCATGATTAGCGGTCACCTGCACGCCGCCGTTCAGCCCGTCCGCGGTCACGTCGCCATGTCCCGCCGTCACCGTCGCGAACGCCGCCGCCGGCAATTCCAGCGTCAGATCCACGCGCGCGCCTTGTTTCTCCGGCACCGTGATCACCGCGCCGCCGCCCGAGGCGTCCACCCTCGGCTTCAGCTGCGTGAAAATCTTCTGCGCTTCCGAATCCGAATCGCGATGCACCATCTCGTGCGCCCGCAGATGCAGCTGGTTATCCGTCGAAGCCGTGATGGTGATGTCCCCCTGCGGATCGTTGATCGTCACCGAGGGCTTCGCTGCCGTCAGCGCCTGGTCGATCTGCACGTCGTTGTCGTGCTCCGCGCCCATCCAGCTCCACAGTTCGTCGCCGTTATTGTCATCGCCAAATCCCCACGAGAACGGCCCCATCAGGTGCCCTTCGCGCGAGACCCATCCGAGACAAACCATCAGGATCACCAGCCAGACAATCCCGCCCATCGAGCGTCGTCCGCCCCACGGCCGGTTCCAGTCCAGGAAGTGCTCCGCCAGCAGCAGCCCGCCCATCACGATCAGCAGCAGCGGCCACCAGCGCGCGTACCAGCCCCAGAA